>NZ_AP012334.1:1078717-1438289 GCF_001042695.1 Scardovia inopinata JCM 12537 | reverse complement strand
CTATTCAGCTTTACAAGGAATGCCTGGGATCTCTTCCCTGCCGTTTTAAGCAGCGCAATTTTGAGCACTCTGCTGTTATTTTTGGGCCCACACCTCTCATCGGCAGGGATATTGATGTGCCGGATCTGCGCGGAGGCTTCTCCCACCTGATCGCTGCCTTGGCTGCAGATGGCCCTTCCAATGTCCATGGAATTTCCCTGATTGACCGCGGGTATGCTGATTTCCGTGGTAAGCTGACTTCCCTGGGAGCCCGGATAGACTAAGAACAAAAATTGATTTTCCCGCCAAACGGGCACAATAGGAAGTATGGTATCAGCTGGAAAAGTTTCATCCCGTAAAAACGTCAGACCTTTAAGCAATGAGCAGGTACAAAAGCTGACAGCCAGGCATGTCTGTGTGGATTCTACCTATGATCTGCCTACCGGCCCTCGACGGATCAATACCCGGGAGGTTAATGCCCAGAATCCCAAAGCAACAGCCCGACTGCTGGCCGGAGTTTCCCATGTGCTCAGGCACCGAATGAAACTCAAGGTTTGGGGTCTGGAAAGAGTGCCAGAAGATGGAGTCTTCATTACAGCTGCTACCCATGTGACCCAGTTCGATGTTTTTGTTCCTATGATGTCTCTTTTTCATCAGGGCAGACGGCCCCGCTATATGGCCAAAGCAGAGATGGCTCACTGGCCGGTAATTGGCAAATGGTTTCAGCTGGTTGGTATGCAGCCAGTGGAGAGGCATAAGGGCAAAGCTCAGGCGATTGAAGAAGAATCTATAGAAATACTGACCTCAGGCAGGCCGTTGACAGTCTGGCCGGAGGGAACTGTCACTCGGGATCCTGGCCGCTGGCCTATGAGTTTGAAATCTGGTCCTGCCCATATTGCTTTGGAAGCCTCCCGCCGCCTGGGTTATATGGTTCCTCTCCACTGTTCTGTGACCTGGGGGGCGGCCAGCATTAATCACTTCTGGCCCTGGCCTCGGAAGAATGTGGTTATGTGCTTTGATAACCCCCTTCCTTATACGGATCTGTTGACTGATGCTCAATCCTGGGGGCAGGAACCTCCCAGGGAATTGGTCAGGGAGCTGACAAACAGAATTCGTCAACGGATGGAAAATATTATGGCAGAAATTCGTGGGGAGGAACCGCCAGCAGAGGGATTGTGGGATTACCGCACTATGTCGCGCCGTCCCCGGCCTGAATTATCCGCTGATGTCTCTCTGGAAGCTCTGCCAGACTGACAGACCGACTCGCCCAGAGGCTGTGTGTCATTATGGGCCAGATACAAGTTTTTCTCAGATAAATCCCATCTTCTGTATTAGAATTATAAGCGGAACATATTCGCGAGGCTGCTCCGACTCATAGCCGGAGCCAGTCCAGGACCTCAACAATAAAGGAATGAGGATGGCAGCAGTAACAGTTTTAGGTGCAGGTGCTTGGGGAACAGCTTTTGGCCAGGTTCTTGCTGATGCAGGAAATCAGGTGACTATGTGGGCCATTGAGCCGGAGATTGTGGATGCCATTAATACTCTGCATCAGAATCCGGTTCGCCTGCCCGTTGTAAAACGGTTGCCCGATTCCATGCATGCCACGCTGGATCGGGGAGAGGCTGTGAAAAATGCAGAAATCATTATTGTAACCATTGCAGCCCAGTTTGCCCGCCAAGCTTTGGAAGAATTCCGTGATCTGATTCCTGATCAGGCTATTGTTGTCTCCCTGATGAAGGGAATTGAGCGGTCAACAGATAAGCGGATGGACCAGGTGGTGATGGAAACCCTGCACCTCCCTGCCTCCCGTTTTGCCTGCCTGTCTGGTCCTAATCTCAGCAAGGAAGTTGCCCTCCGTCAGCCGGCTGCTGCTGTAGTTGCCAGCCAGGATCATGACACGGCTGTAAAAGTGGCTACGGTGGCAACGTCCAAGTATTTTAAGATTTTCTCCTCTACCGATGTCATTGGGGTAGAGATGTGTGGATCTTTGAAGAATGTGGTAGCTTTGGCTGTTGGCATGTCCCGGGGAGCAGGTTTTGGTGAAAACACAGCTGCCATGATTGAAACCCGGGGGCTGGCTGAACTGACTCAGCTGGGAGTTGCTGCCGGCGCTCAGGCACAGACTTTCGCCGGTCTGGCTGGGGTGGGTGACCTGGTTGCTACTTGCGGATCCCCCTTAAGCCGTAACTATACTTTTGGCTCCAATCTGGGAAAGGGCATGAGTGTGGATCAGGCTACCAAGGTCAGCAATGGGGTAGCCGAAGGAGTTCCTACTACTGCAGCAGTTGTCGCCCTGGGCGAGAAATATGGGGTCCCCACACCTTTGGCCTCTGCTATGCTGCGGGTCCTGAACGAAGGTATTGATTGCGGAGAGATGCTGGAAGATCTCTTTGGCGACGACATTATTGATGAATAATCACAAATAATCATAATGATGGATGAGCATAGTGATAGATAGTCATATATCTGGGAAGGGATGCATCATGTCTGATAATCTGTCTGATTCTAAGCGAAAGCGTATTGCGATTCTTTATGGGGGAAGGGCAGATGAACACCCTATTTCCTGTATTTCTGCCGGAAGTGTTCTGCGGGCACTTGATACCAGCAAGTTTGAGCCGGTGCCCATTGGGATTACGAAGAATGGTACCTGGATTACAGATGGGGTAGACCCTCGTGAATGGAATTTGGGATCAGGTGCCCTGCCTGCTGTGGAAGAAACTGCGTCATCCCGGCGGGTTGTTTTGGATCCTTCTGCCGGCTCTGAGGGATTCCTGGTCTTCAACAGGCAGACAGGAAAGAACGAGTCTTTGGGCCATATCGATGCCGTTTTCCCCGTGCTTCATGGGCCTTATGGGGAAGATGGAACTATTCAGGGCCTGCTGGAGATGATGGGAATTCCCTATGTTGGCTGCGGGGTTTTTGCTTCTGCCGCTTGCATGGACAAACACTATACTAAAGTTCTCTTGTCTCAGGCTGGTATTCAGGTTGCCCCAGGCATTACTCTCGACACGCGTTCTTACCATAGGGACAGCCACTTTGTTGCAGATGGAGAAAGTTTGCTTCAGGCTGTGGATCGGGCTGGTCTACAGTACCCGCTTTTTGTGAAGCCTTCTCGAGCAGGTTCCAGTTTTGGAGTGACAAAAGTCGACTTCAGTCAGGACAAGTCCCTCCTGATGAATCGGCTTTCTGCCGCAGTGTTTGAGGCAGCTAATCACGATTGGCGAGTCCTGATTGAGCAGGGGATTGACGGCCGCGAGATTGAATGTGCTGTCCTGGCTGCCCGGCCGGGAAGTCTGCCTGAAACGTCCCTTCCTGGCGAGGTTGTGCTGGACGCTCCGGATGATGATACATTCTATGATTTTGATAGTAAGTACATGGACTCGCAGGCTTCTCATGTGGAAGTTCCAGCTCATTTGCCCCAGAAGCTTCTGGAAAAGGTTCGTCAGACAGCAGGTCAGGCTTTTCTGGCTGTGGATGGCCAGGGATTGAGCAGGGTAGATACTTTTGTTACTGCCGACGGTCAGGTGCTGGTCAACGAAATCAATACCATGCCTGGATTTACACCAATTTCCATGTATGCCAAGGCGTGGGAAGCTATGGGACTGTCATACAGGGAGCTTATTTCCCGGCTGATCGACGGGGCGCTGAATTAGGTGAATTTGTGCTGATTGGGTTCGGCGCTAATCCTTTGTCTGTTTTCCCGAGCGCGTACTGCCAATCCGGCGGAGGCTTCCAGAATGACGAGGTTTATTGAATCGTCGCATCTGGGTGGTCGAAATTGCTTCCACCTTATCTGGATTAGCTACCACCCCAATTTGGCGGATGACTTCGGGATTGGTTGGAGATGCTGATATATCCGATGGCTTTCTTTCATTTTTACCACCAACTGCGCCTGAAGAACGGTTCCTTCTTTTTTTACGGTTTTCCCGCGATTCTGTTGCTGATACCAGTTTTTTCAGGATTCTGTTAACATAGGGGTTCCCCTGTGCCTCCTGAGAATTTTTGCTTAAAGTCTGGCCACGATCTTTGTCTTGATTTCTTGGAGGGTTCACCATGGAAGGTTGTTTTAAGTTTTCCCTGGACCGCTCCTGCACCACGGCTTGCGGCGCGATTTCGCCCTGCTTGAGTTGCTTGGAAGGCTTAAAAGCTATTGTTTCCTGATTATCTTCTACTGGTACCGGCCCAGCCAGAGGCTCTTCACTGCCATTCTGAACTATGTAATCTTCTCCGGCAATGGCCCGGGACGCTGCATCAGCGATCTGGGCAAAACTTACTCCGTGGGCAGCATAGAGTACTATTTCGCCAGTAATCCCATAAGGACTGAAGCCAGTAAAACGCACTGACGGGTTAGTTTTCTTCAGACTTAACTGAGAAGTTGCACGGCCAACTAATTCCAGAATTCGTTTGCTGGCCATAGAAACATTGGTGTCGCCTCTCATAACAAAGGGAACGGTAGTGAAAGCAGCGTTGGTGGTGGGCAGTTTTTCCAACTGTGTGGAGTTAAGAACCGAGTTGGGGATCCAGATTTCGCTGCCTGTGCGCTCGCGAATTATGGTGTGACGCCAGGTAATGTCTTTAACAGTTCCCACAGAATCGTTGATTTTAATGGTGTCTCCTGGGGAAATAACCTTTCCCATCATAAGAGTGAATCCTCCGACCAGATTTGAAATAGTATCCTGCAAACCGAGGGATACGGCAAGACCACCAACTCCCAGAGCAGCGATGAAGGTACTGGGAGTAATGCCAAAAACAGGTTTAAGAACAATTAAAACAGCTATGAACCAGAGGAAAATGCGGAGGATGTTGATGAACAGGGTGGCGCTGGGGAGTTTGGTCCGGTTAAAAGCTGTTTGAGTAAGGCGGGTAACCCACTTTATAAGAAAAAAGGCGACAACAAAAGTGACGACAAGATAGATGATTCTGGAGGACCGGGCAGAAAACCAGGCTTCAATAGTGCTCCATTTGGTAGGGAAGGTAAGTCCGACTGTATTCATACCTGTATTTTTGCACATTTTTATGAAGAAAACTATGAGTAAACTGGATAATTTTCTGAGTTTTTGCATTGTGGGTGGTGTGTGGCTGCTGGTTGGGGTGGGTGGCGTGTTTTTGTTGGGTGGTGTGGTTTTGTTGGACTGGTTAGTGTGGGTTTTGTTTTTTTTGGGAGGTTAGTGGGGGGGGGGGAATGATGGAGTGTTTCTTGCAGGCTATGGAATGGTGGTGTAGAGTGTGTGGCAAGAAAGAATGTTATTGTTCTGTTTTTCATGTTTTCTGGTACGCCGATGGGGGTGTCTGGTGGGTGAGTCTGGTAGGGTGTCTGCTGATTGTAGAGCTTATCTTGTTTCTTGTAGTCCCGTGTTTTTTCTTCGGCGGTGGGTCAGGTGGTGTGTTCTCGTGTGTCTTGTCTGGTGTATGGTTTTCTTGTCGGCGTGTTCTCCCCGGGTGAAGATGATACCCTTCCAGGAGGTGTCCTTGAGGGATGTGGTGGCTGTTATTTCCTTGAACCCTCAGTATGAGGAGGAGGTGCGTAAGTCTGGTGGGATGGTGGTGTTCATCAGGAAAGATGGCTCCTACCAGACAATCAAAACCGCCGGCATGGCCTATCAAAAGCCCCTGTGGACGAGGAGGGGAGTGTTTTTTGCTGACTATCGGACAAACTATTTTATTAGCTCGTCATCTCCTTACCAGCATCGAGAAGTAGCTAGCCCGAAAACCCTCTTCCAGAACACGATTATAGAAGATCCTCAAGGAGAAGCTGTGGGTATTTTTGATGTCGGGTTTACAGCTGATATTAAAAACACCCTCCAACTCATCCCCCTATCCTCCAAGAACTTACACACCATCACCTCAGAGATTATGTCGTCCAGTGCTTTTTGTGGCACGCACTTATGGGGATTACGGGAGGGGCCGGTAGATGAGGAAAAAGGGTTAAGCTATTTCATGCTTCGTCAGATAGCACCGTTCTCCTCGAAAAAGTTTCTTATAGACAGCGCCAGTAAGAAACTGTCTGCTGGTGGCATATGGACTACTTATTGTGATCGTGGGGAGTATGTTTCTGTCGCGTCTTATAACCCTCGGGAGGATATTTCTCAACCTCAGATCCTTAGGTGGAATATTCACACCGGTAAACCCACTCTTATCCCTATCAGGGATAAGAACAACCATCCTCTTACTGTCCCTTACGATCAGTCACAAAGCTACGATAGAGGAAGTTTCAGCCCTGATGGGTCAACCCTGGTTTTTGTGTCCTATGAGACGGGGGACCTGATCCAGGTAAATACGCATACCGGTCGTATCCTCCACCGGTTCAACCCGAAGCCCCTACCCCGCACCATATCGGATAATGATCTTCTGCAGCATCATAATGATTTTTCTTCGACCCGCCACTATTATAGTATCCTACGTATTCAGTATGGAAGTGGAGGAAAATTCCGCCCGGTTCAACTGTTTTTTATTAACAAGACAACACGAAAAACCGAGATAACCATCACCCTGAATCAAACCCTAACCAAACTCATGAAAGGCTACACAAAACCCTACGTATACGACGGAGGATTCACCGCCAACCCCAACCTATAAAGGTGATACTGAAATTTGATCATTCAGCCCTGGTTTTTGCCTGGCGCTGAAAAACACTCAATCCTTGCTCATGTATGGGCGTTACGCTACTATGAACACGTTGCGTATCTGCAAAGGTTTTGTGCGCCCGGAATGTACAAGGCTGCTGTGGTACGGCCAGACGTGAAACTAATGAGGAGTTAATATGGCAGCTCGCTGCGATGTATGCGGTAAAGGCCCACAGGTCGGATATTCCGTATCTCATTCACATATTCGCAATAAGCGTCGTTTCCTGCCTAACCTGCAGGCAGTCCACACTACTGTTGACGGCAGGAACGTCCGTCTGCGTGTGTGCACTTCCTGCCTCAAGGCTGGCAAGGTTCAGCGCCGCGTTGCTTAGTAAGTGATGAGCATAAAGACTTTACCCCGCCTTGTGCGGGGTTTTGTTGTTTAAGAAGGCACTATGGCTCTTAGTCTCAACTCGTCATTGTCATCGGTAATCTCTAACAAGCGTCGGGTAAGTGCATTCAAAAGTCTGGGCCTTACAACTGTAGCCGACGCCCTGTTTTATTATCCTTTTAGGGTTACTGACCCTGTGAAGTGCTGTACTCTGCGACAGGTAAAGATTGGGCAAAAGGCAGCTTTTGCTGCCACTGTGCGTCGGATCAGAGTTGTTCCCATGAACGCTAGACGGGGGTACCGGGTAGAGGTCCAGGTAGACGATGCAGATCTGGTTAATCCATCTGCGGGTCAATATGAGGGGTATGCTACTTTTACCTTCTTCACCTATAAAAAACATTATGCCGATTGGCTGTTAAGCCGGCTGAAAAAGGGGAGAACCCTTGTTGCCAGCGGAGAAGCCAGCCTATACGGAAACAATCTTCAGTTTACTCACCCGGAAATCTTAACAGTAGCAGAACCTGGGCAAGAAGATTCAGCAGATGTGGCTTCTCTTGAGGAAGGCATACATCAGCTATCAAGACCTCAGCCAATTTACCATGCCAATTCCCGAATTTCTTCCGCTCATATCCATGAATCTATTCTGGGAATTTTACAGTCGCTGCAAGATCCTATTCCTGATGTCATACCTGAGGAACTGTCAGGAACTTTTATGCATCGTTCCCAGGCGCTGATGGCTATCCATAATCCACACAGCATTGACGAATTCTGGCGGGGAATTTCTACTATGCGTTATGAAGAGGCCCTGGTGTCGCAAACCGCCCTCCTGCAGGAGCGGGAGAAAATGCAATCCAGCGATTCTTATATCTGCACAGAAACCAGCCTGACAGAGAAATTTATTCACTCCCTTCCCTTTGACTTGACTTCAGGCCAGGAAGAAGTGATAAGTCAGATTCAGACTGACATGGGTCGAGACTATCCCATGAGCCGGTTGCTCCAGGGGGAAGTTGGCTCAGGAAAAACTGTGGTTGCTCTAGCTGCTCTGCTGCAGGCGGCGAGTTCCGGATATCAAGCAGTTTTGGTTGCTCCAACTCAGGTTTTGGCCCGGCAACACTATCAGGTGATCGCCTCCATGCTTCAGAAAGCGGAAATTGATCTGCCCCTTGTTTTGCTGACCGGAGGTATGCATCTGGCTGATCGGCGCCAGGCCCTGGCTATTCCTGCTAGTGGGGTTCCCTGCATAGTAGTAGCTACCCATGCAGCCTTTTCTTCCACTTTTCAAGCTCCTCATGTGGCCCTGGAAGTTATTGACGAACAGCATAGGTTTGGGGTTGAACAGAGAGAGAAAATGCGGGAAGAATCATCTGCCATTCCTCATCTGCTGGTGATGACCGCCACCCCTATTCCCCGTTCAGCAGCCATGACCTGGTTCGGCAATCTTGATATTTCCTGGCTTACTGAGCTTCCCCAGGGCAGACAGCCGATTACATCTGTGGTAATTGAAGAAAATGACTCGCAAATTATGGGACAGATGTTTGCTCACATCAGGCATCGTCTGGATGCAGGGGAGAGGGCCTATGTGATTTGTCCCCGCATTGATGACAGTCAGGATGCTGATTCTGCTAATGGTGGAAGGGACGGTACTGAGGAAACGGATACGATAGACCTGCTGAGCTATGATGCGGATGGCATGCTGGCAGACGATCAGGAAAGGGAAAGGCCCCTGCATTCCGTATCAGAAATTGCAGCCCGGCTGGCGGGATTGCCCCAGTTCTCAGGTATTCAGATTGCTACCCTTACTGGCCGTGATGACGATGAAACCAAAGACCAGGTGATGAAAGATTTTTCTTCCGGCACCTCCCCTCTGCTTGTTGCTACAACAGTTATTGAAGTAGGAGTGGATGTTCCTGAAGCCAGCTGCATTGTTGTTTTTGATGCCGACCGTTTTGGACTCTCCCAGCTGCATCAGCTGCGGGGCCGGGTGGGGAGGGGGAAATCCCGCAGTTGGGCTTTCTTTATAAGTCGGGCTCCCCAAGATTCTTTGGCTGCTCAGAGGCTGGAAGTCATTCGTTCAACATCTGACGGGGCAAAAATTGCCCAGGCTGATTTGGAGCTACGCGGAGCCGGAGATGTTTTGGGAGACGCTCAGTCGGGCGGACGCACCTCCTTCAAGCTCCTGCGAGTGGTTAAGGATGCCGATATCATTTCTTCCGCCAGAAAGGATGCAGACAACGTGCTTGTGTCTGATCCGAACCTGAGCCAGGAGGGACATCTACAGCTGGCTGGGGCAGTTCTCGATTTTACCCGGGGTAAAGGGAATCTGCTGATTTCAACCTGATTATCATAGAAATTACTTATTGTTAGCCCCGGAGAGCGCTTCTCCTTCCAAAAAATGATATAGTCGCCATTGGGTTGAAGACTGCAATAAGCCGAAAACCCAGGATGGAAAACAATCAAATCTTTTATCAGATCGCATTCCTGGCTGATTGACCCCGATGGTGGCTGGCACGACAAGTATGGGGCCTCCTGTCAGACCCGTCAGGATAATGAGAGCATGCGCATAATAGCCGGACGATTTAAAAACAGTCACATATATACCCCTAAAGACGGGAGCATTACCAGGCCTACCACTGACCGGACCAAAGAGGCAATTTTTTCCCGTTTGGATTCTTGGGGTATTCTTGACCAGGCCCGGGTTCTGGATCTCTTTGCCGGGACTGGAGCCTTAGGTTTTGAGGCCCTGTCCCGTGGTGCTCAGGCTTTGACAGCGGTGGAAGCTCATGGTCAGGTTGTCTCCTGTATTCGCAGAACTGCCGGCGATTTACTTGCCAAGGATGGGAGTCTGAACATCAGAATTATTAAGAAAAAAGCTGAATTGTACCTTGCCGCCGGCCCTGATCACAGTTCCTTACAGGGAGCCGGGAGCCATAAGGCCTCTCTTCTTCCCGCCACTGTGGTCTTTATGGATCCTCCTTACGCAGTCAGCAGTCAGGACTGCAGTCATATGGTGGCCTTGCTGGCTGAAAGAGGCTGGATGGCAGATGATGCAGTTCTGATAGTGGAGAGGTCGGCCAGGAGTGAGGCTGTAATGGCTCCCCAGGGTTGGGAAATAACGGACAGTCGGCTTTATGGGGAAACAAGAGTGGATTATTTAGGACACTGCAGAAACGGTGTATAAAAGCTATGTATAAAACCTGTGTATAAAAGCGTTTGTGTAGTTGTACAAACTAAATATTAGAAAAACAAATCCCTGCAACCCGTCGGTTGCAAGGATTCATCATTTATTCCCAAACTACTTATTAGGGATTAGCTTAGTTATTAGCCAAAGTCCGCTTGACTGCTGCCCTGTAGGTGCGGCCACGGAAAGAGCCGCAGTTGGGGCAGGCCATGTGTGACAGAGTGGGAGCCCCGCAGTTGGGGCAGGCAATAGTGGTAGTAGCCTGTGCCTTCCAAGCAGCGCGGCGGGTATGCGTATTAGCGCGGGAAGTCCTGTACTTGGGCAATGCCATAGTTATCCTCTTTTTCGATCGATATAAATTTGCTTAAGCATAGGTGAGTTTAGTGCAACCCCTCGAAAACTGTATGCGTTAGTCTTTTCCAGACGTTTCCTTGCCCAGCTGCTGCTTGAAAGCTTCCAGATCAGCCCACCTCAGATCAGTTACCTGATGGTGGTGGTCGGGATTATCGTTGAGATTAATTCCGCATTGAGAGCACAGGCCCAGGCAATCCGGTTTGCACAGAAGCTGCAGGGGGAGAGCCTGAACCAGATTGTCCCTGAGGAGGGATTCCAGGTTGATCAAGCTGGCTGAAGGATCCAGAGAATATACATCTTGAGAGTTTTCATCCAGATCTGTCACCTCTATCTCCTCTTCAGCTTCTTTGTCTGCTTTTCTTTCCCCCTGGTCCTGATAGGAGAAAAAGGCGGAAACGGGCAAATCCAATGTATCTTCCACATCGGTCAGGCAGCGGGTGCACTGGCCAGTCAGATCTGCGCTGACAGTTCCGGTAAAAAGCAGGCCTGACGACAGGCTCTCCAGCCGGGCAGTGATGGTAACAGGTGCTCCCTCGTGGATTCCTACAATGTCATCGCCAATTCCACTGGGAGCTGGCATAGTAGTGTCAACCATAAGGGTCTGGCCGCTCCTATGAGAGAGGGAAGAGATAGACAAAGACCAGTCAGTAGGGTGTTCACGGGTCATAAAAATATACAGTCCTTATTGAGTTTTAGTGATGGTCGGGATAATCTTCAGCTGACAGGCGGGGAATATCCTGCTCCCTGTCTTCCTGTCGCTGGTGAAGAACCTGCAATCCGGATTGAATGCTCTTATGCACTTCCGTGATCTGCTCGTCCAGATCCCGCATAGATTTGGATGCATAATCGTTCGCACCTCGGGTCAGCTGATTGGCCTTCTCCTGCGCCCTGTCCAGAATATCTCGAGCCTTTTCGGTGGCAATAGAGACCACATTCTCCTGGCCGGCAAGGAACTGAGCCTGTTCATTAGCCTCGCGTACAATTCCCTCAGCCCGACTGTGAGCATCAGAAACAATGGAATTCGACTGTGTCTGAGCATTCTCCAGACGGCGTTCTGCCTCCCGCATAAGGGCGGAGGCCCGTTCCAGCTGGACCGGCAGACCTTTCTTCAGATCATGCAGAAGGCTCAGGAACTCTGACTTGCTGATTTTTACCACATCAGTGTTGAAAATACTGGTTTTGGCGTCCTCTATCAACTGCTCCATGTGTTCGATAATGTCGTAAGCGGTAGTGAACTGCTCATCCCCAATCCGATCATCTGCCGGGTCATCGTTGCCTTCGGTCTGCTGATTGTACGTTTCGGGTATATATTGTTTGACAGCCCGTAAAGCGGCATCGGTCGGATCATTATCCGTCTGGTCTGTCTGATGGCCTGCTTGGCTGCTGCCTTCCTGATCCTCCTGGCCTGATCTGTCTTCGGATCCCTGGGCGTCAGGCTGGTAGGTAGAATCGGCTTCGACTTTGTTCCTTGCAGGGTTTTGACTGGTGGCGTCGTCATCGTAGCCATCGGAAGCCGGAGTCGGATTCTCCCTGGAAAGCTCGTCTTCCATAATGACCCTCCTTATGGTGTCTGTGGTGTCTATGTCTCTTGTAAAAAATTTGTAAGGTTTATTCTTATTGTATGGTACTTCTCTTGCCTGATAATCCAGGTTTTATAGCGGCTTAAAAGATCCCTCTGTTCTCCTGCTAAATTTGCAGGGCAGTCATCAGGGGATCAATAACATTGTCAGGAACCATACCTGAAATGTCTCCTCCATGACGGGCAACATCCTTAACAATGGAGCTGGAAATATGTTCCTTGATGGGGTCAGCTGGCAGGAAGAGGGTTTCTACCCCAGCTAGTTTGCGGTTAACCAGGGCCATGCCCAATTCGGCTTCGTAATCACCGTTTTGCCGCAGGCCTTTAACGATGACGGTGGCTCCCACCCGGGTGCAGTATTCAGTAACTAATCCTTCAGTACTTCTGACCACAGCATTGGTACATCCGTCATTTTCCAAGGCGGTTTGGATCATCAGAACCCGCTCATCTTCAGTGAAAAGGGGCTTTTTGGCTGAATTAACTGCTACAAGGACGTGAATCTGATCGAAAAAACGTGAGCAACGCTCAATGACATCCAGGTGACCGGAAGTCACCGGGTCAAAAGAGCCGGGGCATACTGCAATTGTCATTCCTTCAGTTTAGCGCAGACATCCTATAGAAGGGGCACGGACAGCCTGCGGGAAGATATGGGGTATAGGAGGGAGCCTGTAGGACTCATGGGAGCTAGAGGTAAGGAGCGAACAGAATGATAGGGAGGCATTACTATAATGTTTACTCAATAAGTTTACTCAATAAAAGATCCGCAAAAGAGCTATGAAATTAGACGGCTGCCGGGCCTGTGGCCGCCGAAAGCAGTTTTAGTCTCTTACTTTTGCTGAGCAGCAAGATATGGAGGGCAGCATGATGATAAGAACAGAAAACAAAAGCATGGGCGGTAGGCAGAATCAGCTGAGCAGACGGGAAACAGCTCCCATCTGGTTGGATGACAATCAGAATCCGGCACAGACTCAACCAGATCCTGGTACCTCAACAGGCACTAGTGTTCTTGAGCGGGAAGAGACAGCCGAAAAGACTCGGCGGAGTGATGAGGGCGACAACGATCGCTACGC
Organism: Scardovia inopinata JCM 12537; assembly: GCF_001042695.1. Classification (NCBI taxonomy): domain Bacteria; kingdom Bacillati; phylum Actinomycetota; class Actinomycetes; order Bifidobacteriales; family Bifidobacteriaceae; genus Scardovia; species Scardovia inopinata. Next base: position 1,425,175 of record NZ_AP012334.1, on the reverse strand, counting down.
CCATTATGTGTCCAAGGAACGGTTGGAACAGGCTAGAATTACCGGCCGACCTGTCATCGCTCTCTGTGGTAAGGTATGGGTTCCTAAACGGAATCCGGAAGATTATCCGGTTTGCCCTGAGTGCAAAAAAGTATACTCTCAGATGAAGGGTTCTGCTGGCGGAATCAATCCACAGTAACTACTTCGGTGGGAATAGCGGGTTCTCCGTCGCTCAAGGAGAGGGCGCTGACCGGCAGATCGTTCAATTGCTGCCTGTGATAATCACGGGCAGCAAAGAGAGCCTGCGAAGTGGTCAAACTGTCGTCTATATTTCCATGATCAACCGCTGTGATTTGCAGAGCCCTGGTTTGTCCGTATTCCTCAGGGATCTGATAAGAATCCAGCTTTTCCTGGCTCCCGGCAAGAACAAGCTCACCCTGAGCCAGTCCATACTGGTAAGAGCGAAGAGCTTTCTTTCTCCACCCGTCAGTAGCCTTGCCAAAAGATTTCTTGGCGACCGGGTGCATGAGACCATCTGCGCCTTCGCGTTCAACCAACTTATAAACCATATTGTTGGTTACATGTCCAGATCCTGTTACCAGACGGGTACCCACCCCGTAAGAATCAATGGGGGCTGCTGCCAGGGCGGCAATGGAATATTCGTCTAAATCGTTGGTAACAGTAATGGTGGTGCCGGTTGCACCCAGGGCATCCAGCTGATGGCGGGCCCGCTGCGCCAGGGAGGCCAGATCGCCCGAGTCAATGCGAATGCCGCCCAGATGAGGGCCAGCAACATCAACAGCCGTCTTGATGGCTTGATCAATGTTGAAGGTATCAGTAAGTAGGGTGGTGCCCACGCCCAGGGCTTTCACCTGAGATTCAAAGGCGTCCCTTTCTGTATCGTGAACCAGGGTGAAGGCGTGGGCGGCGGTGCCAATGCAGGGAAGACCATACTTCTTAGCCGCTGCAAGATTTGCTGTGGAGGCAAAGCCTCCGACAATCGCAGCTCGGGAGGCAGCTATGGCTGCATATTCACTGATCCGCCTGCCGCCCATATCGGCACAGGGCCGACTGCCGGCTGCTGACGTAATTCTGGAGGCTGCCGATGCTACCGCTGAATCGTAGTTCATAATACTCAAAATCAAAGTTTCCAGGAGAACGCATTCCCCAAAGGTGCCTTCCACCTGAACAACCGGAGAATTGGCAAAGAACATTTCACCTTCGCGGTAGGCCTTAATGCTTCCGTGGAAAGTGAAGTTCCGCAGGTAATTAATGGTTTCTTGGCTGACAATATGATGATCAGCCATATATTGCAGGTCGTCATCTGAGGGCCGAAAATCCTTGAGATACTCCAAAATACGACCCAGGCCGGCAACAACACCGTATCGTCTGCCGCTGGGCAGGTGACGGGTAAAAACTTCAAAGACACTGCGGCGGGCAGCAGTCCCATCTTTGAGGGCAGCATCAAGCATGGTATATTCATACATATCGGTCATCATTGCCGGATTTACAGAGTTAGTCATGAAATTCTCCTCGTATCAGTGGCAGCTGTCTGCTGCCTTCTGCCTACCAGATTAGTCGCAAGCATAGAGGTGAGAAATGTGAGTGACCATGCGTACACTAATGAATTAATCGCAAAGATCAGGCAAGGCACAGATGTGAGGAGCTAAAACTGCCATGGCACAGATTAAAGACTTATTGGATGATACTCAGGCCTTGAAGGCAATTCGAGCAGATGGCAGGGCTGTGGATCAGCTCAGGCCGGTAACCATCACCCGGGGCTGGACCCAAGCTCCGGAAGGATCTGTTCTTATTGAATGCGGGCAAACCCGGGTTTTATGCACAGCCACTTTTAGTCAGGGGGTTCCCCGCTGGCGGAAAGATTCAGGCTTGGGTTGGGTAACTGCCGAGTATGCCATGATTCCCCGAGCTACGGCTGACAGGACTGACAGGGAGTCGGTCAGGGGCAAGATTGGAGGTCGAACCCATGAGATCAGTCGTCTGATTGGCAGGGTTTTGCGCGGGATCGTAGACCTGGGTGCCTTGGGAGAGAACATGATTCAGATTGACTGCGATGTTCTTCAGGCTGACGGAGGAACCAGAACAGCTTCCATTACCGGAGCTTACGTTGCTCTGGCCGATGCCGTGTCCTGGGCTAAGAAAAATAAGAAAATTAAAGCGGCAAAGCGGGTCCTGCTGGATCAGGTTTCCGCTGTGTCCGTGGGCATTATTAATGGGACTCCTATGCTGGACCTGCCATATACGGAAGATTCCCAGGCAATGACCGATATGAATGTTGCTATGACGGCATCAGGAAAATTCATTGAAATTCAAGGAACAGCTGAACATCGACCTTTCAGCCGGGATGAGCTTAATACTCTTCTTGATCTGGCTCAGAAGGGAAATACACAATTGCAGGAATTGCAAAAGCAGGCTCTGAAAAAGGAGATTAGGTAGATGAATCAGGCAGCAGGGGAAGACCATGAAAAGAGGGGAAGCGCCCCTCATCAGAAGAAAACCCTTGTGGTAGCTACGCACAATCAGGGGAAAGTTGCTGAAATACAAAGGATTTTGGCTGACAGCCTGGGACAGGCTGCTGAAGGTTTGATTGCCGTTACTTCGGCTTCCTTGGGGCTTCCTGACCCGGAGGAGACCGGAACAACTTTTGAGGAAAATGCCCTGCTCAAGGCCAGGGATGCCGCTGAAAGAACCGGGTTTCCTGCTATGGCTGACGATTCCGGTCTTATTGTTGATCTGATGGGTCGGGCTCCGGGCGTTCTTTCTGCCCGCTGGGCAGGCCGTCATGGTGATGATGCTGCCAACAATGCTCTTCTGCTCAACCAGTTGTCTGACATTCCCGATGGCAAGCGTCAGGCTCGTTTCTGCTGCGCCTGTGCCCTGGTCATTCCCCGGCAGGAGAGTGGGAACCATCAGGGGGAAAGGGGCTATAAGGAATATGTGGAAACGGGAGTCATGCCGGGAATCATCATTCGTCAGCCCAGGGGAGAGAACGGTTTTGGCTATGATCCCATTTTTGTTCCTGACGATCAGAGCCAAGTGAGCTCAGGGCAGTTTGAGGCCACTGGAGGACGTCCCCTGACCACAGCACAGATGACGGCAGAGCAGAAAAACACCATTTCTCACAGGGGAGCAGCTCTGCGGGCCATGGCTGCCCATATAAAGGACATTGTAGGCTGAGCACGACCGTGTCACACGTGGCATAATACATAATATGAGGGTGCGCGAGAAGGGAGTTGAACCCTCACGTCATAAGACACAGGAACCTAAATCCTGCGCGTCTACCATTCCGCCACTCGCGCAAAACTGTTGTTCATCAGTAAGAGCCGCTTACCAGAATCGGACTGGTGACCTTCTCATTACGAGTGAGACGCTCTACCAACTGAGCTAAAGCGGCATGTGCATACACACAGGTCTCAATTCTATGTCATACGCAAGATTTTATTGGTCTTTATTCCTGCCGTGTTGCACTTAATTTTTGAGGCTGGCCGAAGGAATCGCGAAAAAGGAGAGTGGACGTTTTCTGCAAGGTATGCCATACTGGGAGTGATGATCCTGCATGATCATCACAGAGTATGAGCGTTGATCCCCTTCTGAGGCGTGTTAGTGTTTGTCCGGATGTGTCGGTGTCCGCCATACCTATAGAGACTTTCGGAAAGCTGAGAAACTGATTCGCACGAGCGTGAGGTAGATGCTCGATGAAGCAGTTTCCGGCAAAGTTGAGGATACAGTGCAGTGTATCCTGCCAGGAGTTAACGGTGTCTGACGAAGACAAAAAAGGCCGTGCTGTAGATGCGGCGCACAAAATAAATAATACTGCCACCAGTAGTAACGCCAGTAAGAACGAAACTCATTCCACACAGGATTCACAGCGGCAGCCAGCAGCTGCAGGAATGCCCAGGAGGACCCGTCGCAGCCGGGGACGTGTTACCCGGGTGGCCGGAGCTGCTGGAGCAGCCTTGCCGGTTGTGGTGAGCTCCCGTTCTGAGAAGGACAAACCGGTTTCGCTCCCTGAACCTCATGAAAACCCCGATCGGGCTAGGCAGGAGAGGCTGAAGGCTTTGGCAGATGAAATCTTTACCGATAAGGGGATTCCTTCACCACGGGCATCGTCTTCCTCTTCTATTTCTGACCGCCCCCGTCCCATTTCTTCAGCGGATTCACCTGCTCCTACCCTCCGCAGGTTGCCTGCAAAGCCGGCAATGGACTCTCTTTTCTCTGCCTCATCAGCTGATGATGATAAAACGAGGGCTATTATACTTCCCCCTGCAAAGCCCATGACTTCTTTGCTTTTCCAGGCACCGGTGCTGACTCCGGCTTCGTATAATTCGCATAACAAGACTGGCTCATCGCCCCTTGACCAGATCAACACTCTTCTTGATGAAAAAGAAGAGGAAAAGAGCCAGGACAGGGGAGATTTCAGCCATTCAAGCCGCCGGCGCAGAAAAGATAGGGATCATAGAGACAGCCACTACGATCATACTGACCGTTCTGATCGCACCAGCCGCGGGAATGCTGACACAGATTTTTCTGAGGATGAATCAGAAGAAGAGCTGCGCCAAGAACGCCACAGCAAGCGTCGCCTTAATGCCCAGGAAAGGCGGGCTGCTGCGGAAGTCGAACAGATTGAGGAAGATCTGTCTGACGAGGACATCAGCTACCGTCCCATTGAAGATGGCTTTGACCAGGTTGATGACGATGTCGATGAGGAATTCAATGACTCCGGAAACGGCCGTTCCTCCGAGCGCTCCCGCTCCCGCCAGTCTGATCGGCAGGAAACAGAGACGACTGTCCGTCGCCGTCGCCGTCGCCGTAATCGGAACAGCTCTGACCAGCAGGAGGAGCAGATTCCCCGTTCCCGTAAACAGCAGTATATTGATAAGATTACCGGAATTGAGGGGTCAACCCGGCTGGAAGCCAAGCGGCAGAGGAGGCGGGACAACCGTCGGGAGCGGTCCCGTCATTCTCTGGTTACTGAGCAGGATTTCCTGGCCCGCCGTGAAAATGTGGACAGGCTCATGGTGGTGCGTGAGCGAGGCCGTCATTCCCAGGTGTCGGTTATCGAAGACAACGTTCTGGTGGAACACTATATTTCTGACATTGAAGAAGTATCTTCTGTGGGCAATATTTACCAAGGACGGGTGCAGAATGTCTTGCCCAGCATGGAAGCGGCCTTTGTAGATATTGGTCAGTACCGCAACGGTGTTCTGTATGCAGGCGAAGTCAACTGGGATACCACTCGGCTTGAAGGCCAGCCCCGCCTGGTGGAACATGCTTTTCGCCCGGGAGACAATGTTTTAGTCCAGGTTACCAAGGACCCCATCGGTCATAAGGGAGCCCGTCTGACTGCTCAGATTACGGTTGCCGGCCGCTACCTGGTTTTGGTTCCCGCAGGCGGCATCACTGGTGTTTCCCGTAAGCTCCCTGAACGTGAACGGACCCGTCTAAAGAATATTGTTTCCAAGATCGCTCCCGATAATATGGGGGTGATTATCCGTACTGCCGCCGATGGAGCCAGTGAAGAGGCCATTCAGCACGATCTGGAACACCTGGTCAAGAAGTGGGAAAATGTGGAAAAGAAGCTCAAGGAGTATCAGAGTTCCAAACGGCCGCATTTGCTCCAGGGCGAGCCCGATGTTGTTATTCGGGTTATTCGCGATATTTTTAACGACGATTTCAAGAAACTGGTTGTAGAAGGCGACAGCGTTTACAACCGTATTAAGGAATACTTGGAAGAAGCTGCTCCCGATATGCTGGATCGCTTGGAAAAGTGGGATCCGGAAGAGCATGAGGGAAAGGATGTTTTTGATAAGTGGTCCATCGATTCACAGCTGCGGAAGGGAATGGAGAGGAAGGTTTACCTTCCCTCCGGCGGTTCGTTGATTGTGGACAGAACAGAGGCTATGACCACGATCGATGTGAATACCGGCCGCTTTATTGGTAAGGGGCAGTCTCTGGAAGCAACGGTCACCAAGTGTAATCTGGAGGCGGCGGAAGAGATTGTCCGCCAGCTGCGTTTGCGCGATATTGGTGGCATGATCATGATTGATTTTGTCGATATGGTTATGCCCCAGAACCGTGACCTGGTTCTGCGTCGTCTGGTTGAATGCCTTTCCAGGGATAGAACCAAGCATCAGGTGGCAGAAGTGACATCTCTGGGTTTGGTTCAAATGACCCGTAAGCGGGTTGGGCAAGGCTTGGTTGAGGCTTTCTCTGAAGAATGCCCCACCTGCGCAGGAAGAGGTTTTATTCTCCATACCGAGCCCACAGTGTCTGCAGATTTTGATGATCCTTACGCTCTTAAAGGCGGAGATCCTTTCATTCATACCAATAAGCATGGGCACGGGCATAACCATTATGAAGAGACTGATGCCAATGCTCCCCAGGGGTCGACTCCTCAGGTCAAAGCAACTTTGGCTCGGATTGCTGCTGCAGCCGCAGAAGCTGCTGAAGCCGATAAAACTGAAGAAGGTGCGGAAACCAACGATCAATCGGCAAATCAGCCTCCAGCCGACACGGGCGGAGAGGATGTCCAGGAGAACTAATATCTTTGATGTTCTGAGTGCGCTGTGGTATGTTGCATCGTTTTGGTGTGATTTACGTCCCCCGGCGCATATAGAGTGGATAGCTGGTGTCTTAACAGATGTGGCGCGTCGGGCGCCTGCAGACGTCTGCTCACCACAAGAAATAGCTTAACAACAGGCAAGGTAGGATATGTACGCGATTGTAAAAGCTGGCGGCCACCAGGAAAAGGTTGAGGTTGGGGATAAAATCCTCGTTAACCGCCTTGATGCCAAGAAGGGCGATTCCGTAGAGTTCCCCGTCGCTCTTGTAGTCGATGGATCTCAGGTTACCGTTGCTGCCAAGGATCTGGCCAAAATCTCTGTCAAGGCTGAAGTCGTCAATGATGAAGCCAAGGGTAAGAAGATTACCATTCAGAAGTTCAAGAACAAGACAGGCGTTGCCCGTCGTAAGGGGCACCGTCAAAAGTTGACTATGGTAAAGATTACAGAGATCGCCTAAGAATGTGACTGGCTACGGTCCTCACATCTTTTAGAAATTTTGAAAGGATAAAAAATGGCACACAAGAAAGGCGCTTCGAGCTCCCGTAACGGCCGCGATTCAGGCCCACAATACCTCGGTCTGAAAAAATTCGGCGGTGAAACAGTGGTCGCCGGCAATATCATCGTTCGTCAGCGGGGCAGCAAGTTCCATCCTGGTCATGGTGTGGGCATGGGGAAGGATCATACCCTCTTCGCCCTGCAGGACGGCACTGTGAAGTTTGGTGTCCGTCGCGATCGCAAGGTCGTCGATGTGGTTGCCGAATAGGCATTGTAAATCAAACAAGTACAGGTAGAGCCGCGTTTTTACGCGGCTTCATTTGTATCTGACCTTATCGGCAGATAATGAGGGTAGAAAATAACGACGATCGGGTGGATAATAGGAATATGAGTGATTTTGTTGACAGGGTGACCGTCCATGTCCGCGGCGGTAATGGGGGAGACGGAGCCGCATCCATCAGGCGGGAGAAATATAAGCCCTTGGCCGGTCCTAACGGAGGTGATGGAGGTGATGGAGGATCAGTTATTGTCTTGGCAGATCCCAACACCACATCTTTGTTGAATTATCGTTTTGCACCCCATAGAACTGCCCAGAACGGTACCATGGGCAAGGGGGACGATAAGGATGGTGCTTCGGGGGCTGATGTCATTCTTCCTGTTCCGCCGGGAACGGTTGTTTTCGATGTCAGCAATCATAAAAAAGAAACTTTTCTGGCCGATCTTCGCCACTGCGGAGACACAGTGGTGGTGGCTCAGGGGGGAGCTGGAGGTTTAGGCAATAGGTCTCTTGCGAATAAAGCCCGAAGAGCTCCGGGTTTTGCCCTATTGGGAGAACCGGGCCAGGAGCGGGATGTAGTTTTTGAGCTTAAGTCTATAGCCGATGTGGCTCTGGTAGGATATCCCAGTGCTGGAAAATCCAGTTTGATTGCCTCCATGAGCGCAGCCCGGCCCAAAATAGCTGACTATCCTTTTACTACGTTGGTTCCCAACCTGGGAGTAGTCAAGGCTGATGACAAGGTTTTCACCGTTGCTGATGTTCCTGGTCTGATTCCTGGCGCCGCCCAAGGAAAGGGCTTGGGGCTGGAATTTCTGCGGCATATTGAACGCACGGGAGTCATTGTTCATGTGATTGATTGTGCGACTCTGGAACCCGACAGGGACCCTCTGTCTGACTACCAAGCCCTGGAAAAGGAACTAAGCCACTATGAACAGGCTTTGCAGCTTCCTCTTGGTGCGATTGCCATCAAAGACAGGCCTCGGGTTATTGTTCTTAATAAAATTGATCTTCCTGAAGCCCGTGAACTTGCTGAGTTTGTCAAACCTTCCTTTGAAAAGATGGGATTGACAACTGTTCTTGTGTCCACAGCCAGCCATGAGGGTTTGCGTGAATTGACTTTTGTCCTGTCTGATCTGGTTCAGACCATGCGGCAGAAGGTCAGACAGGTGGAAGAATCACAAGAGACCGGCCAGGAGAGGGTGGTTCTGCATCCTCTGGAGAATAAGTCACGACGCCGAAATTCCGGCCCAGGAACTGTGGGGGTCGACTTTGATGTTGTTCGTCATGAGGACAAGAATGGTCACGTTTGGTTTGCAGTAACTGGCAATAAGCCGGAACGGTGGATTCTGCAAACAAACTTTGATAATGAGGAAGCTGTCGGCTACCTGGCAGACCGCCTGGCTAAGCTGGGGGTTGAAGATGCTTTGAAGGCCAAGGGTGCCCGTCTGGGTGATGAAGTTTACATCGGTCAGGGGGATAATGCTGTGGGCTTTGACTGGGATCCTACCATCAGCGCAGGTGCTCAGATGCTTGATGACAATCCTCAGGCTCAGCGGGGACATGATGCCCGCCTGGATGCCTTGGAAGAAGCCCGCGTCCACAGGAGAACCAACGTGGAACGTCGGCGGGAATATCATCAGTGGATGGATGCCAAGGCAGCAGTTCGTCAGGCAATGGAAAAAGAACGGGCAGCGGGCCATTGGAATGATCCTTCCCGTAATGATGATCCGCATGATACGCAAGGATTGGAGAATTATGAAGCTCAGTGATCGGGTAGAGGCCATTGCCCCCAGTGTTACCCTCAAAATTGACACTCAGGCTAAGAGTATGATGTCTGCGGGAATTAAGGTTATTAATTATGGGGTAGGCGAGCCAGATTTTCCAACTCCTGATTACATTGTTCAGGCTGCTGCAGAAGCTGCCCGGGATCCCCGCAATCATCGCTATACTGCGACTCAAGGGCTACAGGAATTAAGAGAAGCGATAGGGCAAAAAACTCTGCGCGATTCCGGTTACGCTGTAGATCCGGAGCAGATTGTAATTACCAACGGGGGCAAGCAGGCGGTCTATGAGACCATGCAGGTTCTTCTTAACCCCGGGGATCAGGTAATTATCCCAGCCCCCTATTGGGTGAGCTTTACTGAAGTAGTCAAACTTGCAGGTGGACAGCCGGTGATTGTGGCCAGCGGGATGGATCAGGGTTTTATTCCAACTGTCGAACAGCTGGAAGCGGCACGAACAGAAAAAACCAAGGCCCTGGTTATTAATTCGCCCAATAATCCCTCCGGGGCGGTATGGGGGGTCGATCGCCTGCGAGAGGTGGCAGCATGGGCTGGGGAACACGGACTGTGGGTGATTGCCGATGAGATCTATGAGCATATGGTTTATGATGGGGCCCAGACCGCCCATATTGGTGCTGTTTGCCCTGCCCTGCGACCCCAGCTCCTGGTACTGAACGGGGTGGCTAAGACCTATGCCATGACCGGCTGGAGGGTTGGCTGGCTGATTGGTCCCCGCCAGGTTGCTGCCGCTGCTGCCAAACTTCAGGGACACATGACGTCAAACGTCAATAATATTGCTCAAAGAGCTGCCCTGAAGGCCGTCAGCGGAGATTTAAGCGCTGTGCAGAAGATGCGGTCAGCTTTTGACATTCGCCGAAAGACAATAGTTGCCAAGCTTAACGCTATTCCCGGAGTCTCCTGCAGTCTGCCCGATGGTGCTTTCTATGTATTCCCCAATGTTTCCGGTCTTCTTGGCCGTCCTCTTGGACCCAGGAATCAGGTTTTTTCTTCTTCGGCAGACCTGGCTTCCGCCTTACTGGACCAGATTCATATTGCCGTGGTTCCCGGTGAAGGTTTTGGTATGCCTGGATATATTCGTTTTTCCTATGCCCTGTCGGATCAGGATCTATCTGAAGGAATGGACCGCTTTGCAGCCTGGGTTGGTGCAGGCGATAGGCTTGTTTCCAGCTGAACACGCCGGCTGGGTTGGCTAGACTAAATCCATATGGGCCGCTAAACTTAAAACTTGGCTGTTTACCGCCGGTTTCGCATCAGGTCAAATCTAGTGCAGTCGGTACAATAACAGTGCACTTAGGGAAGTGGCACAATTGGTAGCGCAACGGTCTCCAAAACCGTAGGTTGTGGGTTCGAGTCCCGCCTTCCCTGCTGGATGCCATCATCGCTGTTCGCGATGGTGGCACATTATTAGGAAACGATAACAGTCAAGGTTAGGAACCGGTATGGCAGAGTCTTCACACAGGACCGTTAAGGAGAAGAAGCCGAATATCTTTATGCGTATCGGTCAGTTCATTAAGCAGGTTCTGGATGAGATGCGCAAGGTAGTTGCGCCATCAGGACTGGAACTACTGAAGTGGTCTCTGGCTGTCTTTATTTTTGTGCTTTTGCTGATGCTTTTCACCACAGGCATTGATTTTGGCCTGGGTAAGCTGATGCTCTTCCTCTTTGGATAAGGCCCCACCATAGTTGATAAGCGGTAATGAAGGATAGTATGGCAAACGATAGAGATAATCTTTTCGACGATGGCAGCAGCCACACCCCCGGCGAGGCTGAGAATCAGCCTGCACAGGATGGTGATCAGTCTTTGCGGGATGAAGCCCAGGTGGATTTGAATCTGGCTGATCTTGATGCTCAGGAGGCTGATACTGCTCAGAAGGCTGTTGAGGCAGATCAGGAGGCTTTGGAACAGGCCCAAACCGATCATGACCCTGATAGGGAAGAGGCTGATGAGCAGGCTTTATCAGATGCCACTGAGGTTTTGGATGAGCACCTGTCTGATGCTGTGGATGAAGTTGTTGAAGCTGATGAAGATAAAGAAGCTTCCGGTCAGTATCAGGAAGAAGATGCTGGCGACAAGGCCGTAGACGAGTTCAGGAATTCTTTAAGAACCCTGGATGGCAAGTGGTATGTGCTCCATACCTATTCTGGCTATGAAAAGCGGGTCAAGGCAAATATTGAATCCCGGGTACAGAACTTTGGCCTGGAAGACACAGTTTTTCAGGTTGAAGTGCCAATGGAAGAAGTAGAAAAGCATACAGAAAAAGGCAAAAAAATTATTTCCCGGGTTCGCATCCCTGGGTATGTGCTGATCCGTATGTGGCCGGATGATGATGCCCGCCGTATTATTCGTGAGACTGAAGGAGTTACGGGCTTTGTGGGCTCTAACCGGGAGGCAGTCCCCTTGAGTAGGCAGGAGGTTGTCGATATGATGGCTCCCATGATTCGCTCTCAGGCTCTGAAGGAATCCGGCGACAAACCTAAGGCTGCACGGCAGCGGAAGATTGAAGTCTCCTTTGAGATGGGGGAGACCGTGACCGTGACCGATGGTCCCTTTGCTACCATGACCGGGGTTATCTCCGAACTACAGCCGACTACTCAGAAACTGACTGTTCTGGTTAATATTTTTGGCCGGGATACCCCGGTTGAGCTTGGTTTTGATCAGGTAGAAAAACTCTCTTAATTTCAGGAAAACCCTCCTAGTCTCAGGGTTTTGGCATAATAGTACAGCTTGTCCTGCTGACGAAGAGCTCTGTCTTTTTATGTGAGAAGGCAGATGTCTGCTTCAGATAGAGGACTGGATATATAAGGTGCGGGAGATGCAGGCGAATGTCTTGTGTCGTTTGAACCGCGTATAGAAAGAAGAACCATATAATGGCTCAAAAAAAGAAAAAAGTCTCAGCACTTATCAAGCTGCAGATTCCAGCAGGTAAGGCCAATCCTGCTCCGCCTCTGGGCACTGCTCTGGGTTCCCGTGGCGTGAACATCATGGACTTTACCAAGGCTTATAACGATGCTACCAAGGATAAGATCGGTCAGATCATTCCTGTTGAGATCACTGTTTATGAGGATCGTTCCTTCACTTTCATTCTGAAGACTCCTCCGGCGGCTGAACTCCTCCGCAAGGCAGCAGGTGTTGACAAGGGTGCTGGTAACCCCTTGACTACTAAGGTTGGTTCTGTAACCAAGGCTCAGGTACGTGAAATTGCTGAAACAAAGATGCCCGATCTTTCTGCACGCGATATTGAAGCAGGAATGAAGATCATCGAAGGCACCGCTCGTTCCATGGGTATTACCGTAACAGACTAATTAACCAACCAAGCAGAGGGCTTCCTATGCCTTACTGCGACTGCTAAGGAGAAAAGCAGATGACAAAGCGTTCACGCAAGTACCGCGAAGCCGCAGAAATGGTCGACCGCGGTAATTTTTACACTGATGAGCAAGCTGTAGCCCTGCTCAAGAGCATGCCTAAGCATGGGTTTGATGAGACCCTTGAGGTTACATATGTTCTGAATGTTGATCCTCGCAAGGCCGATCAATTGGTTCGCGGTACCGTCAACCTTCCTCATGGAACTGGTAAGACTGCCCGCGTCCTTGTTTTCGCCCGAGGCCCTCAGGCTACGGCTGCAACTGAAGCTGGGGCTGATGAAGTGGGCGATGACGAGTTGATTACCAAGGTTGCCAATGGCTATCTTGATTTCGATGCCGTCGTTGCCACCCCCGACATGATGGGTAAGGTAGGTCGTTTGGGCCGTGTGCTTGGTCCCCGTGGCCTTATGCCCAATCCAAAGACCGGTACCGTTACTATGGATGTAGCGAAGGCTGTTGCTGATATTAAAGGCGGAAAGATTGAATTCCGTGTTGACAAGGATGGCAACCTGAGCTTTATTATTGGCAAAATGTCTTTTGCAGAACATGATCTGGTGGAGAATTTCCGGGCTGTTGCTGACGAAATTCGCCGTCTGAAGCCAGCTACTGTCAAGGGTCGCTATATTGAGAAGGTCACCATGACCTCTACAATGAACCCTGGTGTTCCTATGGATACTGCACCCCTGGTTTAGTTTTTACATATCGTCGGGAATCCGACCTGATAATTCCGATAATTCCGGCTCTTTTGTGGCTTTGCTGCAGGGGAGCCGGTTTTGTTTATAGCTTACCTACCGTTGCAAGGGTGACGGTATATACACTCGGGGGATCTGACGGACAGTTTGCAGTCAGGCTTTTAGCAGTGAATTTGCAGGTGGCGTAAGAGAAGAATGGTATAGAATATCAACCATGGTATCAAGGGGAAACAGATTGGATACGTCAGGTTCGTGGCAGAAGGATTCTGCTGGCGGGGAGGAGCAAGGCAAATTCCCTATTACCGATGCCCCTGATCCTGATCCCTCAGATTATCCTAGGTATTCAGCTTCCGAACCATTGCCAACTCAAGGCTCGACAGCCCATGGTTATGCTTATCGCAGCAGGAAAACCAGTTGGAAAATGTTTGCTCTCCTGGTTGCCCTAGCTGTTTTAGTCGGCCTGGTTATCGCCCTTATCCTGCCCCGAGTAAGCGCGCAGATTGCCACTTCTACCGGAGCCAATAATCCTACAGGAGAAGCAGCCAATGTCCTGCAAAGTCTGACGGTCAGGAATTCTGGCTCTTCATCTGGCTATGACAGGGATCTTTTCGGATTCCGGCAAACTGATGATGATGGTAATGGTTGTGATATAAGGGAAGACGTTCTGGCCCGGGACATGACGTCGGTTCGCTACAAGAGGGGAAGCTCCTGCCAGGTATATACCGGAGTACTTGTCGATCCGTATACGGGCAAGACAATACATTTTCACCGTGGGGTTACCACCAGTGCTTTGGTTCAGATTGATCATGTAGTTGCCCTGCACAATGCCTGGAATTCCGGCGCAAGTTCCTGGTCTACAGCAAAACGGTATCAGTTTGCCAATGATCCCTATAACCTCCTGGCTGTCGATGGGAATGCCAATCAGGACAAGGGTGATGCTTCCGCAGATGAGTGGCTGCCGTCGAACAAAAGGTACAGGTGTTCTTATGTTGCCAGGCAGATTGCGGTAAAGAAAAAATATTCACTGACTGTGACTGAATCCGAAAAAACAGCCATGATGACGACCTTGTCTTCCTGCCCTGCTCAGAAACTGCCGTAAATGCGAGCAGGGCATAGATTATACTTTTTCATAGTATAATTTTCTTCCGATATTTCTCTGATATTTCTGGTAGGTAACACTAAGCACAGCAGTCGAATCGTGAAAATTCGGCTATATACTTTGCATAAAAGCATCGGAAGGCGTTGGCGTTTCTTTTTTGAATTCGGTATATTATTTAATTTTAGTATTAAATATAATTTAATGCGGAAGATGACAAATGAAACGCTTATTTCATACAATTGCAACCTGTGTTTGGTGTATGAAAATTGCTTTTTTGACAGCACCTCTGTATACACTTTGTGCTCTCATTCTTAGCATTTTTTCCGCCCTAGTCCCATCTTTGCAGATGGGTTGCGTGGGCAGGCTAACAACAAGTTCGAATTGACGGTGAGGGAGAACTTGTTGCTAGGCAATTTTCGAGGGGGATCTTCAAGTAAGACTCACTACTCTGAACCAGAGATGTGGAATAAGGTGCAAGCAGTTGATGAGAAAACGTTGGTGAACAATCTTCCCAAGGGGATTGATACACAGCTAGGTGCTCAATGGGATGGGGTGGATCTATCCGGTGGGCAATGGCAGCGGTTAACTATTGCTCGTACATTACTCAAACATGCTGCAATTAGAATTTTTGATGAGCCGACGAGCAACGTTGATTCATTGGCTGAAAAACAGATCATTAATGAGTTAAAGAAAACTGGTTCTGATTGCATTACTATTCTGGTCAGCCACAGGGCATGGACGCTCAAGCAGGCTGACATGATTTATGTATTCGACTCTGGTCACATCGTGGATAGTGGGTCATATGACGCCCTTCGAAGTACCAGTAAAGCATTTCGTGATCTTTTCGATTATCAATTAGAGAAAGGAGGCGATAAAGCTGAAGAAGCCTGATTCGCCTCAGTAACTGTCAGCACAGATAAGGACTTAGCTAAAGATCACCTGCCCGAGTCTGTTCGTCAAGGAAAGTTTTCGTCTGGTCAGAAGCGGCTGATCTGTATATTAATATTATTCATATTTCGTATATTATTTACAGTAAATCCAGACTAATTTTCAGATCCAGTGGCTGATCTGCTGCCAGATGATAGCGGTCATGGACCGGGGCTCCCCAGGAATCATCGCCTCCAATTCCCATTTGCCCTGCAAGAGTTCTCAGATAAGTATGCTGAGGGTGCAAGGGCAGGTCTTCCCGATGGGTAGCATCTTCAATCTGCAGGGTGCTGTAGGGCAGGAGGCTAAGGCAGAAGGCGGCCTGAGGGTCAAAAGTCTGTCCCCTGGTTTCCCCGCTTCCGGCACTGATTCGGAGCCCGTGCCCCTGCTGATCGGTAATTTGAGCCCAGCGGACGCCTTCATGATTCCCTGTTTCTTGGGGGAGCAGGTAGGGTGCAAATTCTTGCTGAGCGGTAGTGGAGAAAATGCCTAGGTGGCTTCCTTCCCTGCGATCCTGATAGTTCTCGTCATCTCCAAAACCGTAGTAGGTCAGGTTAGAATATCTGGCTGGCAGAGCCCATTCTAGGCCAAAGGCGGGTAGGCTGGGGGTCTGTTCTTCGGCGCTACCGGGGTAAGACAGGTGCAGATGCACCCGGGCAGTTGAATCAACCTGGTAGGAGAGTGTTACCGGAGTGTGGTGGGGATTAGCCAATCGATATGTATAAACAGCACTGATGCTTTGGTCAGATACGTCAGTTTTTATATCACTTACTGTTGCATAGCGGCCTGCCCCAAACCAGACGCTGCGGTCAAAGCCGTGGCTGCATCCTCGATCGTTGTCTGTCATGGGACGCCAGGTGAGAATCTGGGGAGGGCGGGCAATAATTTGATCATTCCCGTCAGTCATAGATACTATTCCCCCCTGGGCCAGGGAGAGAAGGACTTCCTTGGTCTTCTTTCTGCCTGCTGAAGCATCTGTAGTCTGAAGTCCCAGATTCCAGCGGCCACTCACCGTTGCAACGGATATGTTTGACGTGAGCTGGTCAGATTTGTCGGTCAGACTCTTCTTTATCAGACTCTTCTGTAGAGTATGAGCCAGCTGACCGCAGCTGATCTGGTAGCCAGAATCTGCCCAGGCTGTCATTTGTCCCAGATGATAAGTGACCTGGTAGATCAGCTCAGATGGACCGTCAGCTTTTATCCTGATCTGATCTGTGGGCAGGGAAAGAGGAATAGTGCGGGATTGGCCGGCAGGAATATCCCAAACCTTCTTTTCCTGCCAGACTGGCAGACCATCTGCCAAGAGAGTTATGGTGAAATAATTGCCGCCCTGAGCGGTGGAAACAAAGAGGCTGTCGTTGTTGATAGTCAGTCTGATTTGGCCCGGACCGGAACCTGTCAGCTTAATCTTGATATTTGAATAGAGCTCTTTGACCTCTGCCGCCTTGGGAGAAACTGTTCGGTCAGCAAAAATAATGCCATTGCAGGAAAACTCATAATCTGCCGGCCGGTCATCCCAGTCGCCTCCGTATGTGAGTCGCTTGCTGCCGTCGGGCAAGGTTTGAGTCAGGGCCTGGTCGATGTAATCCCAAATAAATCCTCCTTGATAGAGAGGATATTTTTCCAGATCGGTATACTCCTTCAACCCTCCCAGAGAATTACCCATAGCATGCATATATTCACAGGAAATATAGGGCTTAGAGGGATTAGATTCCAAGTAATCCTTAATTTCCGCCGGTTTGGCGTACATCCGGCTTTCCACGTCGGTAATGTGGTCAAAGGCACGGTTCCAGGTAACGCCCTCGTAATGAACAGGGCGGATTGGATCGAGCGAATGAGCACATCTGCTCATGGATTCAAAAACTTTCCCCGCATAAGATTCGTTCCCCAAAGACCACATCAGCACACTGGCGTGATTATAATCCCTCTGTATCATAGAGCTGATTCGGTCGCAACAGGCATCTCCCCATTCCATTTTGCTGCTGGGAACATTGGTCTGAGGAACAACCGTCTCGCCCGGGGTAGACCAGGTCCCGTGTGTTTCTATATTGGTTTCATCAATCAGATAAATACCATACTGGTCGCACAGGTCGTACCAGAGATCCTGATTAGGATAATGACTGGTGCGAACAGCGTTGATATTGTGCCGCTTGAGGAAGTGCATATCCCAGATCATATCGTCGGCGGTCACTGATCGTCCCCGCTGACAGTCGAATTCGTGTCGGTTGACTCCTTTGAAAATAACGCGTTTTCCATTGAGAGCCAAAATGCCTGAAGCAGGGTCAATGGCGAAACGGCGCAGGCCCAGTCGTTGAATACTAGTTTCCAGGAGGTTGCCCGCTGAATCTTGTGTTTGCACGGACAGGGTGTAAAGATAGGGATCTTCGGCACTCCAGGAGTGAGCCTGATCAATGGTGCCAGAAAAAGTCACTACTCCAGGACCTGGAGTCTGATCCAGCCTTGTTCGCTCTGATTGCCATACCAGGACACCTTCCTGATTGCAGACGGTGGCTCTCAAACTGGCTGCACCCTGCGCGGTTACAGAGGCCTGAAAACTTCCCTGATTGCTGGCCTGATCAAAATCGGTGCTGATTGTCATGTTGTTTACATGACCTTGGGGATGGACAGCAATCTCAACCTGCCGAAATAGTCCATGCATCCGCCAGAAATCCTGGTCCTCCAGCCAGCTGGCTGAACTGAATTCGTAGCAGGCAACAGCCAGGGTATTATCGGTGGGTTTGATAAGACTGCTGATGTCGAATTCGCTGGGAGTAAAAGAATCCTCCCCGTAACCCACGAAAGTTCCGTTTAACCAGACGTAGATGGCAGTGGAAGCTCCATGGAAAATGATGCTGGTGCTTAAACTGTTTTCTAGCTCCCGGGTCAGGGAAGGATTAAGACAGAAAGTTGTTCTGTAGAGGGCAACATGATTTAGGTCCATAGGAACAGAAGGGGCTGTGCAGTCCCGCCTCCCATCCCAGGGGTATTGCTGGTTAACGTATTGGGGCCTCATAAATCCTTCTGTTTCCAGGCAGGAGGGGACGGTGATCGGCCTGTAGACTGAGTCGTCATAGTGAGGTGCTGCAAAATCTGCTTTCTCCACATCCACTTGGCTGGCTGGCAGCACCAACACTTTCCACTGTCCATCCAGGTATTGCTGGCAGGGAGAAGGGGCAAAAGGATCCGGATTTAGGTCGGGCCCTTTTCCTGGTGCATAAAAATGATGGGAATGGGGTTCCAACCGATTAACTTCGTAGACGGTGGGGTCGGTCAGCCAGTCCGGCCTGGCAAGAGAAGAAGTGTGGTGGGTCATGGGTGTTCCTTATGGGTCTTCCTTTTGTTTCCCTGCCGGGGGCGTCTCTGTTCCCGGTGAAAGGACTGGTAATAACTTACTCGACAAATCTTAACTTAATAAGTCTTAATACATATAATAATTCAAAAACTGGAAAAATAGTTGTGACGGAGAGGGCTGGCCATGTCGGAGAAAGTGCTGGCAAGGGAGGTGTTTCTCCCAGTCCTGATTTGGCAAAATACTCATGTAGAATAAGGACTAAGCGGCAAGATGATTGCTGCAACAGGAATAAAGCAGCATTTGGATAAAGACTAAAGTAAAGACTAAAGACTTAAAGACTATAGACTATAGGGGTGGTCATGGGGAACAATATGTGGGTCAGGGCGGCAGCAATCTGCTGTGCTATTTCACTGCCACTGACCCTGTCAGCATGCGGAGATAATGAGCTTTCCCCTTATCTGTCCCAGAACTTGTCTGAGCAGCAATCAGCACTCCCCGCGAATAAGCCGCATCTGAGCGGGGAATTCGCCGGAGCCGGAGCCTCTTCCCAGAAAAGCGCTGTCGATGCCTGGATTGTGGGTTTTTCCGCCTCGCAACCTCAGACTGCCATTTCCTATGATCCTTCTGGTTCCGGGGCAGGGGTCAATACCTTCCTGACTGGAGCTGTATCCTGGGCAGGGACTGATGCTCCCTTAAGCAGGCAGCAGCTGGAATCATCCCGATCGGTCTGCCAAGGAAAAACCGCTTTTGACATTCCCGTCTATATTTCTCCCATAGCCGTCGTCTATAATCTGTCTGCTTATGGGCTCAATAGCAGGAAGAATCCTATCCGCCTATCACCTGGTACCCTGGCAAAAATTTTCACTGGCTCCATTACTAGGTGGAACGATCCTGCCATTAAGAAGGAGAATCCCAGTCTGGCAGCAAAATTGCCCGATATCTCCGTCACTCCCGTCTGGCGATCTGATAAATCGGGAACAACCAAGGTTTTTCAGAACTACCTCAAGGAAGCAGCCCCAGCTGCCTGGTCCTTTGAGCCTTCGGAAACCTGGCCGAATTCGGTAGGGCAGGGGGCGAAGGGAACATCAGGGGTTGTGTTGACTGCCAGTCAGGCTCAGGGAACCATAGGTTATGCGGATGCTGCCCAGGCCTCAAACCTGGGAAGAGCTGCCGTGAAGGTGGGCTCGTCCTACGTTTCTTATTCGGCAGCAGCAACTTCCCATCTGATTAGTAAGTCCCCGCTTAGTTCCAAAGATAAGGGTCCAAGCCGATATGTCATCGATGTAGACTTTGCGACCAGTGATAGCGCGTCGTACCCTATTGCCCTAGTCAGCTATGCGGTTGCCTGTCCGGTCTATTCCCCGGCCCGACGGCAGACAGCAGACTTTATCAAACAGTGGCTGACTTACGTTGTCAGTCCGCAGGGGCAGAAACTGGCAGCTGAGAATGCCGGTTCTGTTCCTCTTAGTCCGCAGGTGAGAAAAGAAATCATGAAGTCTATTTCCAGAATTTCATCAGGATCATCAGGATCATCAGGATCGTCAGGATTGTCGGAGTCGTCAAAGGTGTCAGGGTCGTCAGGGGAGGCACGATAATGGCAGCGCGTTTACCTCGTGCCCTCCAGGCTCAGGCCCAGGAAAAACATGACCTGACTGTCTCTTCGACTTCTAAGCACCGGGCTGATAAGGTTTTCAAAGGCCTGGCCATGGGATCAGGAATCCTTATCCTTGCTATTCTGGCCGCAGTAACGGTTTTTCTTTTTATCCAGGCTGCTCCCATTGTTGTGGGCAGGAAGGACCACATTAGGGAGACCATCTCAGGATTTACCGGCGGTCAGACCACAAATTTCCTGGCTTTTGTGGGTCCTTTGGTTTTCGGAACAGTCATTACCTCAGCCCTGGCCCTCCTCATGGCTGTCTTTGTAGCTATAGGAATAGCCCTTTTCATCTCACATTATGCCCCGAAAAGATTGTCCTCTATTCTCAGCTATGTGGTTGATCTGTTGGCTGCTATCCCATCTGTGGTTTACGGCCTTTGGGGTGCACTAGTTCTAGTTCCGCATATTTATCCAGTCTGGGATTTGATTAATAAGGCCGTGGGCTGGATTCCTCTCTTCGGGCCTCAGGCTTCCAATCCACCCCGAACCGTAGCTACAGTATCGTTGGTGCTTGCCGTGATGATTCTGCCTATTATTACTTCCATGGCCAGAGACATTTTTATACAGACCCCTGTTCTTCAGCAGGAAGCAGCTCTTGCTTTGGGAGCTACCAAATGGGAAATGATTAAGCTGGCTGTTTTGCCTTTTGGCAAGTCTGGTCTGGTTTCGGCCTCTATGCTTGGCCTTGGCCGGGCTTTGGGGGAGACGATGGCGGTTTTGATGATTCTCTCACCTGGGCGTACATATGGAATAAACCTTCTTAAGGCGTCCAGCAATCAGACTATCGCTGCTAACATTGCTGCCCAGTTCCCGGAGGCTGACAGCATGGGCGTTTCTGCCTTGGTCGCTACCGGCTTGGTCCTTTTTGTGATTACCTTCCTGGTGAACTATATAGCCCGTCGGGTAACGTCCGGTTCTGTTGGCAAGGAGGGGAAATGATGAATAAAAATACGTCTTCAGATTCCTCTGACGTCCCAACTCCTGACTTCGATAAATTCGCTCCCAGCCGCTCCTCCTTGCGATCGCGCAAACGAACAGATGTGGTCATGCGAATTCTCATTTATACGGCTTTTGTGATTGCTCTTATCCCCCTGATTTCTGTTCTGTGGACAACTATTTCAAACGGCTTGCCCCAGTTCACCTGGTATTTCCTCACTCATAATATGCGGGGGGTCGTTGGAGGGCTCTACCCCTATGGAGGAATCCTTCATGCCACAATAGGGACTATTGAAATCACCCTGGCTGCCATGATTATCTCCATACCGATTGGAATTTTGACCTCTGTCTACCTGGTTGAATATGCCCACAGTGGCAGACTGGCAAAAGCTATTTCTTTCTTCGTTGATGTCATGAGTGGCATCCCCTCCATTGTCGCTGGTCTTTTCGCATATTCCATGTTCGCCATCCTTGCCGAGCCCGGGACTGTCAATGGCCTGGTCGGGGCTGTGGCCCTCTCTATCCTCATGATTCCTACCGTGGTACGGTCCAGCCAGGAGATGTTGACGATTGTTCCCAATGATCTGAGGGAAGCTGCATACGCTTTAGGCGTTCCGCGCTCGCGCACTATTGTGAGAATTGTTCTTAGAACTGCATTGCCAGGAATCATATCGGGGGTTATTCTGGCCATCGCCCGTGTCATTGGAGAAACCGCCCCCCTGCTTATTGCCTCTGGCTTTATCAGCTCCACCAATACCAATCTTTTCTCCGGCCGTATGACCACCCTACCTGTATATGTATACAATGAATATTCTCAGGGACTGGCTGCCTGCCCGGCTGCTGCCAGAGCCCTGTCCAACCCCTGCATTGCTTCCATCAGAATGGAGAGGGCCTGGTCCGCAGCCTTGGCACTGATCCTTATCGTTCTACTTTTGAATGCTCTGGGAAGATTGATCGCTAAAGTGTTTTCAGTCAAAGGATCAGCTAAATCATGATCAAAAAAAGTTTTATACACATACATAATAAAAACTGCGAAAACAACACGAATCGGGAAAGCAGGGAATAAATATGGGCCAAAGAATGGATGTAAACCATCTCAACGTTTATTATGGTGATTTTCACGCTGTTGATGATGTCACTATGGCTCTGGAAGCCAATAAGGTGACTGCCTTTATCGGTCCGTCAGGCTGCGGAAAATCGACAGTTTTGCGAACCTTGAATCGGATGCATGAAACTCTTCCTGGGGCATACTGCACGGGGGAAGTCTTGCTGGAAGGACAGAACCTTTACGCCGATACCATTGACCCGGTGGAAGTCAGAAGAAATGTGGGAATGGTCTTTCAAAGGCCAAATCCTTTCCCTACTATGTCCATTCGTGACAATGTTCTGGCTGGGATCCGTCTGAATAATTGTCGTATTTCCAAGGAAGATGCCGATGAACTAGTCGAATGGGCCCTGAGGGGGGCAAATTTGTGGAACGAAGTCAAAGACCGGCTGGATAAGCCGGGGATTGGCCTGTCCGGCGGCCAGCAGCAGCGCTTGTGCATTGCCCGCGCTGTAGCCGTTCATCCCCAGGTTCTGCTTATGGATGAGCCCTGCTCAGCCCTGGACCCCATTTCTACCCTGGCAGTGGAGGACCTGATCACCCAGCTTAAAGATGAGTATACTATCGTGATTGTGACTCACAATATGCAGCAGGCTGCCCGGGTCTCTGACACCACTGCCTTCTTTAATACTCAGGGATCTGGCAAACCTGGGCATTTGGTTGAAATGACCGACACGGCAACCATGTTCTCCAGCCCCAAGAAAAAGGAAACAGAAAGTTACATTTCAGGACATTTTGGCTGATCCTTTGGCTGATCCTGCTTCCCACTTTTTCCCTCGTTTCTTCATCTTCTCTTCTTCACCTTTTTCTTCCCTCATCTTCTTCATCTTCTCTTCTTCACCTTTTTCTTCCCCTCCCATTCTCTTTTTCTTCTTTTCTTTCGTCTTTCTCTTCCGCCTGACTTATCTCATTATGCGGACCACGATCCTGTCAAAGCTGACACTATGCATAATCACATCGGTACTGTGTATTATTCTCGAACATGTTCCCCCTCAACAACGATATGTACTGGTTTCTGGTGATTCCGCATTTCTTGTGGGTCAATCCTCAGACCCGGCGCTGTATTGCTGAGGAGAGCGGTGGTCATTTTGTTTAACCAGTCCACTACTAGCAGTCTTGTATGTGACTGCCCCGGGGTATGACAAGGAGAAACAAGGAGCCCACACATACTAATACATCTCGTATGTGAAGGAATCTGATGGAGAAATTTTTTAAACTCAAGGAGAACGGTACCACCGTCTCCACTGAGGTAATTGCAGGTCTGACAACCTTCTTCGCAATGGCATACATCATTGCGCTAAACCCTAACGTTTTGTCCTCAGCAGGGATGCCGTGGGGAGCTGTTTTCATTGCAACAATTATTTCGGCAGTGATCGGCACCCTAGTCATGGGTTTGTTTGCCAATGTGCCTTATGCTCTGGCACCGGGTGTTGGCATGAACGCTTTTTTCACCTTTACTGTGGTCAAAGGTCTGAATTTCACCTGGCAGGAAGCCATGGCGATGGTATTTATCTGCGGTTTGATTAATATTTTGATTACGGTGACCAAACTGCGAAAGATGATTATTCGCGCAATTCCGCCGATGCTTCAGCACGCTATTAGTGGTGGCATCGGTATTTTTATTGCTTACGTGGGCCTGGTCGATATTGGTCTGATTCATTTTACTGCTGACAAAACCGCTGCTTCCGGAGCCAACATCGGGATGGCGTCCATTAATACTCCCACTCTGGTTCTTTTCCTGATTGGCCTTTTCCTGGCTATCATTCTGACCATCCTTAAGTTCCCTGGAAAATGGAGCTTTCTGAACAAGGGAGCTTTCATTATCTCCATGATTGTTACTACCGTGATCGGCATTCCCATGGGAGTAACCAGCCTGTCTCACAGCGTCAATCTGGGGCAATCTTTCGGCCAGCTTCCCCAAACGTTCCTAGCTATTTTCACACCTCAGGGCTTTCCAGCTCTGTTCAATGATCCAGCCAGGATACCCTTGGTGCTGGTGACCATCTTCGCCTTCTCCCTATCGGATATTTTTGACACTATCGGCACTTTTATTGGAACAGGGCGACAGTCAGGCATTTTTTCCCAGGAAGACGAGGAGGCTATGGAGAATGGAACTGGATTCAGCTCCAAGATGGATAAAGCTCTCTTTGCTGATGCTACGGCAACATCCATTGGGGCTCTGGTGGGCACCTCTAACACAACCACCTATGTCGAATCCGCAGCCGGCATTGCTTCCGGCGGCCGCACTGGTCTCACTTCCATTGTGGTGACCATCTGCTTCCTCCTCAGTGCTGTCCTTTCTCCGGTGGTTTCCGCCGTTCCGACGGCAGCCACGGCTCCCATTCTTGTAATCGTTGGCTGCATGATGATGAGCTCTTTCGGCGAAATTCGTTGGGATGACATTAGCACCGCTATTCCTGCTTTCTTCACCTCTATCTTCATGGCCTTTTCCTACTCCATCTCCTATGGTATCGCCGCTGGTTTCATTACCTACTGCGTAGCAAAGGTCTGCAAAAAGGAAGGCAAGGATGTGCATCCCATTGTGTGGGGAGTTGTGATCTTGTTTATCCTGGATCTAGCGCTCCAGTCTATTATTTAAAAATTTATTTAAAAAATTTAAGATGAGTTTAGGATGAGTTTAGGATGAATTTAGGATGAGTCTAAGATGAATGGTATGCAGTAAGAATGATATGCCATCATAGCATGTTGTTTTGCCGTCCAGCTCAGTGTATTGGGTTTATACAGTGAGACCTATGACTCATCACTTCATTACTGTTATGGTGCATATGGGATGAGGCTTACTCGCATCCATATTTGTCCGCGATGGTGAATATCGACATGGGTACTGTTGGAATGACAATACCCATGTTTTTCTTCCTCTTCCTCTTCCTTTTTACCCTTTCTCGGCTTCCCCTCTTACTTTTCCTCGGCGTTTTCTTCTTGTCTCTTCATTTTTGTCTTTTTCTTTGTCGCTGCTGACACCAAGTGGGGAAATTCTTTCCATTTCGCTGTTTTGGGTCAAGCTTGGCGTTTCAGGGCTTGGTAATCTGCGCGGTATTCTTTCTACGCTCACCCAACAAAGAGATCCGTGATAAAGTTTTAGCCTTTCCAATCGTCTCCCTCTTATATCTTCGCGTTGGGTGAGGAAACTAAGCAGTGTATTGGGTAAAAAATCGATATTAAATCGTCTTTAAGCCATGTAAATGCATCTTGCCGAAAAATCTCGGTCCAGGAGATCCTAAACAAGCAGAAAATGTCCTTGAAACTACAAAAATTCAAACAAGCGAAGTTCAAACAGGGAAGGCGTACAAATATTGAGAATGTAGGGATCTACGGGATCGTATCTTGTATTTAGGAGTTAAGGAAATTTGTCATGTCAGCTTTCCTAATCAGAAGTTGAAATTCCTTGAGTTCGGCGTGTTTTCCACATAAAGATGAGAGGCTTTTCCACATTCGACCACATTGAGGTTTTCTCTTTTCTATAGAAGTTTTTTGCAATATATTAGACCTATTCTGAACGGTTAAGACTATCGTCGAGAAGTAAGTCGGCCTGAGGGAAAGCAAAAATTGATGAGACGCGGATAGCGGGCTGGCAAATAGCCAGTTTGGAGTCAGCAACCATCATGTTTTAGGTTGTAGGTAGGAGGCTAACAAAGCCATCAGCTTGCAATCGTTTGCACTTCATGGTCGAATTCTCTTCGTGGTCGAACGAAATTTATCGGAGGAAATGCAGAATATGCGAGCTTCACTCATATTGCGTCGTCCCAGACGCGACAATATCATGCGGTATGCTGCCTGGAGCCGTCAACAGGATGCATACGCGCAGTGCATCAATCTCCAGCGCCGCACCCGACATGAAATTGTAGCAAGTCATTTCACGGCGGCTGCTTTGCTTGGAGTTCCTCTGCCAGTTAAGCGCCAGACACTTTTTGTTGCTGTTCGATATAAAGAGCAGCGGCTGAGACTTAAAAATGTCAGCTGTCGGTACTGGAGCAATGCAGATACCCCAGGGTCTGTCGTCGAAATCAGCGGGATTACTTGTGTTTCGCCCGAAGCGTTGTTCATCCAAATGTCAATGGAACTTACGCTTAAGCAGTTAATTATGTTCGGTGATTCACTGATCTGCCGAGATCAGAAGCTTGCGCTTACAACGATTCCACAAATCCGGTCTTTCATTGCTCGATGCAAAAGATTCCGCGGTCTGAGGAAATGCTTGCGTGCGCTGCGTCTAATGCGCACTCGCACTGATTCTCCACAGGAAACGAATGTGCGGTTGCAAATTCTCCAGCATGGGCTTCCAGAGCCTCGAGTCAATGTTCAGGTAGGGAATAATTTCATTGATCTTGCTTATCCAGCTGTTCGCATAGGAATTGAGTACGATGGGCAGCATCACCTTCAACAAATTGACAGTGACCACGAGCGTGTCAATCATATTCAATCAACAGGTTGGCGGATATTCGTTATTGATAAATTTATTCTTGATTCTTCCGCACGTTTTACGGTTTTTCTTAGCGACATCATTGAGGCTATCAATGGTGTTTCCGAGAGAAAGTTTGATCTGTCGCTGGCGCGGGCAGCTGTGACTGTTCACAAAATTGCTGATGGTCGACGACGCAGGGTTTTCTTGGGATAATTGTGGGTAAGTAAAAGTAAGTATATAAGTATCTTATTCCTTTCTTGTTATCAGTAAGCGTGCATTCGATAGTTTTTGGCCGCCTACCCAAATAACTTATTTTTGCAGCGCAAGCATTATCAAGCTCAGCGTTGAGTAACTCTACACTGTTCACTCATTATTCTAACGTGTTGTGTCATTTAAAGCAGTCATGTCATTGTGAATAATAGCTGCTGGCATTTTGAAGGTTCTTCTTTTGAATTTATCAATTTGGTACATCAATATTTTATTTTTGTCCTCACCTAACACGCGATTACCGTTTGTATAAGCCTGAAGAATCAGCACATTTCTAAATCAATTTCGTGTTAGGTGAGTCGAGTGCGCAATGGAACAGAAATAATTTTCAAGTATCAAACAGTAGTAAGGATCTTTATTGATGGCGATGCGGCATCCAGTATGTAAAAGCATTCATTCAGCCGTAATACCATTAAACGATGGAAATGGTCTGAGGCGAGGCTTTATTAAAGGATAGAATACAGGTTTTGCCTCAGACAGTGATTCGAACCAGTCTGTTTTGGCTCGAATACGCGGTGAGGCTTTGTCGAGACTACCAGCTCAGGCTCACCCAACGTGCAGATAGCGTGTACAGATAGCGTGCAGATAGGGAGGGAAAAATAATGATGGAAGTACTGGTTTTCCTTTTCTTAAAGGATAATAAGTTTTTTACGGAAGAAGGTAAATGCGAGTTGGGTGAGGGGAGGCGAAGGGAGGCGAAGGGCGAAGACAGCAAAAGCATAAGAACGAGCGACGCATGCCGAGGAAATCAGGAAACGTGGAAAGAAGTGGTAAACCAATTTGTGAGAAAGCAAGAAGTGACGAAATTAGGAGTATGTGGGTCATTAGTTAAGGATGGGATTAAGAGTTGACCGTTAATCAAGCGCCTAGCTTCTTGCCTAGCTTCTTATCGTCTAAACATAGCAACAGATTATGTTGAAGCTAAGTGGGCGCTGCTCCGAGCGGCTGACTCTCCGAGCGGCTGACTCTCAGACCTAACCTTTTTATAAGACCTTTTAATCTTCAAAAACCTTATTTACTCTTTAATACCAGCCACTGCTGTTGGAATGAGCCCAGGCGCCGCATGGAGTCGAGTAACGGCCAGCAATATAATTTAAGCCCCAGTTAATTTGAACCCTGGAGTCGCTCTGCCAACCGGCACCCATCTTGCTGCCGGGCAGTGCTTGTGGAATTCCATAAGCGCCAGAAGGATTAGCAGCGGTGGTACTCCAGCCGGATTCGCGCTGCCATAGCTGCACCAAGCATGTAAACTGACTTTCATTCCAACCCCGTGCGAGCACTTGGGAGTGCGCATAGGACTGAGCTTGGCCAACTGGCATGGTGGTGCCGTAGTTAGGAGTGGAACTTGATGAAGAGTTGGAAGATCGGGAAGAAGAACTGGAAGATGATCCAGTACCGGTGTTTGAAGACTTCGTGGATTTAACTGGCTTCTTGGTTCCTACCAGGATGACCTTATTAACTGGAGCCGTCTTGACATATTGAGAGATGGTATTAGTTGAGAGGGTCTTTGTCCCGTTTTTGGTGACCAAATTAGTGTAGGTCATAGTGCCGGTTTTCCCCTCTGTCTGGACTTTAGTTGTTCCAATGGGCAAGGAGCTGTCATTCTTCTTAATTACATTGAAGGGGATTGATTCTTCAATGGTCTGAATCTCAGAATTTGGGCTTGAAATTTTAATGACTGTGGATTCAGTCACCTTGGAATTCAGCGAAGGGGATACGGTGTCATTGGCATTGAGAGTAATATTTCCTGCCTGAAGCACAGACTTTACCGTGGTAAACCGATTCCCCACGACAAGGCGACTTTTACCGTTGACGGTTACTCGAATGTAGGTTGTGTTCTTTCCTGCTCCATTACGGCCCTGGGACAGGGCTTCGCGGATATTATCGCGGGAGACGTCCTGGGACCCATTTTTGAGATCATTCACTGAATACTCGGTTATATGAGCTGTGGCTGCAGCAGACTTCTGCCCCATTTTAAAAACAATGGCTCCGCAGGTGGTAACCATGGCAATGGCAGCAATAATAGCAATGACGACCATCCATTGCTTGCGTGACATACGCGAGAATATTGATTCGTTGCGTGCTATGTGACGTCCAGCCATAAAACTCCTTAATACGTTCGCTCATTGCTATCCGTTGAGTAACACTAAGTCAGTACTTTAACAAACGTCATAAACATTTTCCACGAAAAAGGTAAGTATAGAAGAGAATAGAGAGAATATATGAGGATTCTGCCTATAATCATCGCTACATTTAGTATATGAAAGATAGTATATGAAAGATGAAGACTGGGATTGTGTCAGACATCAAAGAGGGCCGATTAACTGGTTGATGTAGATGGACCTGACAGGTATGTCACATGAAAGAATGGTAGGGGATAATCCTGATCAGGACATCCCCAGACAGGACTGTCCCCCAATGAAAGAAAGGTTTATTGTGCGGCTTCGGCCATGTCCAGCTTTCTTGCCTGTGAAATGAGATCATCTAAATCAGACTTGCGTAGGGCGCCGGCTTCTTTGTAGATAGTCTGACCGTTCTTGATGATTGCCAATGTGGGAACCGCCTGGATCCCAGCCGCTGCAGCCAAATCCTGATTCTGGTCAATATCAACTTTGGCAAAATATGCATCGGTATTTTCTTCACTGGCTTTGTCGTATATAGGGCCAAACGCCTTGCAGGGGCCGCACCAGGTTGCCCAGAAATCGATAAAGACTAGGTCGTTGTTCTTGATGGTTTGGTCGAGGGTAGCGGAAGTGAGTTCATGAGTAGCCATTTTTTGCCTTTCTGTGGTCTGCATATGAAGGTTACCATTATACGGATTATGCCTGAGCGGTGCTCGGAGGAAGGGGCTGGCAGATTTTTGTCTTTTGCACGAATCTGACAGTCCTGACTTCTTCATACGTGAATAACTATCGGAGGCTTAGTCCTATTCCCTGTTCACTCTCAGCGGGAGGAGAGGTTTTGAATATGGATGTTTTGAATATGGAGTAAGTCTGATCTGCACTGGTTCCAATTCAAGCGGTACAGGACAACTTAAATAGCAAGTAGACAATAATAGATATAAATGAGCATCAATGGCAGGTCGCGCGGGTTCCCTGAAACGCGGGTTCTCTGAAAGGTGTGAGATGAAGAAACGAGGTAAAGAAATGGGGTAAAGATATGAGATAAAAGTATAAAAGTAAAGTATAAATAAAAGTATGTAAATCGAACAAATAGAAGGATTGTCGGGAGAGCAGGAGTCGAAGAATTATCTGAAGGCGTAAGAACCAGATTCCATTATCACCTCTGAGGAGCATAATAGGGATATGCCAGTGCTAAATGATGAAGTTCCTGATCCAGGTGATTTTGATGCCAACCGTCATCGGGGTGAATTTGACAATATTACTCCTGATGACTTCATTCGTGGCTCAGGCGGCGCGAATCCGCCGGGTTGGCTGTCCAGCGAGGATGTGGATGACCTGCGCAAGAAGACGCCGATTCCTTATGTTGTGGTCGTTCCAGTGAGAACGGACGATCTGGGCAGGATCCGCCAGGTTGGTACTCTCTTGTGCGCAGATGCTGGAGATGATGCGGCTGTCCGCCGAACGCTTATTTCCGGGCGAATTCTCTATAATGAATCTATCCGTGAGGCTATTGCCAGAAATATTTCTAAAGATTTAGGTGATCTGACCCTGGCTTTTCTTCCCCCAACGGTTCAGCCCTTTACCATCGCCCAATTTTTCCCCACTCCAGGATTTTCTGATTTTTATGATCCTCGCCAGCATGCTATAGCCCTCTGCTACATTATCCCTATCGACGGGGATGTCAAACCCCAGGATGAAACCCTGGATGTGGAGTGGTCCCATCCGTCAGAGGCTCTTCAGCCTGATTTTCTCAATCAGTTGGGCCGGGGAATGGATGTGATTCTTTCGCAGGCATTGACCGGCAATGGTATGCTATAAGTAAGATAAATATAAATAAATTAAATATAAACAAGGTAAATAAAAAAACAATTAATATAAAAATATAACATAGACAAAATAAACAAAATAAATAAGATTGATTATTCCTAGGAGGCTGCGATGACTGATACCACACCAACTCTTCAAGCTCAGCAGGTTATGGATGCAATGTCAGACGATATGGAAATTGTGACCTCTGTATATAGAGATGGACAAGATGGGGATATTCCCGTAATCCTGCTTCATGCTTTTCCCCTGGATCACCGAATGTGGGGCAGGTGTGCTCAGGAACTGGTCAGAATTTCTGAAGAGAATCATGAAGATTTTCCCGTTCTGGCTCCTGATATGCCTGGTTCAGGTATGAGCCCGGTCCCTGATGCTGAACTTTCTGGCGAGCAGAATGATGATGGATCCTATAAACAGGCTTGTGATCGACTTGCTGTTTCCTATGTTTTGGCTGTGCAGGATATGGGCTACAGCAAGGCTGTGTGGGTTGGCATTTCTATGGGCGGGTATGTGGCTTTAGCCATTCAGCGCCTTTTCCCAGAAATGGTAGCCGGCCTTGTCCTGTGTGATACTAGGGCTGAACGTGACACGGCTGAGGGTTATGCCAATCGGTTGAACGTGGCCAGGCAAGCTTTGCTGGCACACTCTGTAGAGCCGGTCATGCATTTTGCCCGGCCTCAGGAAGATGATTCTGACTTTAAGAAATCTGACGAGTACATTGCTACTTTTACCGACTGGATAGATCAACAGAGTCCGGCTGGTATTGCCTGGAGGGAAAATATGGCTGCAGGCCGGCAAGATGAGACAGGAACCCTCGCTACCATTACCGCTCCGGCCACCCTGATCAGCGGTCAACTGGACCGGTTCAGCGGACCGGATGTGATGCGGAATATGGTTCCTTTGATGTCCGGGGCCAATCCAGCTTTCTACGAAATCAAAGATGCCGGTCATTTTTCTTGTTTTGAAAAGCCGACTGAGGTGGCGCAGGCGATTGAAGACACAGTCCGCAGGGTGGTAACTCTGGGCAAAGGAAATCAACCAGAGGGGAATCAGCCGGAAGGCAATCAGGTAAAAGAAGAATCCTGATCCGGACCGGATGCGAACCAAGAATCACGACCAGCAGATATGAACGAGACAGAAATGAGACAGACATGAATGATTTTGGCCTGAATCTGAATAACAGGGACGGAGAAGAAGAGTTTGATGATAACAACAGAAGTCAAGAAGATACGACAGGTTCTTCAGCTCCTGTAGGCGGGCAGAATTTTGATATCCCTGAGAATCTGTCTTATTCCGAAGACCATGTCTGGGTTGACTCCTCCGTTTCCCCAGCCCTGGTGGGAATAACGGCTTATGCGGCTGAACAGTTGGGAGATATTGTTTATATTGATTTCCCCGAAGAGGGTGACCAGGTACGGGTAGGAGACGAACCGGTCGAACTGGAATCAGCAAAGGCAATCAGCCCTGTGGTCATTCCAGTTGAGGGGACTATAGCGTATGTCAATACAGCAGCCGACAGCGATCCCCAGGTTGTCACCAACGATCCTTATGGAGAAGGATGGCTGCTAAAAATCAATCTTGAAGATGATGAACCGGATCTTCTGAATAGTGAGGAATATGCCAGAGCTATCGAACAGCAAAGCAAGAAATAGGCTGGAAGCCCATCAGAGGGAAGACCTGCGGGAAAGAACCCTGAAGAATGTTAAGGAAGATGCCAGGGAGGATATCCAGGAGGGGATTGAACCTCCCCCTGATACTATGGAGACTATCCCCATAATTGTTAAGCGAAGTTCCACCGTTATTGATGCCCCCTCCCTGGCAGAGCGGTTGAGGAAGAAATCAGTTCCCGCAAAAGTTGCCAAGGCTGCTGTGATATCTGGATTTAACCTATGGCATAAGGTTGCCAGCCTTGTGGCACGGTGGATCGGATGGACTCCACGGGTTGCTCCCTACGTGGGTTATGGGACCACCCAGTACGTCCGCTTGATTTGCCGAACGGTCCTGGGCATGCGTCATCTGGCCCCGACGGGGACCGTATCTCTGGGAATCCGAAATATGCTTATGATTCCAGCCCCGCATATACGAGTCAAGGCTAAAATTGACGATACCCCTATTTTGACTGCTCAGATAGGCAACTCAGAAGCATTTGAACCAGTCGGGGGAACAGACGAACTTAGCAGTCGGTCGATCTTTAGCGACAGCCAAGGATATTTGGATCTGATTGCGAAAAGAGAACTAACTCCAGGCGAGCATGAAGTTACCTATAAAGTTGCCGGCAGGAAACCGGTTAAAGCGCCGGTGTATGTTTTCTCCTCAACCACCAGAATCGGCATCATCTCCGATGTGGATGACACTATTCTGGTCTCACAGGTTCCTACCTTGCTCAAAGCAGTTTATAATTTTCTTTTTCTGAACCCTTACGAGAGGAGTTCGGTGCCTGGAATGGCTGTTCTCTACTCAAAGATCAATGATCTTT
Organism: Scardovia inopinata JCM 12537; assembly: GCF_001042695.1. NCBI lineage: Bacteria > Bacillati > Actinomycetota > Actinomycetes > Bifidobacteriales > Bifidobacteriaceae > Scardovia > Scardovia inopinata. The sequence continues at coordinate 1,391,857 of NZ_AP012334.1, read as the reverse complement.
TCCCCGACGCGCCATTTTTCTATTTATCAACCTCTCCCTGGAATGTGGAAACAACTATAAGAAATTTTATTGACCGCTATGGTTTCCCCCAGGGGCCTCTCCTCCTTCGGGATCTGGATCCTAGGCCAAAGAAATTTACTCCTACGGGGGTCCAACATAAGCTGGAATTTGTTGAGCAGCTTATGAGTGATTTCCCTCATATGAAGTTCATTCTTTTTGGTGATGATGGTCAGAAAGATACCAGCACTTATGCACGGCTGACTTATATGTATCCCGGTAGAATCATAGCTATTGGCATTAGGCAGATTAGTCGACAAGAAGCAAGTATTCAGCAAAAGCTGTCCAGGTCCATTCCAGATGTTCGGTCTGCAGAAGTTCCCATGTTTTATGGGCCAACCGGGACGAGTCTGATGAGGTCAATGCTTCCGTATCTCAAGGCTTATGCGAATCAGGAAGAAGAACTTAAGGTGCAGGACTGACTGCGGGGCTAGGGCTGATTGTCTCAGGACTGACTGCTGTATCAAAGGAAAATTATGGGAAAAACTACTCAAAACACACAAAGTCAACGACCGGAGCCGGCTGAGAGGAATCCTCAGGCTATACGGCCGCCCCGGGCAAAAAAAGTAAGTCAGATCAGGTCAGTCCACGGAGAAACTTTTACTGATTACTATGAGTGGCTGCGGCAGAAGGAATCACCGGAAGTCCAGGCCTATGTAAAAGCGCAGAATGAGTATGCCTCAGCGCGTTTGGCACCGGAGAAAAACTTGGCTTCACGCCTCTTTGATGAGCTCAAGGCTCACGTTGAAGAGAACGACATGTCGGTTCCTGTACGTCTTTTCGACTACTGGTACTTCAGCCGCACCCAGGAAGGAGAGCAGTATGGAATTACCTGCCGAACTCCGATCAAGAATCAGGATGACTGGGATCCTCCTCAAATTCAGACAGGAGAAAATTACAGACTTCCCGGAGAGGAAGTAATTTTTGATGCTAATAAGGAAGCTCAGGGCCATGATTTTTTCCGCAGTGGGGGCATGGATTTGAGCGATGATGGCCGCTGGATGCTGTACCTGATTGATACTCATGGCAACGAGCGGTATGACTGCTATGTGCGAGATCTGAAGGAAAATGAGCAGCTTCCTGATTGTATTCGGGGGATTGGAGCGAATGCCTGTTTTACTCCTGATGGACAGTGGATTTTCTATACCCGGCTCGATCAGGCGTGGCGGCCTTGCTCAATCTGGCGCCATCACGTTGGGGATGATCTGTCGCAGGATGTGGAAGTTTATCATGAGCAGGATGAACGATTTTGGTGCGGGGTCGGATTATCTTTTGATGAATCCCTTATTGTTATTGAAACCGCCTCGAAAACTACCAGCGAAGTTCTTTTCTTGGAATCTTCGCATCCCTTGGGCGAGTTTTCGGTTTTTATTCCCCGCGCCGACGATATTGAATATGATGTCAGTTTTGCGAAATTTGAAAACGTTCGGGAGGCTGTGCAGGCTCAGGCTCGGGATCTGGAGTCCGATGGCCAGACAGAGAAAGCCCATAAACTCCTGTCTTTGCTTCCTCAGGTGGAAGTGGATGCTGATGGGGCCCTGCCTGTAGCTGTGGTCTCCCATAATGTTACTGATCCGAATTTTGAAATTGATATTATAAATATGAAGACCGAACAGGCCCCTTATACTTTGGGGCAAGGAGTCTGCATAGCCAGGGGGAGTGATTATGGCTGCGAGAAGGGGCAGGCCGATCATAAGGATCTTCCTGTAGATACCCCTTATTATGACCAGGTTAATCCTCAGATGCTTCAGGGTGCTCAGGGGCTCGCCATAGGGGGACTGGGGATTTACAGGAATTTTGTGACCTTGTCTTACCGCTCTTCTGGCCTGCCTCATATTGCTGTGGAGACCAAAAACAGGGTCTTGGCTGATTATCTGCTCGGTCAGCCCTGGCACTTTTCTGAGTTAAGGGGACCTGACCCGCAAGCTGTATATTCGATTGGTTTTACGGGTAATCCTTCCTATGACGCTCCGACTGTTCGATACAGCTACGGCAGCTATGTTCATCCGCCGCGTTTGTGCTCTTATAATCCCCATAGTGGTCAGAGTACTTTGCTGAAGGCAGCAAGAGTGAATAATTATACTGAATCTGATTATGCAGAAAGGCGGATTTGGGTCCGAACTCGGGATGGAGAAAAAGTGCCAGTATTCCTGACATGGAAGAAGGGGCTGGTCCCGGTTATGGACAAGGCATCTGATGATCAGGGCCGCCCTCTCGGCTTGGGGCAGACGGATTATGTGCTGACTGCCCCTTCGATGGAGGATGCTGCTCGGCGATCTGCTGCCCTGTGGGAAAACCAGGGCCACAATGTCGGCTCCGGTGCAGCTGAATTTTCAAGGACCAGCCGGATCGGGCAGACTGATAAACTTCATCCTGCTCCTATGTTTATAACTGCCTATGGTTCTTATGGCTATTGCACTGATCCTGGGTTTGGGACCTCTCGGTTGAGTTTTCTGGATCGCGGGGTGGTCAGAGTAGAAATTCAAATTCGGGGCGGGGGTGAAATGGGCCGAGCCTGGTATGAGCAGGGGAGAAGAATAAATAAAAACAATAGTTTCTTTGATTTTATTGATGTAACCGCTGCCTTGCAGGCTTGCGGCTGGGCCAGCCCGGAAACGACGGTAGCCAACGGGGGCTCTGCCGGTGGCCTTCTGATGGGGGCAGTGGCAAACCTTGCTCCCTTCCTTTATGCAGGTATAGAAGCCGACGTTCCTTTTGTGGATGCTTTGAATTCCATCCTTGATCCGTCTCTTCCCCTGACGGTAACTGAGTGGGATGAGTGGGGCGATCCTCTGCATAATAAAGATGTTTTTGATTATATGAAAGCGTATACTCCGTATGAAAATGTCGCATCGGGGCAAGAACGGCGTGCTGCCTTTGGGACTGAGCATTTTCCGAAAATTTTTATCACAACATCTATGAATGATACCAGAGTTCTCTATGTTGAGCCTCTAAAGTGGCTGTCCCGACTCCAGGAGGAAGAAGTCAGTGCTGATGCTTTTGCCCGAATAGAAATAGAGGCAGGTCATGGAGGAGTATCAGGACGATACAAGGCCTGGGAACAAATTAGTCAGGAAAATGCCTGGTGCCTGATGGTGCTGGGAATCAATCAGTGATGTGCAACGAGTGATATATCGATATATCGGGGTGAAAACAGTGAAGTATCGGGGAGAATACAAGGAGCCAGGAGGGAAATTGGTCGCCGTTGAAATCGACGACACCTGGCCTTCTTCTGGAACCTTCGTTCAGATAGATGGGGATTTTTTTATTGAAGGAACCTTGCATCCTGAAAAAGTTCTCGACAGTTTAGCCGAAGAAATCCTTTCCTCCTCTAGTGCGAGTGAATGTCTTGAATTGAACGATCCTGTCAAGTCAGATAGGCGTTTAAGCGTATCTCCGGGCAAGTGTTCAGGTCTATCTCTGAGCAGGCGTTCTGGCCTGTCTTCTGCGAAGTCCTCAGACAATGGCCTGTCTCATCCGGCAGATCAGGCACATTTGGCTGAGTCTGTCGAAAAAGCCCTGAATAGTTGTATGAAACGATGGGAAGAATCTGGCATTCTCTTTATAGGGATAAGTCCTCATGGACTGACCCAGGCCGTGATGCGGGCACTTGCCCAGTTCCCCGACATTGCAACCTTGCCCCCGTCGCTTCCTGAAGCTCCTGTTCGCCGCATTCCCCGTGTTTCTTCCACTCCATTCGGCAGATTGAATGTGCAGGAGCCATCAGCTTCTAAAAACAGTTTGAAGGACAGTTCTAAGAACAATTCTACAAACAGTCAAAATCAGTCAACCGCCGAAGCAGTGAGTGTGCGATCGGATCCTCGTTGGCAAAGCTTAAATCTGGAAATTATTCATAACCTCAGTGCTCCACCTATGAGCCCGGCTATGCAGATGGGGCTGGATGAAGCCCTGGGACAGGCTGTTGCTAGGGGCGATACGGGACCTGTCCTTCGATTCTGGGAGTGGGGGTCACCAGCGGTTGTTCTTGGCCTTCATCAGTCTGTCAGCCATGAGATTCATGAGGATCTGGCCAAAGACAAAGGATTCACCATTGTCAGGAGGCTTACTGGGGGAGGAGCAATGTTTATCGAACCGGGGAATACTATTACCTATTCCTTATACCTTCCTCTTGATTTTGTTGCAGGAATGAGTGTGGAATCATCCTACCCGTTCTGCGATGCTTGGGTTCTTGAAGCCTTGAACACGTTGGGAGTCAAAGCCTTTTACCAGCCAATTAACGATATTTCTTCCCCTCTGGGGAAAATTGGAGGAGCTGCTCAAAGGCGCTTTTCGGGAGGCGAAAGCGGTCCTGGCTGCCTTCTCCATCACGTCACCATGGCCTATGATATTGATGCTCATCTTATGACCTCCATCCTGAAAATTTCTCCTGAAAAAAGTGCTGATAAATCAGTCAAATCTGCCGCAAAAAGGGTGGATCCCCTCAAATCTCAAACTGGTTGTTCCCGGCAGGAAATCATTAATTTTATGTATAATTTTCTGCTGACAGCTCTGCCATATGCAAAGTCGGGAGAGCTTGGTTCCCAGCTGATGGCGGAGGCTGAACGGTTAAGTACTAATAAATATGCAATGAGTCAATGGGTGCATCGCATTCCTTAGAAAGCTGACAATTTCAGATGGACTCTGTAGCATGGAAACCATGACAAACTATCTGGAAACTGAAGCCGATGGGCTACTTCGCGTCTGTCGAATTGGCCGCGCCCAGGGGTTAAAGGGAGAAGTTAACATTCAGGTTTTTACTGACAGCCCCGTGCTCCGCTTTCAGCCGGGATCAATTCTTCTTGATAATCAGGGGAAATCATGGACTGTTGAGCGCTCGCGAACTTTCAAAAACCGATGGATCATCAAGCTTGAGGGGGTCGATGACCGCAACGCATCTGAAGAATTAAAAGGAATGATTCTGTATGTTCCTGCACCTGAGACCAGTACTGACAAAGCCAAGTCGTCCGCAGATTCAGACGTTCCCCCTGTTCCCCCTGATGCTGCCCCGGCCCAGGATGAACAGACCGGTGAGGAGGGTTGGTATCCGCAGGAATTGATTGGCCTGGAGGTCCTGGCTGTTGATGACCATGAAAGTGCCCTGGCTGCGGATTACGACGGTGTAGATGCTCATGTAATCGGCCATGTCTCCGAGGTGGATCTTAACAATCCTCAGCCCCTGATTACCGTGAAACTGGTTGATGCTGGCGGGAAAGAGGCCTTAATTCCTTTTGTTGAGGCCTTGGTTCCCATCGTTGATCCTGATGAAGGCTATATTCTTGTTGATCCTCCTGGAGGTTTGCTCGATCTGACATAATTTTGAGCAGAGCCCTGCGGTTGGTTAGGCCGCCACTTTGTCTGACGCTTGTGGTTGACGCTTTCGACTGGCTTTTATCGACGTTTTTGACTAAAACTTTGAAGGAAATAGTATGAAAATTGATATTGTATCCGTCTTTCCTGACTATTTTGATTCACTTCGTCTGAGCTTGTTGGGTAAGGCGCAGGATAGTGGAATCGTCGATTTACAAACCCATGATCTGCGGCAGTGGACCCATGATGTTCACCGATCCGTTGATGATACTCCGGTTGGCGGGGGGGCAGGCATGGTGATGAAGCCGGAGGTTTGGGCTGAATGTCTGGATGAGCTTATTGGGGGAAAGCCTGGTGATTTGTCATCATCGGGAGAACTTTCCGGTTCATCGGGAGAGCTTTCCGGTCCGGTCCTCATTTTCCCCAACCCTGCCGCTCTGCTGTTTAATCAGAAACAGGCCAATGACCTCTCCCGAAAAGAGCGCATAATTTTCGGATGCGGCCGGTATGAAGGTTATGATGCCCGAATTCCAACATATTACCGAGAGCGGGGACTCGACGTTCGTGAATATTCCATTGGGGATTATGTTCTTAATGGGGGGGAAGCGGCAGTGAGCGTCATGGTGGAAGCTATAACCCGCTTGATTCCAGGGTTTATGGGGAATCCTGATTCAATAGTGGAAGAATCCTATAGTGGGGCGGAAGGTTTGCTGGAATATCAGCAGTACACGAAACCAGCGCAGTGGCGCGGATTAGAGGTTCCTTCGGTTCTTCTGAGCGGGGACCATGCGAAGGTTAACCGCTTTCGGCGCGATGATTCTTTGACAAAGACGGCACGGATTAGACCGGATATTATTGAGCGCCTGGAGTGCTCTGCTTTAGATAAAGCGGATTGCAAGATTCTTGGTGGCTTGGGCTGGGATCTGTCAGGTTTGCATCCAAGGAAATCTCAGGAATTATAGAGTGTTACTCTTGGTCCCCGGCTTTTGGCTTTTTAGCCCTGCTTTATTGAGGAAGTAAGGCATTTATATCAATGTGGTGGGAGGCTAAAAACATAATGGCGTGGCCGGCTCACCCAAAGCGCAATTATATATGACCAGGGTTTGGTGTCGTGCGCCAGGCTCTTGTATATATGCGTGTTGGGTGAGTAAGGATGGGTGCATTGCGTGAGCCGAGACATGCATGGTGAGATATGCGTGTTGGGCGAGCCGGAAAAGATGAGGACGACCAGGTAGATGAGGATGAAGCTGCTCCGAACATGAGCTAAGAATTGCGGGACAAGCTGACGCCAGGGGAAAATAGTCAAAATCCATAAGTGCGTTTATAATGACCTGTGTTATCGCGTCTGGAGGAGCCCTCAAAACCTCGAGGCGTGGGTTCATGCACAGCACCAGTGGTTATGCCCCACATAATCGATGGAATGTGCGCCCCAAAGATACAAGGAGAGCCATTTTGGCAACACGTATTCGTTTGAAGCGTATGGGTAGGAAGTTCTATGCTTTCTATCGTGTAGTAGTCGTGGATTCCCGCAAGAAGCGCGATGGTAAGGTTATTGAAGAGATCGGCATTTATGATCCCAACAAGCAACCTTCCCTGATCCAGATCAAGTCTGACCGCGCCCAGTACTGGCTGTCTGTTGGCGCCCAACCCTCAGATCCAGTTCATAAGTTGCTGAGGATCACTGGCGATTGGCAGAAGTTTAAAGGTCTGCCTGGTGCTGAAGGCAGTTTGAAGGTAGCTGAAGAGGGGCCTGATGCTCAGGCTCGTGTTGAGGCTGCTGAAAACCAGGCTCAAAAGCTTAAGGCTGCACAGTCTGAGGAGAAGGCTAAGGAAGCCGAAGCTGCACAGGCTGAAACTGCCGATGAGACCGATCAGACCGAAGAAAAGGCTGAGTAAAAATGCTTACTGAAGCGGTGGAACATCTGATTTGCAATATTGTCGATTTTCCAGATGATGTGTCGGTAAAGTCATATCAGAATTCGCGAGGTGAGTTGATTCGCGTGCGTGTGAATTCTGAGGATATCGGCCGGGTGATTGGTCGTCACGGTCGCACAGCAACCGCAATCAGGACTGTTATTCAAGCGATTGCCGACCATAGCGTTCGCGTGGATATTATGGATTCCCGCCGATAGTTTAGATAATCTACGAGAATTCAAGCGCGAAGAATGTTTCGCTGCTTTTGAGCGATAGCGGACTCACTGAAGAAGTGAGTCCGCTTTTTGTTAGGGTTTTGTTAGGAAGGTTGAGCAGAGATGCAGTCAAAGATGTCAGTTCAAGTTTAGGCTCACAGACTGGGCTTGGCATAGACATGCGGCAGACGGGCGGTAGATATGCAAGAGGTATGCGGCAGACGCGGCAGGACATGCAGCAGGTATGCGGCAAATATCAAATATGCCAGGGAAGTCATGGCAGATACCTTAAGTAGGATATAGCAAACATGCTAAATAAGGCATAGCAAACATCCTGTGTGAATGTAGCGAGCTTGAGTGAGATATTGAGTGAGATATGCTGAAAGGTTCGATGTAGTGAGATTTCAGCGATTTTTAACCTGAAGGGTTGCAATGAGAGCTTTGTGATCAGTGTGTGGAATAGTTTGGGTAGTCAAGGAAGTCGCCTGGATCTGACCTGTGTAGAGCACGTGATCAATCTCGATGAGAGCGGGGAAGAAAGGCCAGGATGCTGGAAAAGTGAGGTTCATCCCCTTGTGGAGGGCATAGGAGGAATCTGTTAAACCGCTGGAAAGAACTGACCGTAATACCGCATGGTGAAGATTTGAATTGAGGTCTCCCATCACGACATTAGCTGTGACTTGACTGGAGTTTTTCAGATCTGCATTGTTAATCTTGCTGAAGGCAGACAGGGAAGAAATACTGGAGGACCAGGATGCCCCTCCCCGGCCGGGTGACTTGGGGTGAGTACTGGCAAAAAGAACTCGCTGTCCATTCACAGATAAGGTTACTGTGGGAATTTGAGAGGATGCGATGGAGATGGATTGTGGGTGGGCTTCGATCGGCTGAATCCGCGTCCAGATGGCATTAAAACCACCATTATCTTTTGAACTGTAATTTCCCAGCTGCCTGAAAGGAAGTTCCTGGCTGATTCCTTCACGGTCGAGACGATCCACAAAACGAGAGGTCACCTCCTGAACACAGAGGACATCAACCTTATGAAGTTTGACTTGATGAAGGATACTACTGGTATCTGCTCTTCCATAGCGAGCATTGATGGTCATAACTGTTATGGTTTGAGCTGCGGAAGTGGGGGTTGTGGAAGTCGCGGAAGCTGTGGGGGTTGCTGACCTTGCTGAAGCTGCGGATTTTGTTGGCGATGCAGAGGCTGCAGTCTGTGCAGTCTGATCGGGCATGGCAAGCAGGCTAGCAAGGGCATGGGGAAGGGGCATGAAATATCCAAGAGACCAGAGAACTTCTATGGCAATCAGCAGCAGGCTGACGAAGGATTGTGCCCAGGCGCGTCGGCTGAGAGTTATCAGAAAGATAATCAGCAGAGGGACCAGCAACAGAGGAATCAGAGCGGTTGCTTCGGGCAAGGGGCGGAAATGCTCCAGCTGCACAGGCAGATAGTGAAGGCACATCCATAGGAAGAGCAGGACTAGAAGAATCCAGATAACCATCGTATTTTTCTTTCGTTTAGTATGTTTGACCATCATTCCCCTCGCTAAGCAGTGATTTTACTGCGTGCTTTTCTACTCGTAATTCTCGTAATTCTTGCGTTCGTATGCCTTATCCTGATTTAAGCATGAACCTTATCCAGGCTTGGAGGCAGGACAGGTAACCAGATAATCAGGCATCGTCTGGTTACCTGGTTACCTGACCATCTGGCCAGACGACTGACCGATCACCCGATCGCCTGATCACCCAATTACCTGATCGCATGGTCACTTGCTTATCCAATCAGGCGTTTCCTCCCGGAAGATTGAGATTGCCGAGGGATCCCAGATCCAAATCTTTCAAACTATCCAGATTATTAGGTAGGTTTGTCGGCAGCCCTTGAGAAAGATGCCCGCCTACTCCCTGATTCGCTGATCTCTGCGGATTTTTCATGAAAGCAGAACCGGAAGACCTGCGGCCGCCCAATTTCTGGCGTAAGGCTTGCTCTTCTGCCTCCCTCTTCATGGGGTTGCCAGAACGACCGGATTTGTTCTTATTCTTCTTTTTGTTCTTCTTCGCTTTACGCGGAGAATTCATGCCTCCCATGCCCGGAAGAGAGGTCTGGCCGCCAGCGACTTTTTTCATCATTTTTGCAGCCTGATTGAAGCGTTGGAGCAGGCCGTTAACGGCGGAAACGGTGACTCCGGAACCATAGGCTATGCGAGCCCTGCGGCTGCCGTCAATAATGGCTGGATTGCGCCTTTCCTGTGGGGTCATAGAATGAATAATAGCCTCGGTGCGGTCAAGTTCATGCTCGTCGAACTGATCGATTGCCTGACGATACTGAGCCATTCCTGGAATCATTCCCAGCAGTTTTTTCATGGAGCCAAGCTGACGAACCTGTTGAAGCTGGGAAAGAAAGTCATCCAGACCGAAACTGCCTTCTGCCAGCTTTTCTGCGGCCTGCCGGGATTCTTCCTCATCGAATTGCTTCTGGGCCTTTTCAATCAGGGTAAGAATATCGCCCATATCGAGAATGCGGGAGGCCATTCGATCCGGATGGAAAACCTCAAAATCCTTCAGACCTTCACCAGTGGAGGAGAAGAGGATAGGCTTGCCGGTCACCGAAGCCACAGACAGGGCAGCTCCGCCTCGGGCATCACCATCCAGTTTGGAGAGCACTACTCCAGTAAAATCAACACCCTGATCAAAGGCTTTGGCTGTTGCCACAGCATCCTGGCCGATCATGGCGTCAATGACAAAAAGGATTTCATTAGGGTGAACGGCATCACGGATATTCCGTGCCTGTTGCATGAGCTCTTGATCGACTCCCAAACGGCCTGCGGTATCAATAATGACCGTGTCATAGAGTTTGGATTTTGCTACTTCTATGGAGTCGCGGGCCACCTTCACCGGGTCGCCAGCAGTCAAACCGGGAGAAACTACGTCAGAAGTTGCTGACTGTACACCGGGTTCAGGGGCATAGACAGGAACGCCAGCCCTTTCGCCCACAACCTGAAGCTGGGTGACTGCATTAGGCCTTTGCAGGTCAGCTGCAACCAGCAGAGGGGTGTGGCCCAGGTCTTTAAGCCAATAGCCCAGCTTCCCGGCCAAGGTGGTTTTTCCTGCACCTTGCAGACCTGCCAACATAATGATAGTCGGAGGATTCTTGGCAAAATTAAGGGGACGGTCAACCCCGGCTCCAAGAATATCGGTGAGCTCATCGTTGACGATGGATACCACCTGCTGAGCAGGGTTAAGAGCCTGAGATACCTCTTCGCCCAGGGCTCTCTGCCGGACTCGGGCAGTAAAACTCTTGACCACGGTAAGTGACACGTCCGCGTCCAGAAGGGCTCGGCGGATTTCCCTGATGGTCCCGTCAATATCGGATTCAGAAAGTTTTCCCTTGGACCTGAGATTTTTGAAGGCCTCGGTTAAACGATCGGTAAGTGAACTAAATGCTGCCATAATTGTCCATTTTAGAGGAAAGCGGGTAAATTGTTACTGATTCAGTTTCCAACTTGTGCCTTGGGGGCTGTCTTCAATAGTGATTCCAGCTTGGTTGAGGGAGTCCCGGATAGCATCAGCCTGAGCAAAATCCTTGTTCTTTCGAGCCTCCTGCCGCCTATCCAGCTGATCGCTGACCAGGGCTTCCAGGGCTTCTAGAGCACTGACAGCCGATGAAGATCCAGCGGGTGCTGCGCTGCTCTTCTGACCGACTGGGGAATAGGCAGGGAAACCGTCTCCTCCGGGCAGCCATTGAGGATCCAGGGGATCCAGGCCAAAGACGTCGAGCATTGATCTGACCTGAAGGAGGATTTTTTTCAGACTGGAAAGGGAAGATCTGTCTGTCTGCTGAGCATGACTTTCGTTGGCGTTCTGCCAATTCTCCTCATTGATGAAGCCGTTCCCCCGGCGAATGGAGGTATAAATGGCTGCCAGGGCAGGAGAGACATTGAAATCTTCATTCATGGCTGTAACAAAATCAGATGGCAGATTGTCTGCCGTCAAGGAACTGACTTCATCCCGACTGGGTTGGCCAGTCAGTTCTCCAGCCCTGTCAACGAAGTTCATGATTCTGGTGTAAGCACTTTTGGCCTCTTCCAGAGTTTGATCTCCCCACTCCAGCATGGACCGGTAGTGGACAGTAACCAGGGCGTAACGGACCATCCAGGGGCTGTAATGTGTCAGGACAGAGTCTATGGACAAGCCGTTTCCCAAGGATTTACTCATTTTTTCGCCCTTTTCGGTTACCCAGGCAGAATGCATCCAATAATGGGCAAAGCCCCAACCTGCAGCGCGCGACTGGGCCATTTCGTTTTCATGATGGGGGAAGCGCAGGTCAAGCCCCCCACCATGAATATCGAAATCGTCTCCCAGATATTTGCGGCTCATGGTAGAGCATTCCAAGTGCCAGCCTGGGCGACCGGTTCCGAAGGGAGTCTGCCAGCGGGCACTGGGCGGGTCTGTCGGCTTAGACGCCTTCCACAGGGCAAAGTCACGAGGGTCATGTTTGCGTTCGGACTGATCCGCTGGATCGGTGGGATTGTATTTGTCATTTCCTGGTGCATCAACGGAAGGAGCTATAGCATCGGCGATTCGAGCCGCTTCGGCCAAGGAATCCGCCTCAGAGGAATCCGCCTCAGAGGAATCCGCCTCCGCCAGGGAGCCGCTTTCGGTCTCGCCGTCAGGCTGCCCGGAGGAGACCCCTGACTCCTGATGAGTCAGGGCCCCATACTGGCTCCAGGAAGGAACATCGAAGTAGACATTGCCGGAAGGGCTGCCGTCTGGATTGGGAATAATATAGGCATGACCCCGATCAATAAGACGCTGCACCAGATTGATCATGTCAGGAATATGGCCGGTTGCCCGAGGCTCATAAGTAGGATTGAGGACTCCTAGGGTGTGATAAGCCTTGGTGAACTCGGCTTCGTAATAGTAGGCTCTGGCCCACCAGTTCTGCCCTTGGGCAGCAGATTTGTCCAGAATCTTGTCATCAATGTCGGTCACATTGCGCACAAAGACAACTTCATAACCTAATTTCATCAGCCAGCGGCGAATAAGATCAAAAGCCACTCCAGCCCGCAGGTGTCCAACATGGGGGGAGCTTTGAACCGTAGCTCCGCACACATATATAGTTGCCTTTCCGGGAGTGATAGTAGTAAAATCAACAATCGCGTGCCGGGCGGTGTCGTAGATGCGGACTTTCTGGGCGGCTGCAGAAAGGGAACCCTGGGGTTCTATGGTCAGGCCGTTTATTGTACTGGTCATTTTTCCTCGTGATCTATGGGATGTTCTGACTTACACTTTAGCGCATAGAGCCTATTCCTTTTTTTAATCTCCCTCTTTCTGTCCTTTGCTTCCCGCCCCGCAGCCCCAACCCAGTCCTCCCTGGTGCCTTGTTGGATACCCGTGACACAATAAAAATATGGCACAATCGCAGGTTCTTATTTTTCAGCATGTTCCCTGGGAAAAGCCGGGGAGAATAGCGTATAGTTTAGAGGATTGCGGGCTGGACTACTGCACCCTGTCCGTAGCAGGGGAGGAAAATCCTGATCTGCCGGAAGTAGCCGATTTATCTGGCCTGGTCATTATGGGAGGCCCCATGGGCGCCAGAGATTTTGATGCATATCCGGGGCTAAAGGCCGAAAACAGGCTGGCTAAAGCTGCTATTAAAGCCGGAATTCCTACTATTGGGGTGTGCTTGGGTCATCAGATTATGGCAGCCGCTCTGGGAGCTAAAGTGAAGTCTGGAGACAATCAGGAGATTGGCTTTTTCCCCATCAGCCGGCAGGCCAGGGATTCATATCTGCCCTTAGGAAAGCAGCCTCAGACAGTTCTTCACTGGCATGGTGATACGGTGGCATGTCCGGAAGGAGGAACCTTGCTGGCTTCCAGCCAGAAAACCAAGAATCAGGCTTTTCGATATGGATCAGCTTTGGGGATGCAGTTCCATTTGGAGGTTGATTCCCTCCTTTTTGAGGAATGGATGTCGACGAAGGAAATGACTGGGGGAATGAAGAAATCTGACATATCCCGTCTGAAGGATGATTTTGATCGTTATTCGTCCTCAATTCAGCTCTTAGCCGATTCTGTCTTTTCTGCCTTTGCTGCTCGCTGCATGACTTTTATGAGGGATAAGGCCTGATGCCCACTTTCGATCTGGGCCTGGAACAGGTCTCCTTGTCGTATGCCACCAAGGATATTTTTGATGCGGTAACTATCGGAGTCAACGAGGGCGACCGGATAGGGATTGTTGGCCGCAATGGAGATGGGAAATCAACTCTTTTGGATCTTCTCTCTGGCAACAAAGAGCCGGATAGTGGCAGAATTTCCCGCAGGGGCGGCCTGTCTTTGGGAATTCTTCAGCAAAAGGACTGTCTTAACAATGATGATACGGTTCGGCAGGCTGCCTTATCGGGCAGGCAGGATTATGAATGGGCTGCCCTGCCTTCTACCCGGGAGATTGTTGAGACACTGCTGAACGGGATGAGCCTGGATCAGAAGGTAGGCTCCTTATCCGGCGGGCAGAGAAGACGAGTGGATTTGGCGCGCCTTTTGGTTGATAATTGGGATATTATTCTTCTGGACGAGCCTACCAATCATTTGGATCTGCCTACTATCCACTGGCTGGCTGAGCATCTGAAGAACAGGTGGGCCAGGGGGACCGGAGCCCTTCTGGTAGTGACTCATGACCGGTGGTTCCTGGATGAAGTCTGCACTCATATGTGGGAAGTACACGACGGAACCATAGACCCTTTTGAGGGCGGTTACAGCGCATACATTGAGCAGCGGGTGGAAAGAGACAGGCAGGCTGACCTGGCGGAAACCAAGCGTCGGAATCTGGCCCGCAAGGAGTTAGCCTGGTTGACCCGGGGAGCCAGAGCTCGGTCGACCAAACAGAAGTTTCATCTGAAAGCTGCCCGGGAGCTGATTGCTGATGTTCCTGAGGTGCGCAACACGGTTCAGCTAAAGCAAATGGCCACATCCAGGTTAGGAAAGGATGTGGTGGATCTGGTTCATGTTACTCAGATTTACCCGGTAGATAGTGCGGAGAATAAGGGATCTCAGGCGAAAGAAGGAGTTCAGCCTGGGCAGTCTGGGCAGTCTGCTGACGATCTGGTAACGGTGGATATGACCGTCGACCTTCCGGACAATTCCCGGTCTGACACTCAGTCTGCCAGAAAGGTCTCTCTTACCGGCAAACGGGTCCTTAACGATGTGACCTGGCTGATTGGTCCCGGGGATCGCTTTGGGATTGTGGGAGCCAACGGGGTGGGTAAGTCCACCCTGCTGAAAATTATTGATGGCAGTCTGACCCCTACCCTGGGCAGGGTAAAAATTGGGAAAACAGTTAAATTTGCTCTTCTGTCCCAGCAATTGGATGAACTGGAAAAACTGGGGAAATATACGGTTCGTGAGGTTCTGAGCCGGTATAAACCCACATATCTGGTAGAAGGGAAAGAAGTTACTCCTAGTCAGCTAATGGAAAGGCTGGGTTTTGAATCGGCACAGCTGATGACCCCTATTCGTGACCTGTCAGGAGGTCAGAAACGGCGGATGCAGCTTCTGCTTATCCTTCTCGACGAGCCTAACGTGTTGATTATGGATGAACCGGGGAATGATTTGGATACCGACATGCTGGCCGTTATGGAAGATTTGCTGGATTCCTGGCCGGGAACCCTAATCGTGGTCTCTCATGACAGTTATCTCTTGGAGAGGGTAACCGATCAGCAGTTTGCCCTGATTAATGGCAAAATTCAGCATCTGCCCGGGGGAATCAATGACTATTTTGCACTTTTGGATCAAGCATCAACCCATGGCGGACCAGGGTCTCACCTTCTGCCTGGCCGGGAGGAGACTTCATCGGGAGGCTTAGGGCAGGCTGATGACAAATCTGTCCGATCAGCCAAAAGGGAGGCATCCAAGAAGTCGACAGCCATTGAACGTAAGCTGAAAAAGCTCAGCCTGGCCCAGGAAAAAGTTATGAAGCATATGGCTGATCACGATCCCAGTGATTACGAGGGCCTGAACGATTTGAATTCTGAACTGACTGATCTGAAAAAGCAGGCTTCTGATTTGGAAGAGGAATGGCTGTCTCTACAGGAATTTATTGAAAGTTAAATAACAAAAAAGATAAGCACAGGCAGTCAGAGAGATGGGAGAAAGTCGTTGGAAGAGCAGAAAAAATGAGAAGAAGAGCGGGGAGGCCATTTCGTATGGCAATACAAAAATATGCGGAAAACTGCTAAAAAATGAGGGAATCCTTATATTTTCCGTCAATGTGAGGGCTTAGGCTGGGGAAAAAGTTCAAAGGAGCCACCTATGACAGAAGCGAAAGCGATAACACAGGACCGGCAGAGCGCTGCGAACGATGAAGGTCCTATCCATGTAAAATCGGAAATCGGCCGTCTGAAGAGTGTCATTGTACGCAGACCAGGCAGGGAAGTGGAGAACATTACTCCAACTTTGATGGATCGTCTCCTTTTTGATGATATTCCTTATCTTCCTGAAGCTCAGAAGGAACATGATGAGTTTGCCAGGACTCTGCGGGATCTGGGAGCTGAAGTTCTTTATCTGGAAGATTTGACAGCCCAAGCTTTGGAGGACGAAGAGGTTCGACAGAAGTTCGTCAGCCAGATTTTGGCGGAATCGCATTATCGTCTAGGCTATGTTCACGATGGCCTTCAGGAGTATCTTTTGAGTCTTCCTGCCCGGCAGATGGTGCAGAAAGTCATGGCTGGAGTCCGTAAGGACGAGGTTGATATTAGAATCATCAGCCTGGAAGAGCTGGCCGAGAATGCCAGCTATCCCTTCCTGCTGGAGCCCATGCCCAATCTCTACTTTACCCGTGATCCCTCTGCCATTATAGGAGATGGAGTCCTGATCAACCATATGGCTTTCCACGCTCGCAAACGGGAATCTGTTTTTATGGATTATATTATTCACTATCATCCCAGGTTCCGTGACAGGGAGATCCCGGTCTGGCGAGGCAGGAAGGTTCACTCCCGGATTGAGGGTGGAGATGTACTGGTTCTCAACGATCATGTGGTGGCCATTGGAATTTCTGAGCGGACATCGGCTAATGCAATTGAGGACGTGGCCCGGTCTCTTTTTGGCCGATCCTCGTACGATACGGTTATTGCTATTGATATTCCACACGGGCATGCCACCATGCACCTGGACACCGTTTTTACCATGATCAATACCAATCAGTTCACTGTTCATCCCTCCATCATGGATGCCAGGGGACATATTGACACCTACATTGTGCGGCCGTCGCCTGAACATGCGGATAGCAGCCTGAAGAGCGGCCAGGGCAGCTATGGGGATGGAGCTATCCAGATTACTCATCAGACGGATTTGGGGAAAGTCCTCAAGCGAGCTCTGGGCCTGAGCGACATTGATCTTATTCCCACCGGCAACGGGGATCCAGTCGTAGCTCCCAGAGAACAGTGGAACGACGCTTCCAACACCTTCGCCGTTGCCCCGGGGGAGGTAGTGACCTATAACAGGAATTATGTGTCCAATGATCTTCTGCGTCAGCATGGGGTTATTGTTCACGAAATAGAATCCAGCGAGTTGTCCCGCGGCCGGGGCGGCCCCCGCTGTATGACCATGCCGCTAGTAAGGGAGGACCTTGCGTGACCTCATCAAATAATCCATTCCAGGGCCGCAGCTTTTTAGCCTGCAAAGATTTTACTCCTGAAGAGATCAATTATCTGGTTGATTTTGGTCTGCATCTGAAGAAATTGAAGAAAAATCACATTCCCCACCATTATTTGGAGAGCAAAACCATAGCCCTCCTTTTTGAGAAGACCTCGACCAGGACTCGTTCGTCCTTTGTGGTCGCTGCCAACGATTTGGGGGCGCATCCTGAATTTATGGGATCCGACAGCACTCAGTTAGGTAAAAAGGAATCGGTGGAAGATACTGCCCGGGTGTTGGGAAGTATGTTCGATGGCATTGAGTACCGAGGCTTCCGCCACAGTGATGTAGAGACCCTGGCCCGCTTTTCCGGTGTACCTGTTTGGAACGGACTGACAGATGACTGGCATCCCACTCAGATGATTGCCGATTTTATGACAATCAAAGAAAAGTTTGGGCATCTTAAGGGGCTGAATTTGACCTTTGTAGGTGATGGACGCAATAACATGGCCAACAGTCTCCTGGTCGCCGGAACCATGATGGGGATTAATGTGCGGATTTTAGCGCCTTCTCAATTGCAGCCGTCTGAGCAGGTGGTAGCCATTGCTACAAAATTTGCCGCTGAAACCGGAGCTAATTTTCTTATCACGGACAACATTGCTCAGGCTGTTCATGGATCTAATATTATCTATACTGATGTCTGGGTTTCCATGGGGGAGAGCAACTGGGAAGAAAGAGTGGCTCTCTTAACTGATTACCAGGTGACGATGGATATGATGAAGCAGACCGGGACGCCGGATGATCAGTTGATTTTCCTGCACTGCCTGCCTGCTTTCCACGATACTGCTACGGTTTATGGAAAAGAAATTCAGGAAAAATATGGAATATCTCAGATGGAAGTAACCGATGAGGTTTTTCGATCAGACTATGCCTGGCAGTTTACTGAAGCGGAAAACCGGATGCATTCCATTAAAGCCATCATGGCGGCTACCTTGGGGAATTTGTTTATTCCTCTTCTGCCACCGGTAGAGTAGCGTCCGGCAGGCTTGCGTCCGGCAGGCTTGCGTCGTTGATGGATTCAGTTTTCGAGTCCAGCTGATGCCAGGCTTTCTGAGCTGCATCCAGCTGGGCTTTGCGTTTGCTACTTCCTCGTCCCCAAGCTACATCCTGGTCATTGATAAGCAGGTAAGCGGTGAACTCTAGATGGTTTTCGGGTCCGCTCATCTCCATTCTGTAGGACACTTCGCCCAGGTTCATCTTGTGAGCCTTGATGACAATGGCAGTTTTCCAGTCCAGGGCTGGTCCTTCTGTGGTATAAAAGGCAAGATTATCATCGAGCAAATGATGGATGACCTGGCGGGCCTTGTCAATTCCCTGTTCTATAAAAACAGCTCCGATGAGGGATTCCACCACATCGCAGAGGATGGAAGGTTTATAGGCCCCCTTGTCTCTCTGCTCGCCGATTCCCAACAAAATAAACTGGCTGATCTTGAGCTTGTCCCGGGCAATTTCTGATAGGGATTCTTCAGATACGACCTTGGAACGAATTCGGGACATTTGTCCTTCGCTATATGTGGGATGATTTTTATACAAAGTTTCCGTGATAACCAGTTCTAAGACGGCGTCTCCCAGGAATTCCAGCCTCTCATAATTGTGGGCCAGGGGATGCTCGTTGGTGAAGGACCGATGGGTGAGTGCCTCGACGAACAGGTCGGGGCTGATGCTGGTTCCCAGGGTTGAGAAAAGTTCCTGTGCTGCTGGAGAGAGAGCCCTGTCGTTGGATTTGTTCTGCTGATCGTGCTGGTGTGTTTGTTCACTCATAGGGCCATTCTAAGCGGGTGCCAGTCCAAAGGCAGAGAAATCTCATGGAAGAGTGCCTAAGTTCGTATACTGTGTTGTAGAGTGGAAAGGCAGCTAAATGAAGGCTGCTGGTCTCTTCAGTACCATAAGCGAGGTAGCAAGATGTCGTATGTATCACAGTCTCCTGTGAGGAATTCTATCAATTGGATCAGTGAAAGAGCCTTTCAATTTGCTTATAAAAACGTTGTCAAATCATACGTTTTCAATCAGTCACCGGATGAAGCCCACGAGCAGATGGTACGCTTCTGCAGAACCAGTCAGAAAATCGGCCCCCTGATGTGGCTTCTTCAGCAGATGCTGGACTATACTGATCCTATTTTGGAGACCAGGGTCATGGGAGTAGATTTTTCCAATCCTTTTGGGCTGTCAGCAGGTCTCGATAAAAATGCAGATTTGCCCCTGGTGCTGGAGAAGGCCGGATTCGGATTTGAAACAGTGGGATCAACCACGGCTCGGCCTTGTGCAGGCAATTCCCGACCATGGTTCCACAGACTTCCCGAGTATGCATCGATGATGGTTCATGTGGGTCTGGCGAACGATGGTTCTGACCAGCTTATTCGCCGGGTGAATCAGGCGTATAAACGGTCTCAGACTATGAGGCTGTCTGTATCTCTGGCCCGGACCAATGATGATCACAGTGGGGATATCGAGGAAGGAATTGAAGATTATTCCCAGTCGCTGACCAGGGCAGCAGGCCATTCGCACATGATTGAAATCAATATTTCCTGCCCTAATACTCGTGTCGGAGAGCCTTTTACTCAAGCGGACAACCTGGACAAGCTTTTTGCTCGCCTTGATCAAATTCCTCATCCTCAGCCTCTATTAGTTAAGATGCCTCAAGATAGGACCTGGCCGCAGTTTAAGGATTTGCTTGATGTACTTGCAGAGCACAAGGTTGAGGGGGTAACCATTGCTAACCTGCGCAAAGACCGCACCGGTCTGGATATTCCTCAGGATTGGGCCGGTAACCTATCAGGGCTGCCCGCTCAGAAGACTAGTAACGCTTTGGTTGCCAGAACCTATCAGTCGTATTCGGATCGGTTTGTTATAGCCGGTGTAGGTGGAGTCTTTACTCCTCAACAAGCATACGACAAGATCCGTCTGGGAGCCAGCCTGGTTATGTTCATCAGCTCTCTCATGTACAGAGGCCCTCAAAACATTACTACCCTCAAAAGAGGTCTGGCGGATTTACTCAGGAGGGATGGGTACACCAGCGTGGAGGAAGCAGTGGGCTCAGCCTTGAGAAGGTGAGCCCTGTCCCCTGAGTACTAAAGTATTAACAAGAGATTAACGAGAATATTAATTATCTCCTGGTACCGTAGGCTCCCCGCACATATTGAACCGGGTAGGGGGCTTGATGCTTATCTAAGCCTAACTTAGCTGCCGCCCGTAGAGGCCAGTATGGATCTCTGAGGGCGGCCCGGCCGATTTCCACCACATCAGCCCTGCCCTCTTCCAAAATTTTTTCGGCCTGCTTTGGCTTGGTAATCAGACCTACTGTTGTTACAGGCAAGTCGGCTTTGGATCTGATTTCCTGGGCAAAGGGTACCTGATAGTTTGGCCGGGAGGGAATGGTGACACCGGAAATCATCCCACCAGTCGAAACGTCGATCATATCTATCCCATGCTTTTTCAGGGCTTTAGCCAGTTCAACACTCTGGTAAATGTCCCAGCCGCCTTCGGCCCAATCGGTTGCTGAAATTCGCATGATCACCGGCAAATCATCCGGCCACACTCCTCGAACTGCATCGGCCACTTCCAAGGCAAAACGGATTCGATTGGTAAAGCTTCCTCCATATTCATCAGTTCTGTTGTTAATTAAAGGATCCAGGAACTGGGAAATCAGATAACCATGGGCCCCGTGAATTTCTACCATATCGAATCCAGCGGTTCGGGCGCGTAAGGCTGCATTTTTGAAAGCATCCACTATCTGTTGGATTTCTTGGGTAGACAAGCCCCGGGATGGGGCAAAATTATTATTGTACGGGGTATCGGTGGCGCCAACGGTCTGCCAGCCGCCTGCTTCAGGTGGAACGGAAGCATTGATGTATCCCAAACCAGAGCAGCCAGATGAGCCCTTCCTGCCAGCGTGATTCAACTGAATGGCGGGAATAGCGCCGGACTGCTTGATTCCGTCCACAATCCAAGACCAGGCTCCAATCTGATCATCGTTCCACAAACCCAGGTCATAAGGTGAAATGCGTCCTTCAGGACTGACCGCGGTTGCTTCTGTAAGAATAGCTCCAAATCCTCCCAGGGCCCTGGAAACATAATGCTGGTAATGGAAGGAGGTGGGCTTTCCGTCCTGGGCAAAGGCAGAGTACATGTCCATGGGAGGCAGCCAGATCCTGTTGCGGAAAGTGACGGACCGTAGGGTCAGCGGTTCAAAAAGGAGAGGGGAAGAGGAGGCAGCAGACTGATTCCCTTGTTTTTTGACTTTGTGAGCGGAGTCCTGTGTTTTCTGGGTAGTATTGTTTTTCTTTTTATTTTTTGCCATTATATCCTCCTAATGTATCCTCCTGGGCTATGTACACCTCCATCATACATTTTTTAAGGGAGAAAGGAAGGATTTTTAGGGAGAAAGGAAGAAGGCTTAAAAATAAAGTTTTAGCCAAAAATTGCTGATCCATCCCGGAGGAGAATGAGAGATATAAGAACGATAATCCACACCGCATCAACCAGAAGATCAATATTCAGGCGATAGTAAGTTTTTAACTTTGCTGCCAAGAATCCTTGGGAGGGTAGATTTTGAACAGTGACAGTAGCATGAGAACAGGTCATAAACTGAATGGTAGTGGCAAACATGAGCCCTAGACACCAGGGGCAGAGGGCGTTAATCACATAGAGTGACTGAGTGAAAAGCCAGTAGGAGTAAAGCAGGGCTGCTGCGCTGCCCAACCAGGTGCAGAGGGCAAACCACCGGGGCATTACCATGCGCGAAAGGCCAATGACGGCAACGGTCACAAATACAGACTCGGCTGCGATTCCAAAGAAAGCGTTGGGGAAGCTGAGCCCTGCCAGAGAGATAAATTCCGATTGCCAGCTCTGGGCAACAGTTGAACAGGAGACCTTTGCATTAAGATCGCATGACAAGGTCTGCCCGGGGTGACGAGCCATTTGCAGGGTTTCTGCGCTGAGGGCAAAAGAGACTATCAAGGCGGCCAGGGAAGCCAGGAGCATAAGCAGATAGGTCCATACTGGTCCCTGACGGCCTCTGACAGGAGACGGCTCGGTTTCCCTTGTTCTTTTTCCCAAATCTGCTACCATATTTCCCCTTTGATATGAATTTTCAGCAAGTATCGCCTGTTTTGTGTGACGGCCTGCTCTTATTCTCCATACTAGCTTAAAATAATTATATGACTCAACATGAGTGGGATCTTCATTGTCATACTGTTTATTCTGATGGAACTTGCACTCCGCAGGAGTTGATAAGTCAGGCCCAGCAGAAAGGGCTGGCTGGAGTAGCAATTACTGATCATGATACGACTTCCAGTTGGCAGCCGGCCAAGGCTGCATCTTTGTCGGACAAGTACCCCCTGATTCGGGGAACAGAAATTACGGCAGAAGCAGGGAAAACTAGTGTTCACGTTCTGGCTTACCTCTATGACTGTGAAGATAAGGCCGCTCTGGAGCTTTTTGCCCGCACCCGGCAGGCTCGATTGGAAAGAACCCATGAGATGGTTGACCGGATTTCGCGTGATTATCCCATTAGTTGGGAGAGTGTTCAGGCCCAGGTCAAAAATGGGGCTGAGACCACTATTGGTCGTCCTCATATTGCCGATGCTCTGGTTGCCGCTGGCGTCTATCCTGATCGATCTTCTGCCTTTGCCGGCATTATTAATGCTCGCAGTCCTTACTACATTCCGGTTTATTCTCCGGATGTAGACACGGTTGTGTCTACCATGAAAGCTGCCGGCGGTGTGGTCGTTATCGCCCATCCAGGGGCAGTATCCCGTAACCGGGTTCTCCTGTCCGATGCAGCAATCAAACATCTCACCGATTTGGGTCTGGATGGTCTGGAAGTATGGCATAGGGACAATCCGCCTGATCAGAAGGGCAGATTGATGGCTCTGGCTCGACGTCTGGAACTACTGATTACCGGGGGATCTGACTGGCATGGAGCAGGCAAGCCCAATCGTTTGGGGGAGAATGTGACCGATCAGGGAACGGTAGAAGAAATTATCAGCCGCGGTAAAATCCGCTTGCTGCCCTGATGAGCTTTTTGCTCACAATTTACTACCTGTTATTATCTGTAAAATATTAGGTAATATTAGGTAATACTAGGCTTGCTCTGCCTTATCCAGCTCGATGACTCTGGTAAACATGGCCCTTTCCCTGTCTGAGATTTTGTGAGCAACCTCAATAACAGTTCCGGGAAAGCCGGTAAGAATAGTCTCGTGGATTTGCTGCGATAACTGGGGGTCGAGAGCCGATGTTGCCTCATCCGCGATGAGAATGGGGCGTTTCTCCACCAAGGCCCGGGCTATTTCTATTCTTTGATTCTGTCCTCCAGATAGGTTGCATCCATTGATACCTACCTTATAGTCCCAACCTTTATCCTGGACTAAATCAAGCAGACCTGCTTGACGGGCAATGGAAAGAAGTCTCTCTTCAGGGAGCTTTCTTCCCAGGGTAATGTTGTAAAGAATAGTGTCGTTAATAATAAACGGCTTTTGCTGTATAAAAGAGAAAAATCTATGGGCAGCCTGCCATTGTCCGTTCATCGTAACGCCATCTATAGTGTATGATCCCTGGTTCAGGGCATAGTTTCCAATCAGCACATTCAGCAAAGTCGATTTTCCCCAGCCAGATGGTGCTTCCAGCAGGATCTTCTCCCCAGCTGTAACAGTAAGATTAACATGCTGCAGGATTTGTTTTCCACCCAGCTGGATACCACCATCAGTAAGAGCCAAGGAGGAAAACGCAGCTGGTTCTTTCTGACTTCCATCCAGGGATGTATTTTTTCTTCCCTTGCCAGCTTTGTCGGTTTTCGTCAGTTTTCTTTGGAGTTGAAAGGATTTGCTTGCTGAAACAACCTGTGTCAATTTATTCCACATAGGGGCAGAGCTGCGGATATCATTTATCTGGCTAAAAATTGATACCACCGGGTTGATAAAGGTGTTCGCCAGCTGAGCGATCATCATGAATGTTCCCAGAGTAATATTCCCCTGGGTAACAAAATAAATACCGACGCCAAAAGGAATAATCATACTGCACACATAAGCTACTGCTTTGGTAACTTCTGAAGCGGTTTCCTTCATACAATTCGTTCTCTTTAAGGCCTGTTCCATCAGTCGGGCAGCCTGCCCCAGCCGGGAGATTAAGGCAAATTCAGTATCATATAGACGAGCAATGGCAGCTCCCGATACTGTATCGGTCACGGTTTCTGTATATTTTCTGTTCTCACTTTCCCAGGCTGATGATTCCTTTTCAATGCGCGGCCCGAAAATATTTTGCAGTACTCCTGGAACTAAAGAGAGCACAAGAAAAATAAGGGAAAGAACAACAGATCCCAGAAATGCTGAAATGATTGCGGCGAGGAATTGGATAGCATTGAAAATGATGTCAAGTTCAGACGTAACCCTGTTTATCTCTATTTGCTTGAGATCATTCGTCATGAATGACACATTCAGGCCGAGGTCATTGTGCTGCGATCGAACCAGATAGTCTGCACTTATATCTTTTATACGAATATTAACCGTAGCAATAATATCAGCTTTACAATATTGATAAGCAATTCCAATTCCGCCAAAAATAAGCAAACCCAGTACTGCGAAACCGGTCAGAGTCAGCAGGCTTCCCCGCGGTTTTTGTGCAAAATCAATAAATTGCTGAAAGATAAAGGCTACAAAAACAACCTGCAGGGATTCCGCCAGTGAAAGCAGAAGATACAAGCCAATCTTCCAGGGTGATGCATAACGTAATGCCATATCTCCTCCTCAGAATGAAGTACTACTATAGCATATCGATAAATAAGTTTGTATACATACTATCGAACAGGCTTGACTTGACAAATTCATTTTTTTGTTTTATGATTGCGGTAACGTTTCCGCATTGATATTATAGGAGATATAATATCGAAGCGATAACGTTTGCACATTATGCTTCTTCAGAGATGAAGATCAGCATAAGCAGGAAAAGTCACAACCAGACGGAACACAATAGAAACAACGGAAAACATAGTATCGAAAGACTGGGTTGCCTTTCGTGATACATTATGAAAGGGGGTGTGATGGCATACGTAACGATTCGCGATATAGCGCTGCGGTCAGGCACATCGGTTTCCACCGTGTCTCGTGCCTTGAACAATACTGGCAGGATTGCACCGGTGACCAAAAGCCGTATCGAGAAAGCAGCCAGAGAGCTGGGATACATTCCTGATTCTCGAGCTAAAGCTATGAGGTCAACAAAAACAGGCCTGGCTGGCCTGCTGGTACCGGATATCCGCAACCCTTACTTCGCAGATCTTGCGTATGCAATTCAAGACACACTGTTTAATGCAGGTTATTGCACGTCAATTGGCACTTCTTCAGAAGACAGTGCCCAGCAGGATGCCTACATTGTAAGCATGCTGTCACAGCATATTGACGGAATGATCATTGTTCCCAGGGGCGGCAGAACAGCCGCCTTGGAGTCGCTGGTAACCATGGAGATTCCTACAGTTTTTGTAGACAGGCACGTGAGCGGAATGCCCCAAATTCCTGTGGTGGATTCCGATCCTCTTCCTGGCCTTCAGGCAGCCCTTGGCGACTTTCAGGCGCATGGATATAAGAAAATTGGATATATATCCGGCCCTATTCTGGATTCGCCAACCCTGCAGGAAAGGGAGTATACCTTCCGCACTCTTGCCGGGGCTCTCTTTGGCGAGGAAAACGTGTTCGTAGAATCAACCAGCTTCAGCCACACCTCCTGCTTACCGGTTTTGCGCCGGATGAGACAGTCAGGGGTGAATGCTTTTATTTTTGGGTATTCGCAGGATGCTATTCAGGCTATATCTATCTTCGGGAGCCAAGGGGCAACTATCGGCGGCGATATTTCCCTGGTCTCTTTTGATGATCTGGAACTTTTCCAGCTGCTGACCCCCAAAATTTCGGTTGTTTCTCAGCAGGTTCAAAAAATTGGTTCTTTAGGGGCACAGATTTTTCTGAACCTGGTGGAAGGAGGCGAGCAGCCTGACTCTCAGCGGGTTGAAACTGTATATTTTCCCCGCCAGTCAGTTGGCTGCGCCGCCCAGGACAAATAATTCCATACAATCATCATTCACTGTATGTGCAAATTCCTGCAATGTATTGCTGACATGTCACCATGCAGCAGGCAGACAGTTAATCAGCCAATAATCTGAATCTGCCTGCTGCTGCCATTGATGAGACAAGGGAAGTCTCAACAGAAAGCAGGAATAATGACATATATTTCTCTTAAGGGAGTGTCAAAAGTATTTGGAAGCACCACGGTTGTGGATAAGGTTTCCCTGACCGTGGAGCCGGGGCAGGTCCATGTGCTCCTGGGGGAGAACGGTGCCGGAAAATCAACCATTATTAAGATGATGAGCGGCATCTATCAGCCTGATGGCGGACGGATAGAAGTTAATGGTAAACCGACTGTTATCCCCGATGTAAATGCTGCACGAGGATTGGGGATTGCTGTTATCCATCAAGAGCTGAATCTGGTACCGGAACTATCCATCATGGAAAATCTTTTCCTAGGGCATCTGCCTCAAAAGGGAGGATTTATTGACCGGAAAACCATGAAGCAGCAAGCGCAAAAGGCTATCGAGCTGATTGGTCTTAGCGAAGATGTTACCCGTCCTATGGGCGAATTGGGTGTTGCCCGCCAGCAAATGGTGGAGATTGCCAAGGCCCTCATGCAAAATGCATCAGTCCTTATTTTGGACGAGCCTACAGCGGCTTTGACCCGCAAGGAATGTGAACAGCTTTTTTCTATCATGGATGAGCTGAAGAAGCGCAAAGTAGCCATGGTTTTTATTTCCCATCATCTTGATGAGATTCAGCGGGTGGGAGATGTAGTGACCGTTCTTCGTGACGGGCATTATGTGGACACGGTTCCTGCTGATACCCCTGAACCTGAACTGGTCAGGCTCATGGTTGGTAGGCATATTGAGAATCAGTATCCGCATACAAACCATGTTCCCGGAGATGTCCTTCTTAAAGTAGATGGGCTGACCCGCAATGGAGCTATGGACCATGTTACTTTTGAACTTCATGCTGGTGAAGTGGTTGGTCTTGCTGGTCTGGTCGGTGCGGGCCGTACTGAGGTAATTCGAGCAATTTTTGGTGCGGACACTTATGATTCCGGTTCTGTGCTAGTCAGAGGAAAGAAGCTTCCCAAGGCTGATATTTCCGCCAGTATTCGCTCTGGATTGGGCCTGGTACCGGAGGACCGGCGTACTCAAGGCCTGCTTTTGGAAGCATCGGTTGCCGATAATCTTGGTTTGGCAACACTTTTGCCGACTTCTCACTGGGGTTTTGCTGACCTAAAAGGTCAGCGTAAACGAGAGAATAAGGTGGCTGATCAGCTAAATATACGCATGACAACGATTGATCAGACCGTCGGTTCCCTGTCCGGGGGAAACCAACAGAAGGTTGTTTTTGGAAAATGGACTACAGCCCAGGTGAAAATTCTCCTTCTTGATGAACCTACAAGGGGAGTCGATGTGGGAGCCAGGGTGGAAATCTACCAGCTAATTGACGACGTTGTTGCCCAAGGTGGAGCTGTTCTCATGGCTTCCTCAGATTTACCTGAAGTTTTGGGAGTGTCAGATCGGATCCTGGTCATGAGCAATGGAAAGCTCAGCGGACAGATGCCAGCTCAGGAAGCCAGCCAGGAAAAAGTCATGGCTTTAGCCGTTTCTCATATGGATGAAGATTAGGAAAGGAAAGTCTAGTATGTCTTCAGTAACAAAAAATAAAAAAATGGTTTCGGCAGGGGCAGGTAATGTAGTCAAAGAATTTCTTGCCCGAAACGGGGCCCTGGTCGGTTTGATCCTGCTCTGCATTATCCTGGCTATATCAACCCCGGCCTTTCTGACCGGAGCCAACTTGCTCAATGTGGGAATTCAGGCATCGACCATAGCCATTCTGGCTTTTGGTGAAACCTTCGCCATTGTGTCTGCGGGTATTGATTTGTCTGTTGGAGCCGTTGCAGCCTTCTCCAGTATGGTTGTTGCATATACTGGTTCATCTATGGGACTGCCTGCCTGGCTGACCATTCTGATTGGTCTGGCTGCCGGCGCTGGTTTTGGAGCCTTATCCGGCATGGCCAATGCTTTTCTTAAACTTCCTTCCTTTATTGCTACCCTGGCAACTATGTCCATTGCTCGAGGCCTGACTCTGGTTATTTCCGATGGACGGCCCATCAACACCTCAGGTCTGGTCAATTTCTTTGGCAGTACTCTTGCTGGCATTCCCATTCCTATTATCACCATGATCGTCATGGGAATTGTGGCAGCAGTAATTCTCAATTTCACCAGCATGGGACGTTCCGTTTACGCGGTGGGTGGCAATATGGAAGCCTCGCGACTGTCTGGAATTCATGTCCACAAAACTCAGATTATGGTCTTTGTTCTTTCCGGTATTTTTGCTGCTGTTGCAGGTCTGGTAATTGCTGGCCGGTTGCACTCAGTGCAACCGCAGGCAGCCAATGGTTATGAGATGGATGCTATTGCTTCCACCGTGATTGGAGGTGCCTCTCTGTCTGGCGGAAAAGGAAAAATAT
The DNA here is from genome assembly GCF_001042695.1 of Scardovia inopinata JCM 12537. Lineage (NCBI taxonomy): Bacteria > Bacillati > Actinomycetota > Actinomycetes > Bifidobacteriales > Bifidobacteriaceae > Scardovia > Scardovia inopinata. The sequence goes on along the minus strand of NZ_AP012334.1, from coordinate 1,363,145 downwards.
CAGGAACTTTCGTTGGAGCAATTCTCTTGGCCGTTATTCGCAACGGGCTTAATATTCTCAATGTTTCTTCCTTCTGGCAGCAAGTGGTGATTGGTCTGGTAATTGCTGTTGCAGTCAGCATCGATACTATGCGCCGCAAGCAGGATATCCACTGAGAATATGCGGGAAATCGGAGGAAAAGATCAGGATCATAAATTCATTAATCACAGGAAGTACATATAAAGCGATCACTTTTAGCAATTGTTGCTAACTATCGCAGTGAGTAATCACTATCAATAATCATGAAAGAAAGGAACTATTATGATTACTTTAGGAATGAAAAAACTCATCCGTACCAGTTTGTCTTTGGTCTGTGCGATTGCTGTTGCCATAGGAGTCGGTGCTTGTGGGGCATCGTCATCATCGGGGTCAGATAAGGTAGCTATTCTCATCTCAACCCTGAATAATCCCTTCTTCGTTGATCTGCGGGATGGTGCACAGCAGGAGGCAAAGAAACTAGGCATTAATCTGCAGGTATCAGATGCTCAGAATGATTCTACTACCCAGCAGAATCAGGCCCAGAACGCCCAATCGCAGGGAGTGAAAGCTGTCATCATTAACCCGGTGGATTCTGATGCTGCCGCTCCTGCGGTTGCTTCTCTGTTAAGCTCATCTGTCCCAGTTATTAGTGTGGATAGATCGGTTACTGGGGAGGATGTAAATGCTCATATTGCTTCGGATAATGTAGCTGGAGGTGCACAGGCCGCCCGAGAGTTGGCTAAGGGTCTGGGAGACAAAGGTAAGGTTATTATTTTGCAAGGAACTCCAGGAGCTGCCTCTACCCGTGACCGCGGCAAGGGATTCAAGGACGAAATCAAAAAGCATCCTGGCATTAAGGTTGTAGCAGAGCAGACAGCCAACTTCGATCGTGCCGAAGCTTTGAATGTAACCTCCAATCTTCTGCAGTCGCATTCCGATGTTGCTGGAATATATGCAGAAAATGATGAAATGGCTCTTGGCGCCATTCAAGCTTTGGGGTCTCAGGCGGGCAAGAAGGTCAAGGTCTTCGGATTTGATGGCACTGCTGATGGTCTAAAGGCTGTGAAGAAGGGAACTTTAATGGGAACCATTGCTCAGCAGCCAAAAGAGTTAGGCAAGAGGGCAGTTGATGCTGCCTATAATCTGATTAAGGGGAAGAGGGTGCCCAAGATTCAGTCGATTGCTGTGAAGACGGTCATCAAAGATAATGTAGCCAAATTTGACTAAAACCTGTACGGATATCGCCGTCAGCTTCGTCCCGGCGCAGAGCTGAACCTGTCTGGCGGCGGTATTTTTATGCATACATTTATATAGTATTCTTATGTAAACTGAAAAGAAAGGATAGTACATATTGTGCTGACACATGGGATTTTGAATGCTCAGTTGGCTGCAGATCTGGCTGGGCTGCGTCATAAGGATCGTTTTGTTATCAGCGATTGCGGGCTGCCGGACCCCCCAGGCATCGAAGTTGTAGATCTGGCGCTGGTCTTTGGTGTTCCCCGCTTTGAGGATGTTCTAGATGCTTTGAAGGACAATCTTACTTTGGAAAGTGCTCTCATGGCTTGTGAAGTAGAAGGGCATGCTCCTGAACGCTGGGTCAGAGACCGGTTTGATCTTCCGGTTTCCTTTGTTCCTCACGACGGTCCTCATGGTTTCAAAGCGGCAGTCGAAGGGGTAAAATTTATTGTGAGAACAGGCGAAACAACTTCATTCGCGAACGTCATTTTCCAATGTGGTGTACCCTTTTAAGTGTGAAGATTTATTGAAGGTAAAGGATGACAATGGTTACTGCACAAGAGCACAGTCGTATCAAGGATCTTCTGGGCAGGATCGTCTCAGGCACCAGAAGAGTATGCGTCATGGGATCAGCCAATGTGGACTATACGGTGACCACAGAGGAGTTGCCGTTGCCGGGGCAGACCGTAAACGGCGGACCGCTGCAGATTCTTCCCGGAGGAAAATCAGCTAATCAGGCGGCCTCGGCTGGTCGTATAGGAGCCCGAGTTTCTATGCTGGGGATGGTCGGACAGGATGACAATGCAGATTTCCTGTTGCGAAAGCTATCTGAGGCACATGTTGATACCTCTCATATGGGTTCGGCCCCTGGGCCCAGTGGTTCTACTGTCATAACGGTAGACAGCCACGGGGAGAACACCATTGTCTATTCAGCCGGGTCCAATGCCCAGGTTTCCCCGGATTATGTCCAAGCCAACCAGTCGGTCCTGCAAGAGGCTGCAGTCCTAGGCCTGTGTCTAGAAAGTCCTCTGGAGGCAGTTATGGCCAGCGCAACAATCTGCCATAATCGGGGAATTCCTGTTTTGCTGAATGATTCGCCCTTTTTGGCAGATCTTCCCCGGGAACTGATTGGTCAAACCGATATTCTTTTAGTCAATGAGCATGAATTGGCAGATTTGCTTAGGATAGAACCGGAACTTGTAGCCGTTGACGAACAAGTCGCTGATGGTTTTGGCCGATTCCATGATCAATGGGAGCAAATCCGCAGCAGCCTGGCCGCTTTTGGGTACCAGACAGCTATTGTAACCTTGGGAAGCCATGGGGCAGTTGTTCTCAATGGCAGTCAGGCAACTTATATTCGTCCTGTTCATGTTCAGGCTGTGGATACTACTGGCTGCGGGGACAGCTTTATGGGCACTATTTTATCTGGGATTGCTGCTGGTCTGTCCTTAACCGACAGTGCCTATCTGGCTTCATATGTTGCTGCTTATGCTGCTACCGGGATTGGGGCGCAGGCCTCCTACGGCAGCAGCCAGCAGATTCTTAATTTTTATTTCCCTGTTACAGAGAAATCTTAGCCCAAAGCTCCAAAGCCAACTGGATGACTGGTTTCAGAACCGATGATCACATAGCCAATGGATTGCGAGGGAATAAGAAACTTGCGACCCTTGGAATCTTCCAATTCGACTGGCATGTCCTTGCTAGCTGCTTCCTTGATCTTTGCGGAGACCTCATCTGCACTGGCGTCTGTATCAAAAGTAACCGGCCGGGCAACATGCCTAATACCAATTTCAACGTCCATAATTCTCCTTTAGTTGGTGAGGATCGTTTCTCTCAGTGTAACCGTTGGGCTGTGCTTATTGCTTCTCTTCTTGCCTGTCTTCGCCTTCAGATGAGTTATTCTGATCCTCCTGGTAGGAAGCGAAAGTTTCAGTAGCGATATCATCAGGGTTGGTATCGATAGCAATAATCGGACCGCTGTCATTAGTGTCATCGTTCAGATCTGAATCGTATCCGTTTACATCCCTGAGCTTGGTATTGCTCTTTGGCTCTTGGTCAGGGGAAACATGTGGAAGGGTGATCGTTTCTTCCTTATCTGCGGCTGAAGTTGCATGCGGGTCAGCTGTCTGAGGAGAAGAAGCCTGATTGTCAGAGGACTGGTCAGGGGCAGCGAAGCTGAAATCTTCTGATTGAACCGGATCAGAATTCCAGGAGACAGGCTGGTAAGGAGTCTGCGAATGGCTAGGATCAGAGTTGCTGGGATTAGGAGCGGCCGGTGGCTGAAGAATTCGGTTGTAAGCTGGCTTGCGACCCTGCCCGTGCTTCGGTGGGAGGGCTTTGTGGCCGACAACCGTCTTATCGTCGTCGTAATCGAAATTATTATTCCCATCATGGGAATATAAATTCGCAGAAGAGGATTTTTTCGCTCTTTCCCGCCAGGATTCTGCCTGTTTTGCTTGTTCTGTCTGTTTTATCTGTTTTGCCTGTTGAGGATCTGCCTTATTGTTAGTGGTCTGATTATTGTTTATCTGCTGACCATCAGGCTTTTGACCATCAGACTTTTTATTCGTCTGTTGCCTGCCCATAGACTCTGAGCTTGAGTTGTTTAGCAGGTCTCCAACTGTCAGGGTAGAGGGGGTGGAAGAGTGCGAAGAAGAGGAGTTAAGTTGTGAAATCTGATGAGCCAGAGACTCCACCTGAGACTTAAAACGCATAATCTTCTGTGAGTCAGCCCTCTCCAGAGCCTTAATAAAATCTCCGACCTGAGACATTTGAACCCATAAGCCGGCTCTAAGCATAATCATATCGTCCATCCGATTGCCCATAATGCGGGCATAAGCAGATAGAACAAAATTTCGGCGTGCCGGGTCCAACTGGGTAAAAATCCAGGCCAGATCACGGGCTGGATCGTTTATCTGCATATCTTCCCAGTGGCGGATTCCTGAAATTCCCGTGCTGGTAAAGAGAATATCTCCGTCACTAAAGCCGCCGTGAACCGGGCAGGAGCGAAAATCCCACAGATTGTCATTGGAAATAATTGCATCCCAATTATCCAGGATTTCGGTAGGAATATGTCCTGCTGCGCGTAAATTTACAATCCACTGAAGGAGCTGTTGATGAATCTGAGCGGAAGGGTAGGCAGGGTAATGAGCATTGACAATGAACTTTCCTCGCAAACGGTGAACAGCGCCAATGCAGGTCCCGGCAGCGGCACATTGTGTCTCCGTTAAACGGGAAAGAGGGTGGGCGTCCCCATTAACATGGGGCATAATAAGCACAGCTGTTTTCCCTGTACTCCCTTCTGGATCGTCTCCGGATACAAATGTTTCCAAGTGGTCCAGCCGAAAACCCAGAGCAGAGGGTTCGTGAGTGTTGTCCAGCACATAAGCAGCCCTGGCGCGGGTTTTGAGGCGCTTCTTGCCTTCTTCGCTGTCGCTGATGCTGACATCGTATTCTTCGCCTGTGGTGTCGGTAATGATGGCGGTAACGATGTCATCCTTATCTCCGGACAGGGCAAACTGTTCTGAGCGACGGGTTGTCGCTACTGTCAGCGTGGGCATAGCAGCCGACGCGAGTGCTGCAATTTCAAAGCTGGAACGTTGACTCACGGTTCCACCTTAATACATGGGGGCTACGCATGGAATTATGGAGGCAACGATGCATTTGCGGCAGCAGTGTATCTGTGGAAACAACGCACCTAGTTGTGAATTGTTGTGGATAACATGCTTCATCATTCCCCGTCTTTGTGTGAGGGAAAATGGAGATATGACTCATGATCTCCTTCTGGATTTGGACGACGCCCAGCGCTCAGCTGCATCAGCAGTTGAAGGACCTGTGCGCATTATTGCCGGTGCGGGGGCAGGAAAAACCAGAACAATCATGCACCGCATTGCTTATGCCTGCCAGACCGGGGCCTGGGATCCGGAGAGATCCCTTGCGGTCACTTTTTCCACTAAGGCAGCCCAGGAGATGCAGTCCCGTCTTCAGGTTTTGGGGGTTGGTCAGGTTCATGCAGCTACTTTTCATTCTGCCGCCCTTCAGCAGCTCAGGTCTGTCTGGGATGATCTGAGTGAATCTCCCTTTCCTCAGGTTACAGATAATGCTAAAGACCTTGTTTTTCGCGCACTGGCAAGATCAACCGGGAGGGATTCGTATCAGGAATTGGAAGTTCAGGACGTTCAGGCTGAGATTGATTGGGCAAAGGTGGGCTTGATTGCTCCCTCGGATTACGGGCGTGCCTGTCGTCTTCTGGGCAGGGTCCCTCCCTTGGGAATGGATTGCATCCAGATGAAATCTGTTATGGAAGCCTATGAAGAAGAGAAGGCTTACCGAGGCCAGATTGATTTTAATGATATCCTCCTCCTTGTTTGTCATATATTGGATGAGGATTCTTCCTCCGCCCGGCAAATCCGCAGTCATATTGATTCTTTGACAGTGGATGAATATCAGGATGTTTCTCCTCTTCAGCATCGCTTGGTTCAATTATGGCTGAAAGATAACCGCAATATTTGTGTTGTGGGAGATCCGGCGCAAACTATCTATTCTTTTGCTGGGGCGACCAGCTATTACCTGATTAATTTTTCCCGGGAATTCAGTCCTGTGACTGCCGATATTCAGCTAGCAACTGACTATCGGTCGACCAGAAATATTGTAAAAGAGGCTAATAAAATCCTTAAACCTTCGCCGGTTCGGGACGATTATTTGTTCTTGGAATCAGCCCGAGACACAGGCAGAAGAATTAGCAAGAGGATGTACAGCTGTGATGATGAGGAATCCTGCAGTGTCGTCGAGAAAATTAAGCGTTTGATTCATAAGGGTGAAAAAGCAGAAGATATTGCCGTTTTAATGCGAATCAACAGCCAGGGTAAAATTCTGGCTCAATACTTGCAGAAAGCGAAAATTGCCTATCGGGTTCGGACAGAATCGGGCTGGGTCAGCCAGGCGGGGCACGATTCGATGATGAATGCAGACGGATCTGTAGGACAAATCAGTCTGTCGACAATTCATGCTTCCAAAGGCTTGGAATGGAAGCGAGTTTTCATCATAGGATGCAGTGAAGGGCTGATTCCCTTCTCCTCCAGCAAAAGCGATGATGCCCTGGAAGAGGAGCGCCGCCTGTTGTATGTAGGGATTACACGGGCTCAGGATAACCTGGAGATATCCTATGCGCAGGCGGCCCATCCTCAGGAAACTGGTGGGGTGGGAGGAAGTGTGAGACAGCCTAGTCGGTTCCTCCTATAGACTGTTTCACACTTTTCCTGGCTATTTTCCAGCTCTTATTGTCTCTTATTGTTGGGATTGTGAATCGTCGTCGCCCTCATGGTTTTCGTTATTTTCCGCGTCATCGTCGCTGCTTTTCTGCCCATCGCTGCCTGATTCATTATTAGCCTGATTGTTTTGTTTCTGGCTGTCGTTTTGCTTCTTGGCCTCGGAATCATCATCGGCTGCATCGATTGCATCGGCTGCTGATTTGCCCTCACTGGCCAAGAGCTTATCTAGCTCTGCATCCCAATCAATTCCACCTGAGATTTTCGGCTCATGCTTGCTGCCGGCAGGATTATTATCTTCTGCAGACATATCTTCTGCAGACATATCTGCAGATCCCTGGTGGTCAATCTTCGCTTCATCGCCTGATACAGATTCCTCTGCTGTAGATGCTGCGGATGCTGTAGATGAAGCGGCGGGCGGTGCGGAGGATGCGGATGAGACAGATGGTGCAGAGGATGTGGATGAAGCAGAACTAGACTGCAGCAGCTGTGATAAATCTTGATCAAGCTGTCGGGCTTCCTGGTTATCCTTGGCTGACGCTGCAGCCAGTGCATCCTCAGGCAAAGTGGGGAGCAGGTCGGGATGAGACCAACGGCCATCCCTTCCTTCCTGACCTTCTGCCAGAGTAATAGTCTCCCATAGCTCTGCTGCTTCCCTCATTTTCTTGGGTTTGAGCTGCAACCCTAAAAGAGTTTCAAAAGTTTCTTCAGCTGGTCCTCCCAAAGCCCGTTCCCGCCTTTGCATTTCCCGTAGCTGATTGAGGTGAGGTATATGAGCCATGCCGGCTCTCCAAACTATGGTATCTACCCACCCTTCAACCAGGGCCATCAGATTTTCCAAACTGTGCAGGGCTTCCCGCTGCTCGGGGGTATCGCTCATACCAACTTTGCTAAGGTCTACAGCTCCGGCGAGAGAATCCGGATTCATTTCTTCAGCCTGCCGCAGCTGCTCCTCCATGGCATCAAGATCTATTGTTATTCCCCTGGCGTATTTTCCGATCAGAGCATCAAACTGCGGCATCAGCCAGCTGACGGAAGCAAAGAGACGGGCGTGTGCCTGCTCCACCAAACTGAGATATTCCAGAACTTCGGTATAGCTTAAGTTCAGCTCTTGCGCATAATTCTCAATATTTTCCGGGATCATCGCTCCGGCAGGATTCGGCAGAAGGGCAATACCCTGATCAAAACCCCCCAAAATCTTGCTGGAAAGCTGGCCTCCAGCCCTGCCAAGCTGCATGGCATAGGTGGTATTCCCTAAAATCGTCATCAGCTTCTGTGGGTCTTTCAAATCATCGGGTATGGGCATAGGGATAGGTCCGGCGAACATCCCTGTGATTTCGCCGCCCATCATTCCTCCCAGGCGCTCGCTGAAAACAGATGCCATTGCTTGGTTCATGGATTTAGCTACAGGCGCTGCAAAATGGGCCCACCGGGGGAGGGCTTGGGAGACCCACTCATCTCTCGTTAAAACATCGACAGTTCCCGCCGGGGGATTGAATTCCATTATTGAATCCAGCCATAAATTTGCCTGAGAAACAGCGGAGCGAACCTGCTGTCCGGAGATAGCGCTGATTGATGAAATTTTTTGATTTTGCTGGGCCATTTTGTGAGCTATTGATGAAGCTAACTTAATGTTGATAGGACCCTGATCCAGCATGCTGTCAATGTCTTGCATGGTGCTCAGACCGCTGGTAGTAAAGGCATCCATCAGAGAATGAACTTCCTGGGGATCCGGCAGCCCTCCTGGCGCGCTCATCAGTTGCTCCCTGATTTCTGGTGGCAGTGATGATAGTTGCTGCCAGGCCATCTCTCCCTGCTCGGGGCCAAAAGATTCAATCATCCATTGGTGGAGTTCTTCTTCTGACATGGGTTTATTCCTTACCGCTAGTCCTTAAATCGTATTCTAAATTATTACCGTAATTCTAAATTATTACCGTATGCCTAAATTAGCGCAGTATTTATTGCAGTATGACCTTCGGATCAATTCCTGTGTGATCTGCTTGGCATCTCCTACCAATGTACCCCTGTCTGTCTCAAAAAACAAATCTTGAGTCATGTTGTATCAACTTTTGCGCTGAGGACTGATTCCACTCATTTTGCTTTAGCTCGATAGGGTTAGGCTGGTTATACTGTGACCGCTATAATAATGAATAGGTTGCTAATAGATCAACAAGACACAACAGGACTCATACGATCGGCAAAACACACGATTAACAAGACAACTTATTAACAAGACAAAGGGAATAGCAGGTTTTACATGAAACAGCGCAAACGAACAGATTCTTCAGGTGCCGATGATTATTCATCGATGAATTCGGCCTATCAAGCCGCTCAAACAGGAGCTGGGTCTTTCGCCACCCAAAAAGTCCATCCGGCATCTGTCTCCCCTCGCTGGCACAGGTGGATTAGTACGTTCACCATAGCGGTTTGCATCGTTCTGCTTTTCCTTCCTTATTCTGCTTATACCATAGAATTCCCTGGACCGACGGGCAATGTGCTCGGGACAGTGTCGTCAAAGACAAATGCCTCAGAAATGATCTCCATTAAAGGGGTTAAAACGTATAAAGATTCAGGGAAATTGCTGTTAACAACAGTTAGTGCGACTGGTGTTCCTGGATATCCGGCGACAAATGCTCAAGTAATCTGGGCCTGGTTTGCGAAAAATACTATTGTAGTACCGCAGGAAGTTGAATACCCTGTTAATCAAAGTCCTCAGGATTATAAGAAAGAATCCACCAGGCAGATGAGTCAGGCACAATCTTCTGCACAGAATCAGGCAGTGGCGTTCTTGACAAAAAGAGGATACAAGGTCAGTAAAGCCCGCATCTCCATGAATGTAGACAACATTGGCGGCCCCTCGGCTGGCATGATGTATACCCTGGGGGCAATTGATAAAATGACTGCCGCCAACGAAACCGGAGGGAAAACCATCGCTGGTACCGGTACCATGGAAAAGGATGGAAAAATTGGACCGATTGGCGGAATTCGGCTGAAAATGGTTGGAGCTGTCAGGGATGGAGCGCAATGGTTCATTGCTCCCAGGAGCAACTGTAATGAGGTGGTGGGTAACATCCCAGCCGGTCTTCATGTGGTTGCGGTTTCCAACCTCGATCAGGCTTACAAGGCTCTGGTGGTTATTGGCAGCGGGCGCGGGTCTTCCCTTCCGGTCTGTAAAATTCGCTGACTGTCTTATCCTCGCTGCTGCCGCCTGCACAAGGCTGTTGCCTATGCATATTTCATGCATATCTTGTGCATACCTCGTATATATATCGTGCATACTCGCACGTATCTCAGTTTCCACATGCCGTTGATCTACGGGTAAAAAATTCTAAATCTAGGCTTAAGCGAGATTGGTATTCTCATTTTTCCATTATTGCTGATATGCTGAAAAACGTGTCCGATACGACTAATACAGATAATGTTGCAATGGAGTTAGGTTTTCAGCCCGGGGACGTGGTCCAGGAGTGGCTGTGGGATGATGATGTGGATGATTCCATCCGTGAGTCCATTGAGGAATTAACCGGTGAAGACCTGGTTGATGAAGAGTATGACTCCAGCGTTGATGGCGTTATCATCTGGTGGCGTGATGGCGATGCTGAGGATGAGTTGTCTGATACGATCATGGACGCAGGCGGCCTCCTTGAAGGGGATGGGCCGTTCTGGGTAATTACTCCCAAACCCGGTCGTGATGGCCAGGCAGGTTCCAATACGGTTCAAAATGCTGCTAAAGGCGCTGGCATGAATGCCGGTACGCCTGTTACTCTTAGCAACGATTGGAACGGGATTCAGCTGCGGGCGTTTGGTCACGGCCACTGATTCAATTTTCTTCTGGTTTGATTTTCTTCTGACCAATCCTCTACTGATTCTGAGCCTCAATTAGGTGTTTTTTGTCTAAAGGGGTTAAGTGTGTGTTTTCTTAATCGTGAGTGCGTGGCTTTTTGATTCAGCGAACTTTCTCTCCTCACCCAAAGCGCAGATAGGTGTGCTGCTTTCTACTCTTTGCTTGCTAGCCCTTTTTATATCTTCGAGTTGGGTGAGTGGGTGTTTTCCCTTCATTTTTCTTTTTAATTATTTATTGTTTATTGACTTGGTTTTGATCGACTTTTTACAGTCTCAATCTGCATTAGGCCTTCTACATTAGGTCTATTTCCGTCCTCACCCAATTGGCAGATAGGTGTGAACCCTGGTGTGTGGCGACTTATTTCTTTTCTCTCCTCACCCAAAGCGCAGATAGGAGATTGATGGCTTTGTTGTAGCAGGAAGGTTTTTTGTATCTTCGAGTTGGGTGAGTGAGGTGACTCTTGTCAAGCATTGGAACGATATCTTGATGTGTAACGATGTATTGGGGTTTGATGTCGCCTCAACAAGCAGGGAACGATAACTTTCTGTGGGTTTGTGGGCAAAATATGGGAATACGCCTGATGATGGTTTTTCATTAACCGATGTGAGGGGACTTTATTTATATATTGATGTTTAGGACGACCAATGCATACACCGACTAGTGCTTACACCGTTGATAATCGTGGGCGATGAGGGACTCGAACCCCCGACATCCACCGTGTAAAGGTGGCGCTCTAGCCAACTGAGCTAATCGCCCGACTTTCCACATGCTACAGCAGTACACAGACGAAGAGAGAATTTCGTGGTTGTTCCGTGTATAAATGGCGTAAATTTAGCGGCAGCGGTTGAAAAGTTTGTACCTTAGGAACAGAATCATTTTATTCTCACGCAGTTCTCGTTTTATTGGGGAGGATTTTCATGGCTAATGAGGGACGGGCAAAAGGGACACAACTTCCTCTAGCTCCGAAGAAAAAATGGGGCTATGATGTGGAGCAGGTGGATGAGTTCCTGCAGCGTGCTCATCAGCTATACGATGCTCCTCAGCCGCAGCTGAAGCAGGAAGACATTCAAAATGTTCTTTTTACTCTGGTTCGCGGTGGTTATGATATTGATGCCGTAGATAGGGCTCTGCTTCGGTTGGAACAGGCGGCTGTCGATAAGCAGACTTCTTACGAAATCGCTGATGAAGGCAGGGTTGCCTGGAGGACTAAGACCATTCAGCTGGCTCAGACGCTGATGCCCCGTGCAACCGCGGAAGACTCTCATCGCTTTGCAAGCGGCCGCGGCAAGGATCCGTCTTATGACCGCAAACAGGTGGATTCTTTCGTAGTAAATATCATGACCCGTATTTGTGATGAGTTGAGCATTGATTATGACCAGGCTGTAGAATCCAGTAATTTTGATTCTGATGAGGATTTCGTGCCTCGGTATGTATCTACTATTTTGTTCACTCAGCGCAAGGGGGCTAAGGGCTACGATGAGGGTCAGGTTGACATGTATCTGAACCGGGTTGCCCAGGTTGTGTCCCGGATTGTTGCCTTTGGCCGTCTTGAGGGGGTCACCGTCAAAGACGCCATGAGGACTGGAGGGAATAATCCCGCAGGTCAGGGTGAGCCGTATGCCCAGAATGCTGATTATAAGGGTCTCGCTTCCTTGGAGGAGTCACTTTTTGCAGGCCAAGACCAGAATCAGGGCCAGAACCAGTACCAGGGCCAGGATAATGTCGTAGAAGGCAGGGGTTCTAAAGATGATGGCCAGACCAATGAGGCAGGTACTGATCAGGAAAATGCCAAGCTGAATCCTTATGAGGGTGTTATGCCTGTCTCCTTCGCCCCAACTGGAGTTAGTCAGCGATTTCCACAAGAAAAGGAAAATCCTCAGAAAGCGGCACTATCTGAAAATTCCATAAATTTCGATGCTCAGGAAAGCTCTGTAGATTCTGGTGCACAGGATAATTTACATGATTCCCTCAATCAAGGTGAGAGCAACAACGAAGACAATCAGAATAATGATTACAAGCTTCCCGATTTGCTTTTCCCTGTCGCCTCGGACAATCAGGAAGTATTTGGCCAGGGGGGCTCCAGCCAGGAAGCCTCCATTCAGGAAAACTCCAGCCAGGAAAACTCCGGTCAGGAGAACTCCAGCCAGGAGGACTCCAGTCAGGCAGAGTCAGAAAATTAAAGAAGGGTATGATGGCAAAAAGAAAGAAAAAAGAAGAGAAAGGGAGAAAGAAAGGGAGATAGCGCCTACCCGTTAAGATAAGGGTGTGCATAGCAAACAGAAGACAAAGGCTCAGGATCAGCGGCGCTTTCCGGCCTGGCTTACCCGTAGCCTGACAAACAGGGCAGATGGATCCTGGACTCGGACTAAACATATCTTTGTTATGCTCCCTATGTTTATTCTTCTCATGGGGATTTTTGCATCCGTTTCTTACTTTACTGCCATTCCCTGGGAATATGCTCCCACTAATCAGACTATCTATACAACAACGAACAGTACTGAGGTCGCTTTTCGCCAGGAAAAAGAAAAGACCGGAGGGATGAGCCTTCCTCACAGGGGATCGTATAAAATTCTCTCCTTTACTCATTATGAGACAGTGACCTCCACCCAGGGGGGCAGGCAGAAGCTGAGGATGACAGTCAGAGTCCCGGCTGATTCCAGCGGCCAGGCTATGGCGGATCCGCAAAAATCGGTCTATTCCAAGGGATTCCCCGCCATGACATTTCTACATGGAGCCGGAACTGGGTATTATACAGATTTTGCTGATGTGGCCGAAGATCTGACTTCGGCTGGCTTTGTGACCGCAACCGTAGATAAACCTATATGGAATACGGCTGATTTCAACCGGGATTATCCGGCTTCTGCTAAGGCGTATGAACAGGTCTTGACATATCTGGCCTCGCTCAGCTATGTTGATCAGTCCAGAATCGGTACTTATGCTACTTCAGAGGGGGCCTGGATTGAGCAAATTGTTGAGAGGGAAAGCAAGTTGGTCTCCTTTCAGATTCTGCTCAGTCCTATGGTATATAGTCCCCGTCAGGCATTGGGATTCTTTGTGACCGAGGACCTGTCCATTATCAGGGCCAATCCGGGGTATGCCTCTATGGTTCAGCGTGTGCTCAGCTTTGACTCATCTATTGTGCATTTGCCTAATATGGATTTCCAATTTGAAAATAATGCCAAAGGACAAATGTATAAAGTTCCAACCTTTGTTGCTTATGGCAGCAAAGATGTGATGACTGCTCAGGTCAGTGGGGTCAGCAGGATTATGGAGCTGGCTCATAAAAACGGGAACTGGAATGTGACTGTTCGGGGGTATCCCATTGGCAATCATGTGTTACGGTTAGGCAATGAGGCTATGCCCGGCACTCTTTTGGCTGATCACTATGAGGATGATGTAACCAACTGGGCAGTAGGGACCAGCCTGGGGCTTAAACAGACTACATCCCGCATTGCAGGAGCCCAGATTTATCAATCTATTTCGATTCCAGATTACGTTCATGGCCACAAGGGAAGAACTATTCTCACTTTGATTGTTGCCGGGATTATGCTTCTGCTCCTGATCACTTTTATTATTTTATGCATCAGCAGTTTGGTTATAAAGATCGGTCATCTCATCCAGGGCAGGAAGGAACCGGTATTTGGTCTGACTCGGCGTTTAAGACGGGTTATCATGGCCAACAGCATCCTCTCCTTCTTCTGTCTGATTCTCTTCCTGGCAGGCATTGCCCAGTGCACCATCAGCATTGTCAACCTGGTCTGGGGCGCAGCCCCGGAATATTCTAATCTGACTTACTGGTCCTGGCCGGTAAGCCAAATCATGGCTATTATGGTGATTATCTCCATGAGCTCGGTATTCTCAGGCCTGATCGAAATTGCCGATCGTAAAACTGGTCAGCTCATGAAGCGAAGTCCGGTCAATACAGTGGTGGCAGACCGAAAATTTGGCATTGTTTTCTTCTGGGTTGCAGCAGCCACTATGTTTTTTATCATGCTTTTTCTGGCTCTGTTGGGGCTTTTCCTCTATTGATAGATAATAGCGGTTCTGATGATGGCAGCGGGCAATGGAAAGGAGGCGTAGGAAGATGCCTACATATCGCGATCAGGGCGTGGTTCTGCGAACCATAAAATTAGGGGAAGCAGACAGAATAATTACTATTTTGACTGCACATCACGGCAAAATCAGGGCAGTCGCTCATGGGGTGCGCCGGGCAAAATCCCGTTTCGGCTCCCGTCTGGAACCTTTTATGTGGGATGATTTGCTGATTGCCCAAGGACGTCATGATCTGGATACAATCTCTCAGGCTGTGGTCATCAGCCCTTATGCTTCCCTCATTGTGGGGACCTATGAAGCCTACTTGTCAGCCAGCGTGATTGTGGAAACTGTAGATAAAATGATTACAGATCTGAGGCAAACTGGCATTTCTCAGCGACAGCAGTACACCTTGGTAATAGGAGCTTTGGCAGCCTTGGCCGAGGGGAAGCATAGTCCTCAGATGATTGAAAATTCGTATGTTTTGCGGGCTCTGAGTTTAGCAGGATGGACTCCCCGTTTGGATTCCTGTGTGGTCTGCGGCCGGAGAGATCAGGTTGAGTATTTTTCTACTGAAGCAGGAGGAGCCATGTGTTTAACTCATCGTCTGCCCCGCTCCCATAAGGCATCCGGTCAGACTTTTTCTCAGCTGGGCTTGCTGCTTGCGGGGGACTGGGAGAGTCTGGACCAGCAGGATTTGTCCCCACAGGTGCGGGAAATAGTAGAGGAATGGTCACAATATTATTTGGAAAAGCCTATCCATTCTCTTCGTTTGATACATTCATAATTATGAGTTTTGAAGCTGTTGATTATACTTCTCTGTCGGTTCCGGACGCACCTTTTTCGCATCCTGACCGCATTCCGCACTTTCCTCAGGGGAAAGTCCCCCAGCATGTTGGTGTGATAATGGATGGCAATGGACGCTGGGCTCAACACAGAGGTCTGGCTCGCACTGAAGGGCATAAAGCAGCTGAGCCAGTAGTGTTCGATACGATTGCCGGAGCGATTGAAGCAGGGGTTCGCTACTTGAGTCTTTATACATTCTCTACGGAAAACTGGAAGAGGTCCCCCTCTGAAGTTCGTTTTTTGATGGGTTTTTCCCGTGATATTATTCATCGTCGTGTTGATCAGATGAACGAATGGGGAGTCAGGGTTCGATGGTCTGGCCGCCGGCCACGTCTGTGGAAATCTGTTATTGATGAGCTTGAAGTGGCTATGGAGAAAACCAAGCACAACACGGTGATGGATGTAGTTTTTTGCATAAATTATGGTGGCCGTGCAGAGTTGGCGGATGCAGCTGCACAGATTGCCAGGGAGGTTGCTGAGGGAAAGATCAAAGGCGACCGGGTGACAGAGAAAATGGTTGCTGAGCATTTATACAATCCCGATATTCCGGACTGCGACCTGGTGATTCGTACTTCCGGAGAGCAACGAACCAGCAATTTCCTGCCCTGGGAAGCCGCTTATGCTGAGCTTGATTTTGTTCCAGAATTGTGGCCGGATTGTGGCCGCCAGGTGCTCTGGCGCTCCATTGATCGCTACTGCCACCGAGATAGGCGCTTTGGCGGAGTCAAGGTCTGATGTGATAATGAGAGGGTAGGTTGAGATAGCAAAGCAAGAGAGGCTCTTTATGAGGATTAAGATCCGAGAGCTGAATACAGCACTCGCACGAGAGATCACAATGTTGGATCATAAGTCTGCCGAGTGCCAGAAATGGCTGAGCCGTTTTGCTTCCTATGACCTGGCTGATTTTGGTCTTGAGGGAAAAGGTTACAGTGCGCTGACTGCGCAATTCCATTGTCAGACCGAATTTCTGCGTACCCAGGCAGTACTTTTTGCTGCGGTAAAAAGCGGAGATGAGAAAAATCGCGCTGCTCTTCGCCAACTGTCTCCCACAGAGCCTGATGGGTCAGTTGATACGGATCATTTGGAAAAACTTATCAGCGATGCGCAGCAAAAAATTATTCAGTCAAGGGATATGCGTGACCGGGCTTTAAACTTGCCTAAATCGTCGCAGGATGATTCTTTTCAGGACAGCCTGGTAAAGGCTGCAGATAAATTGGCTGATATGTGCAATGCATCTATTCTCTGTTTTCAGAAGGATCTTGAAAAAGTTCACCATTACATTAGTATTTCTCCAACATTTTACTCAGAAGTAGAAGGCATGTCCCGCACTCTCTCACGGGCAGTAGCTGCTTCCAAGGCGATGGCTGAGGGGAAGCATGCAGATATGTCGTGGACTTCTGATGTTGATAATCGCTGGCGAGCTGTCATAGATAAACAGGTGAAGAAGCTCCTGACTAAAGAGGAGTGGGACGCTTACAAAAAAGCGACAAGAAATGGATGGCAATCTTCAGACTTTTATCAGGCTGCAGACAAACAGGGCAGGGAAAGGAAAAATAATAAGGTTTTGTGGAAAGCCATGGCGAAACTTCCGGCCTGGATGCTGACCAGTGAAATGGTGACTGCGGCAGTGAAGGCTTTCAATTCCATGGCTAATCGCAAGTATCCGGCGCATAAACCTGATATTGCTGCTCTGCAGGAATCAATCCGGTCTCTTTTCGCCAGCGACGGCAAGCAGTCCTACCAGGGTGGCAGGAGATTGTACGGATTTAAGAAGAGTGACCTGCTTAAAGCTATGAGTGCCACTTCGGATTTATTGATACAGAAACTGGATATGCCAAGCACTAAGGATTCACATCATGATAACAGTGCCTGGGTCAGCAGCATCATGGTAAATAATCTGCTGCACATGGCAGAACGAATTAAACCAACTACTGTCAGCCCCTATGCGAATAAATTTGATACTTCCATCTGGGGGAGTCAGAAAGAGCTGACAATTAATCTCAGTGCTTTTTATCCTACAAATAGTCTCAGCGCTACAGCACGCTTACTGACAATTTTGGTTGAACCGAGTTTAAAAGATATTACAACGGCAGATATAGGGCAAAAGGGAACGGCAAAAAGTCTTTTCCAAACATATATGGGAATGAGCGGGACTATGAGTGAAATCCTTAATTTCGCTGCTCATTTGCAGCAGTTTGGAAAGAAAAACGATAAGAATAAGGAAGACGATAAGAATAAAAAAATGCTGGTTGCACAGGATGCGCTTAAAGATGTTACAATTGATAATGTAAAGGGTAGTTTAGAACATTTTCTCACACGGCTGCTTCCTCAAAGCGCAGGTGGGGGTATAGCTTTACTCTTTCTTATACAGGACTTCGCCTCGGATGTGATCGATAGGACTTATAACTCATTAAAAGGTATGAATGTTATTGATCTTACGGATGCTCAGCAAATTTATGACAGTAATCCGGTTTTTAAAAATATTGGTGTTATTTTTAATTACGACCATATCCCCCAATCGCTCTTTGAAGATTATACGATGACACAAGCTAAGCTATTTATGCGACCTTCTGCGAAAGCTGATATTGAGAGCGTGATAAAGGCGTACAATAAACTGTTTCCAAAGGCTAAATTCAGTTTTCGCATGTTGAAGAATACTGTAGAAAGTGATCCAGTAAACATTCAAAGAGGCACAGGCGGCTCAGATTTAAAGAAGACTTATGATTTTATTGCCTGGTGTCGGCAGGATGCAGACTTGGTGTATAAGAATGATTATTCAGAGGATGGTAATTTTTATGAGGCTGGAACTCCAGCTAAGAGGCCGCCTAGTAATTATGATTACTTTACTGAACTTCGTAAATATCAAGAGTTTATTCCTGAGTCGGATTTTAAGAGGTAAGTGGGTGATGTTTTGTGTTGTCGGATAGGGAGTATGATCGTCGGTATCATGTGGCGGGTTTGGTTGTTTTCCTGGTTGTGGTGGTGACTACTTTAGTGGGTTTTGGTGTGTCGTCGGTGGTTCATCGGAGGGATGTGGAGCGTTGGAGGTTGGAGTCTTTGCGTTCGTCTATGGTTGCTGAATTTCAGGGTTCTCTTCGTAAATATGATCCTTTTGGGTATGCTCCGAAGGGTTTTTCGTATCGTGATGAGTTTGATCCTGATATGTGGCCGTCTGATCCGATTCCAAAGAGTCGGATATCTGATTTGCGGTTAGTGGTTTCTGCTTATAATTCCCGCTACCCAGCCAGGAGAGTGACAGTTTCGAGTCTTCGTAAGGCGTACGGTTCGGGTTTGAAGCGTAATGTTCAGACTGATTGGGTTCATGCGAAGAGGGAGCATGATTTTGTTGCCTGGTGTCGGCAGGATGCAGACTTGGTGTATAAGAAGGATTATTTAGTGGATGGTAATTTTTATGAGGCTGGAACTCCTATAGATAATCCTCCCAGTAATTATGATTACTTCGTTGCGACTGATGGTAGATATCGATGGTGTATTCCTGAGTCGGATTTTAAGAGGTAAGTGGGTGATGTTTTGTGTTGTCGGATAGGGAGTATGATCGTCGGTATCATGTGGCGGGTTTGGTTGTTTTCCTGGTTGTGGTGGTGACTACTTTAGTGGGTTTTGGTGTGTCGTCGGTGGTTCATCGGAGGGATGTGGAGCGTTGGAGGTTGGAGTCTTTGCGTTCGTCTATGGTTGCTGAATTTCAGGGTTCTCTTCGTAAATATGATCCTTTTGGGTATGCTCCGAAGGGTTTTTCGTATCGTGATGAGTTTGATCCTGATATGTGGCCGTCTGATCCGATTCCAAAGAGTCGGATATCTGATTTGCGGTTAGTGGTTTCTGCTTATAATTCCCGCTACCCAGCCAGGAGAGTGACAGTTTCGAGTCTTCGTAAGGCGTACGGTTCGGGTTTGAAGCGTAATGTTCAGACTGATTGGGTTCATGCGAAGAGGGAGCATGATTTTGTTGCCTGGTGTCGGCAGGATGCAGACTTGGTGTATAAGAAGGATTGTTATGACTCTATTGATGGCTTGTATCATAAAGCTGGGGATAGAGTTACATTAGATATTTCTAATTTTGATTTTTCGAGCAATGCTTATGATTTGTATCAGTTTGATCCGAAGGCGAAGTAGTGGGGTGATGTTTTGTGTTGTCGGATAGGGAGTATGATCGTCGGTATCATGTGGCGGGTTTGGTTGTTTTCCTGGTTGTGGTGGTGGTTACTTTAACAAATAATGGAATGGTTCATTTCAAAGGCGAGAAGGTGGAGCCTGATCACTCGCAATCAAATTATAGGCTAGCACTTACCGAAAATTATTTTGGTTTGTACTCCCTGGATACTCAAAAGAATTCGGGGGACTAGGAATGTGTGACCAAAAAGATTAAATAGCAGGGAAATGCGGAAGCAGGTGAATCATTATTGGTATCATTATTAAACAAGGATTTTTAGGTGTTGCTAAAGGAGTTGATAATGAATCCTGCATTAGAACGTGAAAAATCACGAAGATTCAATCTGCTCCAGGAAGAGTATGTGGCCAGGATGAACCGGTTGTCTGATCGGGAAGAAGAGCTGAAAGCTGCCTCGCGTCAGCTTGAGGAGCTGGATTCAGATTTTGAATCCTGCCTTCTGTCTGTCAGAGAATTTATTCGCGAACAGGCGGCTATGGGTTCCCTACCACAGCACTTTTTTGACAGGGTTCAGGAGCTTGATACTATTCGCGCCAACCACCAGTCGGAATTCGCAGACGAAAGAGCAAAAATCCTTCATGATTTGTCTTCTGCCCGGTCAGACATGGATTTATCCGACCGAGAATACAGCAGACAGATCCGTCAGCTCGATGAAGAATTTGATAAATATTCAAGGAGAAGGAATACTTATGGGAACTAATACAAGTGGGAAATCCAGCATAGGCCAGATAAAAAGTTCTGACTTTAACAGAGCTGAAGCGGCGAGGAGGCTGGGAGAGGGAGCAGATCATTACGGAGAGTGCAGACTGTCTTCCTTAGCTGGTTTGGGACCCGCTCCAGGGAATCATTTTCATGATGGGGCAGCAGCCAGGGCAGTCTATAGCAGTCTGAGCTCTTGGAAAACATTAGTAAAAACAGATCAGCAGAATATAAAGAAAGCTGATCAAAGCCTTTCACGCAGTGATCAATCTTCCAGCAAGAATTTCCAATAGCAGAGGATTATCCTGCACAATTTTGTTCCCTCCGGCTGCTTCAGTGCTCTTGGGCTATCCAGAGCATAAAGCAGCAGTGCATATATAACGATAAAATCGGGATGAAGGCGGAAACAAAAGCATCATCATATAATTGAGGACCAGGTATAACTTATGACAGAAAAATCCACAAATGCAGGTTCGACTATGCATAAAACGAAGGCTGCTGCCGACACGGGCAATGCATATGAAGGGACAGCCAGTTCGCGAGTAAGAAAAAATCCCCAGGAACGGCGCAAAGAGATTGTGGACGCTGCTGTTGAACTCATTGCCCAGAATGGGTATAACGGCATTTCTTTACGAAATGTCGCTGCAAAGTTGGGAATGACCCAGCAGGGTGTTCTCCATTATGTGAAAAACAAGGCAGGACTTCTGTCGCTCATCATTACCGAAGTTTATGATGTCCAGGGGACTCCGGAAGATTTTAGAAAATCAGGTCTGCCAGGCAGCGATAATCCCGAAGGCATGTCTCTGATTGCTTACTTTCGCTATCTGATTCGCTATAATTCTCAGCGCCGTACCTTGGTAAAACTGTACTGCATGCTGGAAGTAGAAGCTATTCAGGAGAATTACCCTCTCCGCGAGTATATGCAAAGCCGTCCTCAATCAGTGTGGGATTATTATTCAAAATTTCAGTGGAAGATCCCGCCTAGCATTGGCGGCTGGGGGAAAATGCGGCCCTATGTGCGCAAAGCTCTTGAGTCTATGGATGGAATCCAGCTGAGGTGGCTGCGAACACCCCCCATTGATATGTATGATGAGTGGCTGGAATTTGAAAAAATGATATTCCCCTCTCCCCTGTGGGATGATTATAGGATTTAAGGGTGACAAAGTCAGCATAAGGGCGAAAGTCACAAGTAAAAGCCCGGTGCCCATCCACAAGAAGAGGGCAGGCGCCAGGCTCGATGCACATCATGCATTAATTTTTTAATTTATACATCTACTTGGTTTTCTTAATGAGCATGATGAACACGCAGGCCAGGACTGCAAAAATAATAGCGGTAGGGAAGACCAGACCGTAACCTCCTGCTGTAACAAGGGATCCGGTAACAATGGGGCCGGCCATCTGACCCAATGTGGTAGCAATGTTCAGAATGCCCAGATCTTTGCCGGCCTCTTCCTTGTTGGGGAGCACGTCAACGTTCAATGCCTGGTCAACGGCACCATAAACGGCATATCCTAGTCCGGCGAATCCAGCGAAAAGCATCATGGACACAGGGTTCTTCATAACCCAGGGAAGAAGGAAGCCTATAGCCATCAGCAGGGAAGCGACAATAACGGGGATTTTCCGCCTGCCAATGAAATCTGATATCCAGCCTGAACCCAGAGAACCAATCAGGCCTACAATCATGGTGATGACCGACATAATAGAAATGGTGGCCCCAGCAGCTTTCTTTCCCTGCCCAATATAATCTTCCAGAACATAAAGCTGATAATTAAGAATCATGTAATAGCTGAAAATCAGCAGGGTCCGTCCGCAGAAAGCCAGCCAGAAATCGCGGGCTCCCTTGGTGGGAGGGCGGAAGGAGGCGGCCAGATCTTTCAGGCCTTCCCTGACTGTTGGCATATCTTGAGAAGAATGTTCCTTAGGCCACATGATGCAGGTAATAATACCGGCAATGCCCATCAGGATGCCTGCGAGAACAAAGCCGGGAATCTGGATGGCAATAAAGCGGGCACCAATCAGGGTTCCCAGGGCTGCTCCAATGGTGGTGCCTGCTGACATGAAGGCGGACATGGTGGCCCTCATGTTGTCGGGAACCCGGTCAGACAGGGTTGCGATAACAGGGGCAATCATCATGTTGAGACCAACCATGCTCAGGCAGTAGCTGATGCCAATCAGCCAGGGATTGGTGAAAACGCCGACCAGGAAAAGAGTAACACCGCCCAGAATGCCTCCAGACATAATCCAGGGGGTTCTGCGGCCGAGGGCGGAGCGGGTCCGGTCGGACAGATTTCCCACAATTAGGTTGGACAGAAGAGATGCGATTGCTGTAGCCACATTCAGAATAGTAAAAATTTTGGTGTAAGCATCACCAGAAGTATCTTTGAGATGCTGGGGAAGGAGTACAGCGGCCACAATGTTGAGGCCGCCCATCCACAGCAGAGCAAAGAAGAAAAAGGCCAGCATAAAGCGAATTCTTCCCGCCCGGGTAATCTCGCTGCTGTGTGACTGCGTTGGTGATTGAGACATAATAATCTCCCTTGATTTATCTCGGATTTTTTAACTACCTAGTGGTAGTTAATAATTCTCATGCTATCACTAAATTTTCGAGAAAATCCCAAAAATACTAAATTTGTTAAATGAATTAACTAAACACACCTTATTTTGATTCTGGACGAGAAGTGTACTAGGATAAACCTTATCTACTGTCCAGTAGATAACAAGGCACAATGAAAACAAGGCACACACAAGGCCCAGTCCATTTTTCAAGGAGGAAAAATGACCACGTGGATTTCTACAACTGAATCAGCAAAACTGCAGGAAAAAATCGTAGACCCTGTGCAGACAGAGCATTCTGAGGATCTGCAACTGACCGGAGAGGTCAAACAGGAAATCAAGGGATTTGGAGGCTGCTTCAACGAACTGGGCTACCAGGCCATTGAGCAGTATGTTTCTGAAGAGAATCGAGAAACTATCTACAAAGAGCTATTTAGTCCCGAAGAGCTGAATTTTACTTTTAACAGAGCCCCTGTGGGTGCCAATGATTTCGCTGAAAAATGGTACAGCTATGACGAAATTGATGGGGACTACAGCCTGGACCATTTCTCGGTGGAGAATGACGAGCACAGCCTGATTCCTTACATTCACCATGCCCAGAAGTATCAGCCCAATCTCCAGCTCTTTTCTTCTCCCTGGAGTCCACCAACCTGGATGAAATTCCCCAAGGTTTACAATTTTGGCCGTCTGGTGATGACTCCGGAAAATCTCACAGCCTATGCCCAGTACTTTGTTAAGTATGTGAAGGCATACGCAGAACATGGGATTCCTGTCTCCCGGGTCTTTGTTCAAAATGAAGTTTTTGCCGATCAAAAATTCTGCTCCTGCCTGTACAGGAGTGAAGACATGAAGATTTTTATCCGGGATTACCTGGGGCCGGCCTTTGAGGAAGCCGGGCTGGACACGCAGATCTATCTGGGAACCTTGAATGGTCCTGAAGACATGGCCTGGACTGCCGGTTACGGTATGAGGTTTGAGAATTACAATCGCTGGGTTGACAACATTCTTTTTGATGATAACTGCCGCAAGTATATTAAGGGAGTCGGCTATCAGTGGGCCGGTCAGAATGATATTCAGCGCACCCATGAATCCTGGCCGGAGCTGGATCTGCTGATGACCGAATCCGAGTGTGGTATGGGCGATAATACCTGGGAATATGCAGAATATATATTCCATCTGATTAACCACTACATCAAGAATGGGGCCAGCGGCTACACATACTGGAACATGGTTCTGACCGAGATTGTCAGCACGTGGGGCTGGCAGCAGAACTCGCTTTTCAGGGTCAACTCGCAGACAGGAGAGTTTGTCAGAACCCCTGAATACTACCTGATGAGGCATTTCTCGCATTATGTAAAGCCAGGGGCCCGGCTCATGGAAACCAGCGGACATTTTAATTCTATGGGAATTGCCTTCCGGAACCCGGACGGAACAATTGTCCTCCTCGTTCAGAATGCCCTTGACCGTGATATGCCCTTCACCTTTGCCGATCCCCAGCATGCAGACAAAGGATTCAAGGCCCTGCTTCCCGCCCGGTCTTTCAACACTTTCCTTGTCTGAACAGATCAGGTAAAGGGTATTGACAAGCTATCGCTACATCTAACTACATCTATCAGAAAAAACACAAAAAAGGAAGTGTCTCATGCCTAAGAAAGAAACAGACGCGATTCTTTATGGGGCCGCCTACTACGATGAGTACATGCCTCGGGACCTGGACAGGATTGATACCGATATGGATATGATGGTTCAGGCAGGCATTAACGTCATCCGAATAGGGGAGTCCACCTGGTCTACCTGTGAGCCGCAGCCGGGAATCTTCGATTGGACTCATATTGACCGTTCCCTTGACGCGGCTGAACGTCATGGAATATCAGTAATCGTGGGAACTCCAACTTATGCCGTTCCCACCTGGCTGGTGAAAATGTACCCTCAGGTTTTGGCGGAAACCGTGAACGGACAAGGCCATTACGGGGCCCGGCAAATCATGAATATTGTCAACCCTGCCTACAGATTTTATGGGGAAGGCGTGATTCGTGCCCTCATAAGCCATGTTGCTGACCGGAAATGCGTTATTGGTTATCAGGTTGACAATGAAACCAAGTATTATGACAGCGTTTCTGACGACATGCAGATTCTTTTCGTCAAATATCTGCGTAAAAAGTTCCATGACAATCTGGAGGATCTGAACGCAGAATTTGGTCTGGATTATTGGTCTAACCGCATTAATGCCTGGGAAGATTTCCCTGACGTGCGAGCCAGTATCAATCAGTCCCTGCGGGGAGAATTTGACAAGTTCCGCCGGGCCACCGTAGCCGAGTACCTGCAGTGGCAGGCAGACATTGTCCGGGACTATGCCCGGGAGGATCAGTTTATTACTCAGAATTTCGATTATGAGTGGGTTGGCTGGTCGTATGGTCTGCAGCCGGCAGTCGATCATTTCAAAGCAGCCAGGGCAATTGATATTGCCGGAGTGGACATTTACCATCCCAGCGAGGATGAGCTGACTGGCAAAGAGATAGCTTTCGGAGGAGACCTGTCCAGATCTCTGAAAGATGGAAATAATTACATTGTCCTGGAAACTCAGGCTCAGGGTCAAAATGGATGGCTTCCTTACCCCGGCCAGCTGAAACTTCAGGCTTTCAGCCATCTGGCCTCTGGAGCAGACGGAGTTATGTACTGGCACTGGCACTCCATTCATAATTCTTTTGAGACTTACTGGAAGGGCTTGCTCTCTCAGGATTTCGAGTCCAATCCTGTCTACGAAGAAGCCGGTGAATGCGGACGCTTCCTGCAGACCGAGGCTGGAAAACATCTGATGCATCTGAAGAAAAACAACCAGGTGGCAATCATGGTCAGTAATGAAGCCTTGTCTGCCCTGTCCTGGTTCAGCCTGGATACTGGTTTCCCCGGAGGAAAGGTGAGGTACAACACTGTGCTCCGGCGGGTCTATGATGCTCTCTTTGACCTGAACATTGAGGCTGACTTCCTTCCGACCGATGCCCCTGTGGAGAAGCTGGAAAAATATGCACTGATTATTACCCCGGCTTTATACACTGCAGACCAGAAGACTATTGACTGCCTGAAGCAGTATGTTCAGGATGGCGGACACCTTGTTTCAACCCTGAGGTCTTTTGTGGCTAATGATTATGCAACTGTCTGGCATGACAGGGCTCCTCACACTCTGACAGATGTTTTTGGAATGACCTATAACACATTCACCTGTCCCCAGAATGTTCCCCTTGCTTTCAGGGGGCCCTTAGATTCTGTGCAGCCGACTGATTCCCAGGCTTTGATTGAGCTTATCAATCCTGGCTCTGACACCGAGGTGCTGGCGGCCTATGACCATTATGCATGGAATAAATATGCAGCTATAACCAGGCATGCATATGGCTCTGGTGACGCTGAGTGGATTGGTACCCTGGTGGATGCTGCCTCCATGAGGAAGATTCTGGCCGAGGCTGCGGATAATGCTGGTGTTTCAGGACTTGGCCGGGGACTGGCTGGCAGGATTTCCCTGAGGACTGGCACAAACAGTCTGGGTGAGCGGGTGACTTATTTGCTGAATTATTCAGCCGATCCAGTGACCCTGTCTTCTCCTGTTTCCGGTTCTCTTCTGCTGGGCGGGGCTGATAAGACGGGTCAGGCCTTTCCTGAGCTCTCCGCTCTTCCTTCCTGTGCCCAGGGAGATACAATCACTGTGGACAGGTGGGGAGTCCAGATTATTCTCTCCCGGTCAGAAGCTGCAAAGTGATGGTGCCTGATGAAGATCGAAGATGTGAACAGCGTAAAGAAGACAAGAGCTGCCGGTTCTGAGCCCTATTGGGACCCCTCCCTGAGTGTGGACGACAGGGTCAATGACCTGATATCGCGGATGAGTCTGCCCGAAAAAATCGGACAGATGATGCAGTTCGATGCCAGATCTGACCTGGAGAATGCTATTGAGAACAAGCATGCTGGATCAATCCTGCATACCTCTCCTGAAGACCTTCCCCGGGCCAATGCTCTGGTTCAGAAGACCCGGCTGCGCATTCCTCTCCTGGTAGGGGACGACCTGATTCATGGCTATTCCTTCTATCCCGGAGCTACTATTTTCCCGGAGCAGCTGGGCATGGCCTGCAGCTGGGATCCGGAAAAAATAAAAGCAGCTGCACGGGTTACGGCTCGTGAAGCTGTTACTACCGGTGTCCAATGGACCTTCTCTCCGGTTCTGTGCATTGCCAGAGATACCAGGTGGGGAAGGGTAGGAGAAACTTTTGGTGAAGATCCTTACCTTATTGGCGAAATGGCTGCTGCCATGGTCAAAGGCTATCAGGGGGATTCTGCCCTGGAAGGTCAGCTGCCCAGGGATGCTATTCTGGCTACAGCCAAACACTTCGCCGGTTATTCGGAGACTCAGGGAGGAAGGGACGCTTCTGAGGCTGACCTGTCTCACAGAAAGCTGGCTTCCTGGTTCTTGCCTCCCTTTGAGAGGGTAGCCCGGGAAGGAGTTGCGACCTTTATGCTGGGCTATGAGTCCATTGACGGCATTCCGGTGACCCTGAACCGGTGGCTCCTTCATGATGTTCTACGCGGACAGTGGGGATACAAGGGTACCCTGATTACCGACTGGGCCAATGTGTCGCGGTTGGTTTGGGAACAGCATGTTCAGCCGGACCCCGTTTCTGCTGCTGTTGCTGCTGTTCGTGCCGGGAATGATTTGATTATGACCTCGCCGGAATTTTATCAGGCCGCTTACCAGGCCATTGACCAGGGGCTGCTGGCTGAATCTGAGCTGGACCAGCCAGTCAAGCGCATTTTGGCCCTGAAATTCCGCCTGGGGCTGTTTGAAGATCCTCGTTTGCCAGAACCTGCGGCCGCTAAGAAACTTATCGGCTGCCCGGAGCATGGACAGGTAAACCTTGATCTGACCCGGGAATCTGTGGTTCTGCTTCGCAATAATGGTCTTCTGCCCTTACTTCATAATTCGCCTGCAGCTGATGCGGATTCTGCTTCTGCCGAGGCTGGTCCCGCTTCTGCCAATGCCGGGCTCGCACCTGCCAATGCCGGGCTCGCACCTACTGATGCTGAACCTTCAGGCGGTCCTGCTCCGCGTCGGATAGCCCTCATTGGTCCTCTAATTGATGATGCTCAAACTCAGCTGGGCGATTGGGCCGGAAGCTCAGGTCAGGTCACATGGATGCCGGAAGGTCATCCCCGGGAAACAATCACCACCATTCAAGATGGCCTTCAGAAGTTGGTTCCTCAGGGATGGACTGTGACCTCTTCGCGGGGAGCAGATATTCTGCATCTGATGCCGGATCCGGAAGGGGAATTCTATCCTGATGGTCAGCCCAGGCCCCTGGTTGGGGTTCCAGCCCAAACCGACAGTGCCACGCTGGAAGAAGCCTTGAAAAATGCCCGGGAATCTGACTGTATTGTGGCTGTGGTAGGGGATCTGATCCAGCTGATGGGGGAGGGATGCTCAACGGCAACCTTGGAACTCCAGGGAGCTCAGAATCATCTTCTGGATGCCTTGAAGGAAACAGGCAAGCCTTTGGTTGTGGTCCTCATGTCCAGCAAGCCTCAGGTTTTGCCTGCCAGTGCCCTCACTGCCGATGCTCTTCTTTGGGCCCCTAGCCCGGGAATGAAGGGTGGTCAGGCAATCGCTGAAATACTCCTGGGTCTGACTAACCCTTCTGGCCGTCTTCCCATTACTTTTCCACGTCATGCAGGGCAATTACCGGTCTACTATAACCAGATTCGCGGTCAGCATGGCACCAGATATGCGGATTTGACTGAAGATCCGGCTTTTGCTTTTGGAGAAGGCTTAGGATATACCACTTTTGTGTATGGGGATGTGAAACTATCAGGCTCAGGCGAAGAAGCCAAATCGGTGGAGACAGAGAATGCAGATTCTGCATGGGCTCCTGTCTCAGATAGAACTAGTTCTGGTGATAAATCGAACCGGCTTCCCCTTTATCATAGGGGTGATTCTATTGAAGCTTCTATTGACCTAACGAATACTGGGCACAGACCAGGTACCGAAATTGTTCAGCTTTATATAGGCGATTTGTTCACGTCGGTCAGCTGGACCGACAGGGAGCTCAAGGCTTTCCGACGGGTGACTTTGCAGCCAGGTGAAAAGCAGACTGTTACCTTTACTATTCAAGTTAACCAGTGCACCATCGTTAATGCGGATGCACAGCGGATTGTGGAAGATGGAACGTTTGAAGTTTTGATTGGACATTCCTCCCGAAGAAAGGATTTGAAGGTTGCCCGCTTTATAGTAAGTTGATGTTTTACAGCCCCTATAAATGGTGACTTTCTGAGAAACAAATGGCGACTGTCCGAGCAGAAACAAGGTAGCCACCATTCGTTTGTTTTTTAGTTTTTTTGATAAGTATGTGAATAAAATAAAAAAACGAGGTTCTTCGGCGCTTCGTTTTTTCTTTGTCCTTATAATAGCTCTGGTATGTTCTTCAGATCGTGCAGGGGAAGAAGAAAGCAGCTTTTTCCTGAGTGAGATTTGTGGTACATCCACTGAGACTGCAAGAGAAACACACTAAGTGTGCGTTATAGCAATGAGGAGAAGCTATGTTAGCTATATCAGCCCAGCACGTGACTAAAGATTATGGTCAGGGCAGCGGAGCCGTTCACGCTCTGAAAGATGTCAGTGTCAACTTTGACCAGGGCAAGTTTACCGTTATTATGGGTCCTTCCGGATCAGGAAAATCAACCATGCTCCATACTTTAGCCGGCCTAGACAGCGTGACCGGCGGTCATATCTTTCTGGATGGTCAGGATATTACCGTCATGAGCGACAAAGAACTGACCCTGCTCAGGCGGCATAAGATCGGTTTTATTTTCCAGAGTTTTAATCTCCTGCCCATGTTTGATGCCCGGGGGAATATTCTTATGCCCCTAACCCTGGCCGGGGCCAAAGCAGATAAAAAATGGTTTAATACCTTGACTACTACTTTGGGACTGACGGATCGCCTGGATCACAGACCTCATGAGCTCTCTGGCGGTCAGCAGCAGAGGGTTGCCATTGCACGGGCTCTGATTACCAAACCCTCGGTTGTTTTTGCAGATGAGCCAACAGGAAATTTGGATTCTGCTTCCAGCGCCGAAGTCTTGGGATTTCTCAAGAAATCAGTCACTGAGCTAGGACAAACCATTATTATGGTAACCCATGATCCTGTTGCTGCCTCATATGCTGATAGAGCCATCATGGTTGCTGATGGGCGGATTGTTGCCGATATTGACCATCCTCAAGCGGATCAGATGAGTGCTCTTCTGGTAGCCGAACAGGAAAAAGCCAGAGCATCAGCTGCTGCTGGTTTGAGTCGGTAAGAAGTCGTAGAGATTTTATTGTGAGAAATTGAGGATAGTAGAGAACTATGTGGTCTTTAACAATACAGCTCATGAAGAAGAGCATCAAAATGCTTATCCCCGCAGGAATTGCCATTCTAATTGGCGCTGCCTTTATAACCAGCACCTTCCTATTTGGCAATACTCTGACGGACAGTCTTAATCAAGCGACAACCCGCGACTTTGGCAATAGTACATACACAATTTCTTATGCCAGCAAGGCTGATGATTCTCAAACGAATTATTCGCTGGGAGATATTCATATTAACCAGATTCGTGCCCTTGATGGGGTGTCGGGTCTGAGCACAGGAATTGATGCGTATGTTTCGCTGAGTTATCAAGGAAAAACAAGCACAACTATGGCTCTGCAGGTCCCTTTTGGCAATGCCAGCAGGCCGGCGACTATCAGTCGGGGAAGGATGCCTTCGGGCGAGGGTGAAATTGCTCTTCCTCAGGCTCTGCTCTCGCGACTGGGAGCTGGTCAGGGTAAAACCATTCTTGTTTTTGCAAATTCATCTGCCAGTCAGTCAGCTACCCGGTATAAGGCAAAGATTATGGGAATTACTGAGGACACCAGCGGTCTGTATGCTGGTTTTGGAGGTGCCAGTCTCCTGTCCACTGACCTGGCTGTAAAAATCTCCCAGTCAAAAAATCTCGCTTCAGCACCCTTTACCAAAGTATATATTACCTTGAAAGATCAGGATTCCCAGGCACAGGCTGCAACGATCAAACAGATTCGCAGTTTTCTCCCCAAAGGGGTGAACCTGCAAAGCAAGGAGGAAGCATCCCGCGAGTTGGTAGAGGAGAATGAAATATCCTCTAAGATTGTGACCACCTTTCTTTTAGTCTTTGGCATTATTGCTCTTTTTGTGGCAGCCCTGGTGATTTCCAATACCTTCCAGGTTATGGTGGCTCAGCGGAGGCGGACTTTGGCGATCCTGCGAACAATCGGTGCAGGCAAAAAACAGCTTTACCAGTCTGTTGTGATGGAAGCTTTTCTCCTGGGGTTGGTCGCGTCTGCTCTGGGTATCCTTGCAGGCGTTGGAATTATGGCCCTGGTTATCAAACTAGGGGTTCTCAAGGCTACTGGTGCCAGCTTGCATTTGGTTCTGACCTGGCAGGCCCTGCTTGTTCCTCTTATTTTTGGCACAATAATGACGATTTTCGCTTCTTTGAGCTCAGCCCGGTCTGCGACCTCGGTGACTCCGCTGGAAGCCCTGCGTCCCTTGGAGATTACAGCTGAAAAGAAGGGAGGAAAAGCCCGGGGAATTTTTAGTGCCCTTTTAGTTCTTGTGGGATTAGTCCTGGCCTTTTGGGCTATCCGAGTCACCATGAATCAGATATCGCTGCCTTCTGCCAAGCAGTCGAGTGATACCCAGACAATAGCACTCTTAACTGCCATTGCGGCTTGCATAATGATTTTCCTGGGATTGATACTGTCATCTATCTTTTGGCTGCCTCGGGCCATGAAGGGTGCGGGGAAGCTGGTATCCTTGACTGGCCCGGCTGCCCTTATTGCACACGGAAATATTCAGAAGAATCCGCGCAGGATTGCCGCCACTGGCATAGCCCTTCTGATTGGAGTGACTCTGGTATCAACCATAGCTACTGGTGCCGCTTCAGGGAAAGCGACTCTTACAGGATCCCTATCCGATCATTACAGTGTGGACGCTGTCATTACTGGCGACGGGGCAGATGCTGATGCCGTGAACAAGGTGAAAGCTGTCGACGGGGTAAAGAATGCCATTTTGACCCCAATGACAACAGGAACAGTGACCGATGCCAGGGGAGGGAAGAAGTACATAGCTTTGGCTGCTGTCAACAGCAGGCAGGATTTGCAGTCTGTTCTGCGGGTTTCTCTTCCCCAGCATGCCCTGGATAGGGGAACGATACTCTTGCCTAGCAAAATCGAAGGGAAACAGTGGTCTATAGATCACAGTCAAGTGACCTTCACCACCGATAATGACCAAGCTGCCAAGAAGGATCCTTTGTCACTGACTGCAGTCCAGACACCTTATCAGTCTATTAACAATAATTATGCTGCAGTAGGTTTTATCAACTCTTCCTACTTTGCCGATAAATCTTTGACCGCATACCAGGGAGGAAACATGATTCTGGTTTCCCTGAATGTGGATAGCTCTCAGGCGGGTACCGTTATCAGCGCTATTAACGATGCCCTAAGCAAGTCGGGGAATATCAGTGTTTCCGGAGTGGCTGCCACCAGGTATACCTATGAACAGATTATCGACCGAATCATGCTCCTTTTGGTGGGACTCCTTGCTGTAGCTGTGCTGATCGCTCTAATTGGCGTGGCGAATACCCTTAGCCTTTCGGTTATTGAAAGAACCAGAGAATCGGCAACTTTGCGGGCCCTGGGAATGACCCGAGGGCAGCTGCGGCTGTCTCTGGCTGTGGAAGCCCTGCTTTTGGCCACGGTCAGCGGGTTACTGGGAATTATCCTGGGAACGCTTTTTGGCTGGTTGGGTTCTTTTATGATCTTCAGTACCATTGGCAAGATGGTTTTCCCGGTGAGCTGGGGAATGGACTTCCTGGTCTTGGGAATCTCAGCTCTGGCAGCGCTTTTGGCCAGTATTATTCCTGCCCACAGGGCTGTGTCTACTCCGCCTGTGGAGGCCCTTGCTGAAGCTTGATGAAGAAACTTGGTGAAGACACTTGATGAAGAAACTTGATGAAAAATCCAGTCAGGTCTCTCCAATTGTGTCTTTTCGGCCCTCTCTTTCTTCTTCTATCCCATCCCTCGTAAGATAGAACTATGTTGGTTGATTACAAGACACAGAAACTCTATTATGGGTTTCCTATCTTTATTCTGGGTTATGAAGACGAGCTGCACGGCATGAATATTACAACATGCAGCTCGTCATATTATCTGGCTGACACTGTTACTCTGGGACTGGTATCAACAACAAATGCAGCCCGGCAGATCGAACGGGCTGGCCGTTTTACCATGAATATCATCGACGAAAATCTTATGGAGCTGGCAGAATTCGCCGGAATCAAAGAGGGCCGTCCAAACCAAAGCGGGAAAGCCGGAACTGATAAACTGGAGGAATCCGGCGCTGTTTATCGGACGGTCGCTGGTTCAAGCCCAGCCGCAGGAGCTCACCTGAAGCCATCGGCGTGTCGCCGATGGCTTTTCTGTTTCCGATTGATTGAAGTTGCAACATCAGGGAGTCGTCCATCAGGGCCTCGGTGGTTGTTCCGAGAAAATCGGCAGACTTCACTAAGTCCGCTTACCGACCATGCAATACGCCCTTTCATCTTGTTGGTCATGGTAGGCCTTTGGATACCGAGGAACGAAGCCAAGGCGCTTTGCGATTTATCTTGCGCGGTAAGCAGCATTTTAACGTTCCATGCAATGACGAGTTCTGCGTATTGCACCTCATCGTCCATGTAATAGTGCCGAAGAACACTGCATCGACATCTGACGGGTCAGCTCTTGCGTTATCCATGCAATTACGAGAGGCTTCATGTGCCAACGTCAGGGTGTCTTCGTCGCTTCCTAAAGAAGTCGGCATTCCGTTCCGAATTGTTTGACGATTAGATCAGCCGATGTGTTATTCCACTGTGATACGGTGTCGATCACCGGCAATCTTCGGATTGGCACGGAGATTCCTGCAGAGCTGATTCCTATAGTCATAGATTCCTCTTTTCTTACTATTCGACGCTTTTCAGCGCGGACGAGAGATCGATGTTGGCGATTCGTTTCGCGATGACGAGTTCGATAATCAGCATGTTGCATAACACGAACAGGGCCGACAACGCGATGTATGGTGTGGGAAGATATGCGAAAAATTGCGCGTCCTTGGAATCGGCGATGGACACATATGCGTTCAGGAAGCCTATGCCCAGGGGGATGCCGAGGGTTGTGCCCAGAATCCAAGTGACGAAGCTGTCTTTGAGCATGATGGACCGGATTTCCTTGATGTGGAAGCCGAGCACTCGCATGGTTGCGTATTCCCGGTATCGTTCGGTGTAGTTCAGTGTGCCGATGCTGTACAGGATGAACCATTCCAGCAGTACCGCGAAAACCATCAGCAGTGTCAGGATGCTTTGGAAGGTGTCCAGTACTTTGTTGGCCTGCGCCTTGTTCCATGCGAGGGAGTCCACCCGCTGCACCGCCGGATGGTTAACAACGGAACTGGGCACGCGGCCATCGACCATGATGCTGGTGGGGTGGAACGTTTCGCCGAGGTTCTTCCAATATGCTGAACTGAGGTATATGCCTTGCGGGCTGCTGACGCGCACGATGTCGATAACGGTCATGATGACCGGTTTTGACATGCTGGCCGAGTCGACGCTAATGGTGTCGCCGCTGGTGACTCCGAGAGCTTTCGACAGTCCTTCAGAAATGTACGCACCATCGGTTTGCGTAGTGATTGGCATAGATTCGCGCTTGTCGTCACGTGCCGTGAGGAATATGCCGGGTGTGGCGATGGACATGACGGATGACTGTTCGTGATGCGCCGTTGTAACAGTGATGGGCAGTTGTTCGAGGCTTTGCGTGTTATTCGGCAAGTCGCTCATGATTGTGTCGTAGTCTGTGTCGGTATATCCGCTGGCAAGCTGGATCTGCCGACCGTAGCGGAATACGTCGCCATATGTCATATCGTTGGTGGTGGTGAGCGAGAGACGCACACCGAAGCTTGCCATCACCAGAACGGTCGCGCCGATAATCGCCACGACGGAGATGCCTTCTTTGACCATGGAACGTGATTTATCCCGCATGATCCAGTGCCATTGCCAGTGTTGTTGGCTGTCGCGGCGCGGGTTGCGCGGTGTTGATCGCATGGTGCCGACGCCGCGCATGGTGTTCGTGTCCAGGATCATGGCGGGCGTCAGGCGGGTGATGCGGAATGCTGGAATGATGGAGGCGATGCTGGCGATGATGATGATGCCTAGCATCATGAGCCAGCTGGCGTTGTCGATGCGGACCTGCCAATGGGGAAGATTGAACAGGAACCGTTGTTTGTCCAGAAACAGCCGTCCCAGAAGCGCAGGTCCGAGGAACAGGCCGAGGAGGGCGCTGGGAAGCGTTGCGATAATCGCATATATCTGATATCCGGAGATCAGGGCGCTGCGAGATATGCCCAGCGCTCTCATCAGTCCCAATGAGCTGCGCTGGCTGTTGACCAGTCGGCTGATAGTGGTGATGGTGGTCAGCGTCACCAATACAATCATCAACGTGGAGAACATGTACGACATGCGGTACATGCTTGCGGTTTTGGCTTGGAACTTCGAAATCTCGGTTTTGGCGTCGCGGCCTTGCACGCTGACGGCTGCGTTGCCTAGCGTGTCTCGAACGGAGCGGGCGATGCAGCCGGTATCGCAGCCGGGTTCGGCTTTGACCGCTATGCTGTTGATGCGATTCAAAGTCACGGGCAGCGATGCACGATTAGTGTATGCGTACCCGTAGCGGTCGTGATTCGCCACCATGTCGTTCATTGGGCTGGTGTAGCCGATGTACTCCGGACTGGTGATGAGGCCCCGTACAGTCAATGCGATCGGGGACTTGTTTACATTGATGGTGACTGTATCCCCGGTGCTGATGTGATTGGCGTCGGCGAAGTTCTTGTCAATCCAGATGGAGTTCTTTTTCTTAGTGTCGAATTGTTCGCCGTCATTGACGAGTGGGCGGGACACTTCGTTGGAGTCTTTGAGGTTGACGGTGAGCAGCTTGTTCGCTCCGTTACGTTTCATCGAGGCGGTGACGATCAGCGATCCGTCGGCATGCGACACGTGCTTGGCATTGTTGACTTCATCGGTGAGCGTCGCATCTGCGGATCGCACGCTCGCCCACGCATCGGCCAAGTTGGTTTGCATAGACCATCGTTCGAATTCGTAGCTCATACCGTGGGCCGCAGACAACAGTCCTGAGAAAACGAATAGGGTAAGGAACACGAGCACTGCTATGGCGCTTAGGGACATTGCGTTGGTTCTGCAATCCCTCAGTATTTTCTTGAGCATAGAAGACGCCTACCACTGGATTTGGGTAATGGATTCCGGATTGTTGTTTCGCTGCACGGATTCGGTTTTGCCGTCTTTGATGGTGACGACCACATCGGCGATTCGCGCAATCGATGAATTATGCGTTACCACAATCACGGTTTTGCGGTATTGGCGAGACATCCGCATCAGAAGTTTTAGGATCGACTGTCCGGTTTTGGAATCCAACGCGCCTGTAGGTTCGTCGCACAGCAGCAGCTGCGGGTTCTTGCACAGGGCTCGCGCAATGGCCACACGTTGGAGCTGTCCGCCGGACAATTCTTGTGGGAAGGCATGGATTTTCTCGCCGAGACCAACGTCGGAGAGGACGGCTTGCGGGTCGAAATTCTTTCCGCCGAAGCGTGCGACCATTTCCACATTTTCTAGAATGGTGAGGTTGGGGATGATGTTGTAGAATTGGAACACAAAGCCGATGGAGTTGCGGCGATACTGTGTCAAGGCGCGTTCCCCCATACCGGATATATCAGTGCCATCGACTGTGATGGAACCTGATGTGGGTGAGTCCATGCCGCCCAACATGTTGAGCAGCGTGGTCTTTCCCGCGCCGCTCTGCCCAAGGACCACACAGAAATCACCCTCGTCGAGGGAGAAGCTGACATGATCCAAGGCCATAGTCTGCACGTCATTGCTGTTGTATTGTTTAGTCAGATTGATGACGTCAATGAACGACATGGTGTTTCTCCTTGCATAAACTCTAGGATCCCGACTAGCAGTCGCTTGATGGACTGGAAGGTCGGCGTATCCGGTATGGTGTCGGGATTCGCAAATTTCTCACGCAGTATGCCCTTGAGCCCGTATACGATGAAGCATGACAGCTCATGCACATCCACCGCGGCCTCACGCGACGCGACGCCTTTCCTTTCCAGCAATTCGTTGATGATGTGTTCCGCCATAGGAATCTCTTCCGTCATCAGGGTCATGCTGATGGTATCTAGAATCTGCCTGTTATCACCGTGATCCAGAAGATTGCGATACCTGTTGAAGTCGCATTTCACTAATTCGATGAGACGGTCAATCTTCCGTTCGGGATCGAGTGTTTCGTCGCGTACGATGCTCCATCGCTGGTCTAACTGCTGCTTGACGATGTGCTGCATGGCCGCTTCGTAGATATCCTGCTTTGACGCGAAATAGTAATAGAACAGGCCGGGGCCCGACGCGTCAGCCTCCTGAATGATGCTCCGGATGGACAGGCCCTCATACCCTTTCTCCAAAAGCATGCGTGAAGCTATGTCAATCAGCTGCTCTTTGCGTTTGTCGTACTTAAGCATCCAAGCTCCCTGTCCCGCACATTAATTGAACAATGTTCAAAACATTACTACGGCACCATAGTCATGTCAACGCATTGGCTTTATTTCAGCCCTTCTCTCCGCTGTCAGCGTAAATAGAGATGGAAATCGGCGACCGCTGCGCAAGCCGAGAGGTGATCCAGCAACCACCGATTATCTTCCGCGCACTCATCGCAACAGTTCCCGACAGAGGGCGCACGAGCAAGAAACACGCTACGAGCCACCCCCCTCTAGGCCGCTTCGCGTGCCAGCGTCCTGTAACGACGGACGGCTCGACGTCCAACATTCCCATTACGCGACTGCCGTCTCACCTT
Source organism: Scardovia inopinata JCM 12537 (assembly GCF_001042695.1). Classification (NCBI taxonomy): domain Bacteria; kingdom Bacillati; phylum Actinomycetota; class Actinomycetes; order Bifidobacteriales; family Bifidobacteriaceae; genus Scardovia; species Scardovia inopinata. Next base: position 1,325,491 of record NZ_AP012334.1, on the reverse strand, counting down.
CGCCTACAGACAGTCCACTGGACTGACTGCTTCACGGCTCAATCGTCTGCGGAGACAGCTCGCCCATTATGGACAATGAATCAACGTCCTCTGGCTCTCGTTCATGTCCGTGGCCGTTATCCACAGGCCGTCCTGCGTAAGCCCGTATCGTTCGCGCAGCATGTCGAACGTGTGCAGTCCCTCGCGCATCGCTGTCCGGTGTGCTTCGCCGTCCGCCGCGTTGCTGAGGCTGGTGGCGACGCCGAACGCTTCGGAGACGAGGCGTTCCATGTCGTGCGTGGACAGGTTCTCCAGGTGCCGTTCGCGGCCGTCATCGAGGCGGGGCGGACGGTTTTCCATCGCGGCGCGCCATTCCTGGAACGCCGACGACCTTGCCTCCCAGGCCGGTATCGATCCCCGGTTTGCCGATGCTCTGCTCCAGCGGGGCGAAGCCCCGATTGAAGCGGTGTTCTCGGCAGCCGATGCGTTGGGGATAGACATAGCCGCGTTGCCGTTTTCCAGCCTTGGGAACACCCGGTGAGGGAACTGGATTAACCCGGCGGGCATGTTATCCGGCCTGATGCCTTCCGCCAACGAGGTCAGACGCCTCTGATACTGGTGCTGGTATGCGCCAACATGTGCAAAGAAGCATGTTGGCGCATACCGTTTGTTCACCCGATCCTCGCGGTACTGAGGGAATACGTGGCAACGCTGCCGGTTGTTCCGACGATCTGGTTCGTGGGCATGGTCAGTCTCATGTCCGTGCGTGTGGCGGATTCCACGGCGTTGCGCATCTCGTCCTGCACGAGGCCGATGTAGCGCATGGTGGTGGCGATGTTGGCGTGCCCCAGCATACGGCTGACAAGCACGATGTTGCAGCCGTTCCGGTAGTAGGCGCAAGTGGCGAACCTGCGGCGCAAGGAGTGTGAAGGATATCCGGTTGCCGTCTTGATGCGTTTCGCCACGTAATCGACGCCGCAGTGCCCCTGCACGTCTCCGGGAAACAGCCACACGCCGGTGCGTTTCCTCAATGTCGCCGAAAGCCTCGCCGGCACGGGAAGTATCCGCTCCTTGTTGTCCTTGCCATGGACGTGGAGCACCATGCCCTCGGCGTTCTCCTCCAGATCGGTCTTCAGGTTGATTCGGGTCATCTCGATACGGCGCAGGCCGCAGAACGCGCCCAGCATGACGGCCAGCCGCGCATCCTCGTCGGGTGACGCGAGTCCTTGTTCGATGTTCTCCTCGGGGCAGATGCAGCCGGAGGGAAGGGTCATGGGCACGGTGGGCACTTCGTCCGCCGGATTGCAGCGGGCGATCCCTCGCTTCATGCTCCATTGGTAGAAGACCTTGACGCAGCTGTGCACCCCACGTCTGCCTTCGGTTCCCATGCCGGCCAGGTAGAATATGAGGTCGTCCTCAGTCACGTCGGTGATGCTTTTATCGACGGCTTTGGAGAATCGAACGATTTGGTACCAGCGGGTACGCAGGGTCTCGTTCGTGCGTCCGATGGCGTCCATCCAGTCGATCCATTTCTCGATGGATTCTTTCCAATCCTCCCGTGGCTCGACGTGTTCGCAGCTCTTCCTGTTGTCGTTCCAATACCTCATGAGGCTCCTTAAGCGCATAGAAAAAGGGAAGTGACTTCTTCATCACTTCCCAAGGAATGCTATTGCGCGTTTCTGGCCGATGCTCTTCGGAAAACCAACTGCAAGGTGAACATGCGCGATGACACGCCGATTTGAAGGAACAGCAAGGCTGGTGTATTGTCTACTCCTGTTGCAAAAAGCCCTACGGCTGCGAGCCAGAACCGTATATCGGACGATAGATGGACTTCCTGTGCTGGACCAGGCTAAAATTGTTCTTTTTTGCTCGGTTACACAGATCTATGAAGACCAGGGAGTGACTCATTTTATGTGACTCATTTTATTGGACAGATTGACCGTCGTCTCCTGGATGATTCTCTTCTGAATCAATCTAGTCGTTTCGTTTATGAAAATTTTGACCCTGTGCTTTATGAGGGTGATACCAGGAGGCGGATGTATCGGTTCATAGAAAACGGGCAGGAGAATCACCCCGGTATCAAGCCTTTTGGCAGCTATATCCGCCAGGCCCTCCAGACTCGCAGTCGAAAGGATGAAAACGAGAATCCGGAAGAACAGGGAAATAAAGAAAATTATGAAAGCCAGAAAAAGTAAGGTGAAAACTATGACTAAGACCACAGACGACAGCAGGACCAACAGCCAGACCGACAGCAGCAGTTTTGACGGCAGCATAGATGGCAGCAGCTTGAGTTCCGGCGACCGGCAGATTGTCTGCCCTCATTGCCATCATGCCTTCACCGTTAACGAAGATGAATATCAGAAGCTGTTGGCTCAGGTCAGGGGCAAGGAATTTGAGAAAGAACTCCATGAGCGCCTTCAAAGGGAAGAGGATGCTCTCAAAGCTGAGCATCAGCTTGAATTGGAAAAAGAGCTGAATAAGAAAAAATCTGAATTTTCTGAGGCAATGGACAATCAGAAGGAGCAGATGGCTGCTTTAGAGAAGAAGATTCAAGATTTGCAATCCCAGAAAGATTTGTCACTTGCCGAAATAAAAAATGAAAAAGATAAGAAAATCGCTTCCTTGGAAGAACAGCTGAAAATCATCAGTGACCAAAAAGATAAAGAGCGTGACCTGGCAATAACAAAGGCTGACAGTGAGTGGGAACGAAAAATTGAAGATTATAAAAGTAAACTGAATGATGAGAAAGCCAAGGGAGAAAAAGAGCTGAGCGACATCCGTCACGCCAAGGAACAGGAAATTTCCCAGCTCAGAGCCCAGCTGGACAAAATCGCCCTAGAAAAAGACCAGGAGAAGGGCAAAGAAATAGCAAGTCTCAGACAGGAGCTGGTGGAAACTACATCGAAGCTGACAAATCAAATTACAGAAGCCAAAAATCAGCTGGAACTGGAGAAACAGAAAGGGGAGAATCAGCTGACTAAAAGTCACACAGAGCTGGTGGAGCAGAAATCTTCCTATGAAGCTCAGCTGAAAGCTGCTCTGGAACAGGTAGCGTTTTATAAGAATTTCAAAGCTACCCAGTCGACTAAGGCTATAGGTGAGGATTTGGAACAGTATTGTTATAACCAGTTCAACAAACTGCGGTCCACTGCTTTCAGGGGAGTCTATTTTGAAAAGGATAACAAGGTTTCCCGTACCGGTTCGAAAGGTGATTTTATTTATCGGGAGAAGGATGCCGACGGTCAGGAAATCCTGTCTATCATGTTCGATATGAAAAATGACAGTGAGACCACGCAAAAATCGCAAAGGCATAAGAATGCCGATTTCTTCAAAGAACTGGATAAAGACCGCAAAGAGAAGAATTGCGAATATGCGGTCCTGGTCAGCATGCTAGAACCTGACAATGATTTTTACAATGACGGGATTGTTGATGTTAGTTACATGAATGATTCCTATAAGAAAATGTATGCCATTCGGCCTCAGTTTTTTATTGTCCTTATAAGTCTTCTGAGAAATGAGGCCTTGAATTCCGTTGATTTGAGACGGCAGCTGGCTGAGGCACGGAATCAGAATATTGATATTACTCATTTCGAGCAGGAGCTTGATGATTTTAAGGACGCCTTCAGCAAGAACTATCTGTCGTACAAGAAGAATTACGAAGAGGCTATCAAACAGATAGATGCGGCAATCTCCCGGATGGAGGCGGTGAAGAAGGCTCTGACTACCAGTGAGAATCAGCTGCGGTTGGCCAACAATAAGCTGGACAAGGTGGAGGTGAAAAAGCTGACGAAGAATAACCCCACTATGCAGGCTAAGTTTGCTCAGCTGGAAGGATGATTCGGCGTGTTTTCCACAACCACTTATTCACAGGGTCTTGCTAACTGTTGCCTGTTTTTGTAACTTATCCACAAATTCTTTCTAATTTTGATTGCTTGCGGCTTTCCTGTAAAATGGAATAAATTGTCACAGAGAAATGAGTGTGAGAAATGAGTGACACGGGTAATCAAGGATTTCAGGGGGCACAGACGTCCCCTCATCAGGCAGACTTTGGGCAGAGGAGCTCCTTTCAGACTGGCCCCGACAAGCCGGTTTATGCCTGGCCGCGTTCGTTATCAGACCTGACAAATCAAGGGCTGAACCCTGATACTCTGACTCCGGCTGATGGGTCTGGCTACACTCCGAATGGAATACGGCTGGATGATCCCCGGATGAAACAGGTGAGAGAGCTGGGGCGGAGAATTGCTGATCTTCTTCTGCGCAGAATTGCTGTTATGGAAGAAATCCGGCATAGTACTGCCGGCGCTGGTAACCAGAATCAGGTCCCGTATGCCTGGCCGCATTCTGTGCAGCAGCTGCGATCGCAGACCCTGTCTCCCGACACCTTTCAGCCGCTAACAAATCCCCGGCTGACTCGGCTGGGTCTTGATCTGACTGATCCCCGGATGCGCGAAGTCAGGGAGTTGTCCCTGAAGGCAGCAGACTTGTTTGAGCAGCGTCTCCGTGTGATGCAGGATATGAGGAAGGATCCTGTACCTGCACAAACACCTTTTCCGAGTAATTATAGTAACCAGTCTGGCATGCCCATAGCTGGAACTGATTCACTGCAGGTCCATCCGGAAACCGGCAAGGCAGTAAATCAGGAACAGAGCAGGAATTCTCTGCAGATTTTTCTTCTTTCCTGCGGGGTAGGGCTTCTCATTCTGGCTGCCATTGTTTTTGCAGCGGTCTCTTATAGGATGATGAACAATGGGGGACGAGCTGTAAGCCTGGCGGTCGTGGGAATTATTTCCCTCCTGTGTGCACTTCTTTCTGCTAAAAAAGTTGCTGTTACGGCTCAGGGGCTGGGCTGGCTGGCTGCAGCAACCCTGGTGGTGGATTCGCTTTTCCTTCAGTATGCGCATGTAATTCCGGCAGTAGGGGATCGTCTCTTGTGGCCGGTTTATTTTCTCTGTACCAGCCTTATTCTCGGACTCGGATATGTGCTGGGACGTTTGATGAAGCGTCCTTTGTGGAGTCTGGCAATGAGCTCCATGATTATTTTTAGTGCAGGCCTGGGATTTCTGCCCTGCATCTTCAATTACAGTAATACCCTTATCTTTGGGAGTATACTGTCTTTTACTGCCGTTATGGTCGCTATGCTGGCACTGCGTCTGTTTGTTTTTCGGCGTCCTTCCAAACAATCATCACCCGCTGAAATCGCTCTTGGTCCCGGTCTTGCTTTTCCTGCTGGGGCCGGTCCTGTTGCTCCTGCCGGTGCTATTCCTGGTCCCCGTCTTGCTTTTCCTGCTGGAATCCCCACCGGTTCCATGCCTCCTCAGCAAAAGCGGCGCAAGTCTGATGAATCCAGGCTCAGCACGACAACCTGGATACTAACTCTGCTTACATTTGTGTGTGCAGTTTGTGTGACGAGTTCGTACATACTAGCGCCTTTGTTTTTCCCTAACAACCATACGTGGGGGAGTTGGTATATTTTTTCCAGTAATGGATGGATTAACTGTGTTGCAACACTTTTACTGATAGTTCCTGCTTTTCTTCTTGCTCTGGTTGAGCCCAATCTTCGCTGGATTCTATTTGTCCTGGGCACCTTCCTGATTCTTAATCTTGCTGCCCTGCCCGGATCCAGTGACCTGGTCAATCTGTCAATTATGATTATTTCTTTTGCCTGGATGTTGCTGGCTGGCAAAGTTCGATCGCAGACCCGTTCCTTTAACGGCAGATGGAATTTGACCAGACCGGAATATCTGGCCTTGATTGGCACAGCACTCATTATGATTCCTCTTCTTCCGGTCTTACGGGCGGTCTTTGCGATGAAGCTGAATTTTGTGATGGGCTCCTTCTATGCAGCCGCTTATCTTGTCATGCTGGTCCTTTACCGCCTGGGCTTGGTGAATTCTCCCAACACCTCCGCTCGTATCCTGACTGATACTGCTCTGACCATGGGCTTTCTCGTTTTTGTTAACAACGTCATCAGCGAATCCACCTCGGGATTCTACTTCAGCTTCGCTCCTGCCGATGAAGCCTCAACGACAATGGATACAATAGTTGCGGATAATGTCGGATTTCTGTTTATTCTTATCTCCTCCTGTCTGCTGTACGCTCTCATAACCATTGTCTTGGGAATTCTCGGCCGATCCATCGACTCCTCGCTTACCGCCGCGGCACCCTTGCCTGTTGGATCGGTAGCCCCTCCTGCTCCTTTTGAGTCTACTCCTGCGGGGCCGGCGCTTACCCCTGCTGGGGCAGTGCCTCCTGCACCAGTTGCTCCTGCCCCTGGTTTCTCCGCTTCGCCGGGCATTACGGGTTTTGCTGCTCCTGCGGTTTCCTCCGCTCCTGCGGTTACTCCTGCCCCAGGAGCTTCCTCTGGCTCCAGGCGATCGCTGCTCACAATAGCTCATATTACCAGCAGGGAACAAGGGGCGCTCGCTATCTGCTTTACTTCTGCCATGACCTTACAGGTTTGTATGTGGGCAATAACAACTGACAGCAAGAAAATACCCCCGATCGTTACACCAGTAGTTACCGTGGTTTTTCTTGTGGTGGTTCTGCTGACAGTCCTCTTCTTTACCCTGGGCAGCAAAACCCTGTCTGCAGCATTAGAATTGCGCCGATCGTATATAATTGCTACGATTATTGCAGCCCTGGGAATATCAATTTATAATGCCAAGGTTAACAGCCCTCTGGGCTATGAAGTTCCTCTGATTTGTCTTGGCGCACTTGCCTTTGCCGATGGAGTTATGCGGATGCGGTCTAATCCTCGCCTATCCAGCTGGGCAGCGGTAGGCTGGGGGAGTGCCCTCCTGGTTATTCCTTCCATGGCCATTTTGATCTATAAAGATTCCATCCTGCGGTCTGTTTATATCCTGCTTATCTGCTTAATAATGATAGTTATAGGAGCCCTCATGCGGTGGAAGGCGCCCCTGTCCATGGGAGCTGTCTGTCTGGTGATTCATGTTCTTGTTAAAACATGGTCTTACCTGGTGATGGTTTCCCAGAATTATTGGTGGATTTGGCTTGCTCTGGGCGGAATTATTCTCATCGCTCTTGCTGCCAGCTTTGAACGGATTAAACGTTTTCGCGATTCTTTCCACCAGATGAGGTAAAAGTTGGAATTTATTGCGTCGATTAGATAAAAATTGCATGTATCATGGATCGAAAACTTCAGGCGAGATATATAAAATAAATTAGTAGTGCGTATATTTTTTCACACTATTCGCATTGATCTCCTTCAAATTCGAAAAAGACTGGTGTCCCCTCGTGTTGATTCGATTTGATCTGTGCACTAATCGAGTTATAGTACCGTCTAACTCTATGGCGAACTGACGAATATCACAATTATTCTAGTTACGGTGATAAAGTAGTTCTATCTTGAGATGGTTGAAGAGGTACTGGCCCATGCAAATCGGCTCTTGAGATCTGGAATGTATCAGACCTGATACCTCCTTAATCTTATTCATTCAAACTTATGATAGTGACAACCTTGATTACTATGAATAATGTGATTTGACGGTGCGGATGAAAAATTGGATGGTTGCGCTTGGTAGGTTATTAGATATACAAAAACAGATTATGGTTGCGTTAGGTAATGCTCCAATCATCAAAATGGCTGGCATCCTATATAGAAAGTTTATGATAGATAATAAATATTCCTTACTAACTTTTTTGAGAGTTCTGTAATTGCTGTCAATCATATCTGGCAAGCCTTATCTTCATATAAGTATCGAACTACAAGGCTACTAATAGTAGATACTTTTCTTCTTAAAAGAGCTACACTTGCCCTTGTACTTGGCTGTAACAGACAGTTCTTTTAGGATGATGTATCGAATAACGTTCTTAGATTACCTTCTCAGTAATACACAGCTGAGTATGTAACCTCGGAACTGGTACACATCCTATGAAATTATTTCATAATAGATTTTTTGCAGGATGCTGTATTTATCTGTATAAGGAAGAACTTTATTTAATCTTAAAAAGTCTAAGTTTTTTGTACACTGCAGTCAGTGAATACATACTTTCAGAGTATCTGATGTGGACTGGTTTTGTTCACACTTTCATAGTTAGTTTACCGGTGGATTGGCTCTGGTAATACTCATGTCTACCTGGACAGGTGTTTTATACCCTAAGCCAACATGTAAACGCTTGGTATTCCGCCAAGAAATCCAACGCATAGTAGCCTGTTCCAGCTCACGAACATCCATGAAAGGCTTACACTGACGTATAAGCTCTGCTTTATACGCTCCATTAACACTCTCATCTAGAGCATTATCATACGAGTCACCAACACTACCAGTAGAGGCAGTAATACCATACACAGATAACACGTCTTGATACACACTACTCGTGTACTGTACCCCATGATCACTATGCTGAATCAGCCTGCTCGTGTCAACATGTTTACAAACCCATGAAACGCTTTGAGTTAAAGCCTTTAACGGTAAATCTTTGAGTACACTATCGTAGGAGAAACAGCCCATCCCACGATACGCTGAGAAAACACATCAGTAACAAAAGCGGTATACGCGAAACGACCAGAGACAAGCTTCACATACGTGATATCAGCCACGTGTAACCGGTTAGGAGCACAAGCAGTAAAATCACGGTTAACGTAATCGTGCCTACCACCTGTTCCTTTCAAACTCCTTGTAGTAATAGGATGTTTACCACGCGTTACACCGTGAATATGAAGTTCACGCATAACACGTGCTGCCTGGTCACGCCCGATATGAATCCACCCTTAATTGATGAGTTGATGAAACATTTTCCGATATCCATACGTTTTCATGAACCGGTCAGCATGAATCACCTGGATATCTCTCGCTACCACCCACTCATAACAGATATAGAACGTTTCCTGGCTTGATAATACGCGCGAGGAGCCATAAAACCATCTTCGAACACGGTATGTAATACCGTGCATATAGGCTCGATACCAAACCGAGACGCGTACACGTGAATAAATTTATGTTTTAATGCGTGGTCTGGTCGAGCCTGGAGGCGAAGAAGCTGAAGCAGTCTGAAGTATCTCGTTAGCACATTTTAACTCACGATTTTCTTTGCGTAATCGTTTAACTTCTTCTTGGGCATGACGCGCAGATAACGACGGAACTGCTCTTGCATCAGCTATTTTGCTCCATCTATGTAGTGTTTCTTGTGCTATACCAAGCGATGAAACTATCGTTGCTACTGCTTCGGATTCAGACTGTGCAGTCGTTCGTGTTTCTTCTAAAAGTTCTATAGCACGTGTTTTAAATTCTGTGCTGTATCGTTTACCTTGTTTCATATTCCTATTATCCTCCCTTTAAGAGTGAGTTTTACTAGGAACAAAAACCAAGCCACATCAATCGATTATCACTGCTATTCTAAACTGTTTCTGAGAGGTGTCTATTGATGTCTGGGTTTTTCAGGGATGTATACTTTCATTAAAAATATTGATTTTGTTTGTATATTCTGCATCTTAGTTTTAGTGGCTTCTAGATCGTTAGCAGAATTTTTATAAAAAATATATCACCTTTCTTCAGGCAATGTCGCTAACGGCAACCGATGGGGAATGCCGTATATTCAATCTTGCCTGATCTGTGCTATACAGATTTGTCATCAACAACGCGACAGCGCATAGTGTCTAATTTCAATCGACAGAAGTTCGAGTGAAATACTTCGATTTTGGAGCAAAGTAATATTCCACATATCGTTTTCTCCGCTTTTACAGCACTGTTCTCTAGGAATACTCCAGCAAAGTAATAACTGCCCAAGGGGTCCAATCGTTTGAAACAATAATAGTATTCCAGCAATCTGTTCTCTAATATGCGCCTTGATAATTTAGGAGGCACAGTCTGATTTTCCGTCCAAACTCACATTATACTAGATAAGTGTAAACAGTTTTAGTGTTTTGGCATTCGGCAGAAAGTGACAAACTAGAAGATTGTTTACGCTTAATATATAAGGAGATAGATATGGAACAGTTAAGCTTGAAGAGGTGCTTGCTTGTAATAATAACCGCGCTCTGCTGCGTATCGTTTATCGCTGTATTTCCTGGGCAATATGCGATGGCATCAGTAAATGATCCTGTAACAATTTTACGTAAATCGCAGGATCCGGTTAAAACACTCGATAAGATGTCAATGGAGCAAAAACACGAAATTTTAAAGTATATCGATCATTCTTCTGACAAAGAAGTAAACAATTTGTTCTTTGGTAAGGATATTGGGTCCAACAAGACACAACTACAAAGTTACCCCGCTTCAGGTTACTATGATCGTTATTTTGCAAGTGCAAAAGAGAAGGTTGCATGTGTCATACAGGTAGGTATTTCAGGATGTAAACAAGGTGCAAAAGATGCTAATACTGCAAGTAATACAGCGGCAAGGTATTTTAAATCATCTCTTCACAATGGTAAAGGTGATGCATTCCGGCATTGTTACTGGAATGCACTTATGACACATCATATCGGCATCCATAATGCAGAGACTATAGCAACTAATCACGAAAAGTATAGTTCTGGTCCACAAAGAGAGAAGAGAATGGATCTTGCTAACAATAAAATTGGACGATCGGTCGGTAAGAAAACCAAAACTGATTCTCAAGCCCTTACAATGAGTAAGAACCTTGCTAACAAAAGGAAGTTGGTGACTCTTAAATGAATAATAATAATACGTCTGGGACCAGTGTCACAGAAGCAAACAAGCCGCTGCAGGAGGCAGAAAACGGCAATCCCCAGAATTCAGACAATCTTACTGCCCGCTTACACACCGCATCCAGTAATAAACTAAATAAACAAGGTAAACTTGCGGCGCTGATTATTGCCCTAGTGATGGTTTTGGTACTTACTGTTGGAATCACCGTATCAACCGTTCATAAGAATCAAGCTGCCGAAGTTCAGAAGAACCTGCAGAGTCAAGTTGCAGCAGGGGATTCAACTGTTGTCCTTCCTGGCAAGGTCAATAATGCGCGCTGGTCCCAGGCGCTGATTGTCTGTCCTTATGCAGATCCAAGCTCTTTCCCACAAGCTTTTCAGTCTGTGTCTGCAAAATTTAATACATCTAACGAGGATACTGAGTGGATTCTTTTCTTAATTACCAAACGCGGGAATAATAATTACCAAGTAATTTCTCAACAAGTGCCTAGGAAGACCATTGATTTTTGCTCTGGATCAAAGCCTTGGATTCTTGTTCATTCGGGTCAGCATCTTCATTATGCAAAAGACAAGTAAGCAGGCAAACTCCAATCAGAAATAATTTCAGCCAGACAACTCCACAAGGCAGCGTGTCTGGCTGGTTATTTTATTTTCGATTTTTCCAGCTTTCTTCTTTTTCGTTTTCTCTGTTTTCTTTTTTGTTTTTCAATTTTCCTGCTTCTCATTATTTTCTGTTTACTTTTATTTTCTTCCTTCTCTTCTGAATTCTTTGTTTTGTGCCGTGCGTGTTCTTTGCCGTATCTATGCTTTCCTGATACATTCTTTGTCTTACTTTGTCTCATAAGTCTTTGTCTCATAAGTCTATAAGGAGGAAGCGCTCTCTAACCTGTAATCCAGGGTATTGGACCATGCTCTTATAAAGGCAGTGGAATGTCGGGATGTCGAAAGGTTACGGAATGTCGAGATGCTACGAGATGTCGGGATGTCGAAACGCTGCGATGCTGAGATCCCGAGAGGAGAGCTCACCCAATTTTCAATTGGTTTTATGGCTAGTTTACTTTCTTTTCATCGTAATCACGGCTCACCCAACGAGATGTTGTGCCTTCGGCGTAGACCTGAGTAGCGCTCACCCAACGCGCAGTTGCAGCCTCAGGCGGATTCGTGCATGAGCGCTCACCCAACGCGTACATACTGAAGATTATAGTGACAATTTCAAGCGTGAGTTTGCCCTATTCGCGCGTTGGGTGAGCGGGGTTGGGGTAAGGGTTGTTGATTGCATTTGCGTGTTGGGTGAGCGGGGTCGGGGTAGAGGCCACTCAAGCATTTCTGCGCGTTGGGTGAGCCAGGCGCTGTCGCCAGGCACTGCCATAAGGTGGGATAATGGAAGCATGAAGAAACCACGGTCTGGTCGAAAAAAGCGTTTCCTGCTTATCACTGCTGTTGCCCTGCTTGTCATTGCCGTCATAGCAGCTGTCAGCCTTTTTCGGTCAGGATTATGGAATGGCTGGCAAATGGGGCAGCTGCCAGAAAATTCCCAGACAGTCTCTCCGCTGGCGTCGCAATCATCCCGAACGACAGCAACAGGTGATTCTTTTCATCTGCCGCGCCGGGGTAGTGTAAAACGTTCTCCGGCGCCGTTTCCCATTCCTCAAACCGCTGAACAAAAGTGGAAGAATAGCTGGACAACAGCAGCGGCTCAAGCTGCTGAACGAGTCAAGTCTATGAGTCTGGAAGAGAAAGTCGGACAGACCATCATGGCACCATTGCAGGCTGGTTATTCAGCTTCGAGTATGAGGACTTTAATCGAGCGGCAGCATGTGGGATCGGTTCTGATTATTGGCAATTGGAATGGAGGGAAGCCTCAGTTGAAGCCGCAGGTCGATGCGCTACAAAACTTTGCCTTGCAGTCTGGCGGCAGCAGACTTATTATTGCCACTGACAATGAGGGCGGGCTGGTCCAGCATGTGAGGGGTCCAGGTTTTGAGAGGATGCCTTCTGCCCTCTACCAGGGGAAGATGTCGGACGATCAGTTGCGGTTGTCAGCAGCTCGATGGGGGAGTCAGCTGAAAGCGGCTGGCATTAATGTGGATCTGGCTCCGGTGCTGGGAACCGTACAGGTACAGCGATCGGCAAATGCTCCTATTGGCGCTTTGAACCGCGATTTTGGTCTGGGCCCGGCTGGTACGGCATCTCATGGATCGGCTTTTGTACAGGGGATGAAAAGCAGCGGTGTTCAGACCGCAATTAAACATTTTCCTGGTCTTGGAGCAGTGACCGGCAACACCGATTTTACAGCTCGTGGCACCGTAGACACTACAACCCGTCTGGATAGCAAGGAAACTCAGCCTTTTATTGCGGTTCTTAAGGATCATCCGGCAATGGTGATGATGTCTTTAGCACAATACCGTCAGATTGATCCCGGTATTCCGGCAGTATTCTCTCAAAAAATTATCAGACAATATTTAAGACAAAAACAGGGGTATCAGGGGATAGTGATTTCTGATTCCCTATCTGCCGGTGCAATCAGCGGGTATCCTATCAACCAGTTGGGAGTTAAGCTGATAGAAGCTGGTGGCGATATGGCCTGTATCGGTGCTCCATCATACGTCCAGCCCATCATCAGCGGACTTCTGGCAAGGGCCCCAGGTCGGACACAAGTTTTTCTGATTTGATGACTCAGGCTATTGTCAGGATAATGACTGTCAAAATCATGATGGGTCTTGCTGGGAGAATTGATTAAGAAGTTTGAATAGTCGTTGGCTGAAGATTTGGTTGATGACTTTGGTTGAGGACTCTGACTGATGACTCTGGTTGAGGAATTCGGTTGGTGAGGATAAGAAAGATCTCCGTCTGAAGAGTCTGACTGGCGAAGAGGGGAGGGAAAAATGCGTGATGAACCATGGTTATCACACTCCTAGCGTAAAAAGATCTTGGTCAGTGCTATAGTAATCCCACAGGGCAATGATCCGTTATCAGCGGGGAGCCTTCGGAAGAAAGGAAAGACTTGCGCTTTCCCAGTAGAACCGACGGGAGAGGCCCGACACAGCCCGCCACAAGTGGATAAATGCGTTACCAGCTTGGGTCTGGCAGAAACAGGAAAGCAGATGTCGCATTTGTCAAGCGAGGTGGTACCGCGGTCATGAGCCGCAGCAGCCAGCAGACAGCAGCAGAGCCACAAGATATTGCTTTTATCGGCAAAGAGCGGGTCGTTGGATGAAGGAGCTCATGCATCGTCCTCGTGACAAGGTCAAAGGTCATGAATCATCATGAAAGATCAGTCATACAGAGGAGTGCATGTGAGCGAGCAGAATAGTAAAACTACGGCCGGTCGTGCAAACGATGCCCAGGCTGCTAAGCTTAGCCGAAATCAGCGCGTTTACCCCCGGGTTGTTACCCGCGATGTTGAACCTGGCGGGGGAGCAATTACCCCTAATCCCAGTTTTCCTGATATGGAGGAATCGGTCCTTAAGTATTGGGATGCAGACGGTACCTTCAAGAAGTCAGTGGAGCAGCGTCCCAGCGGAGACAATTCTGGTAATGAGTTTGTTTTTTTTGATGGCCCGCCTTTTGCCAATGGTTTACCCCATTATGGCCATCTCCTGACCGGTTACGCTAAAGACGTTATTCCCCGCTATCAGACCATGAAAGGGCGCCGTGTCAACCGCGTCTTTGGATGGGATACCCACGGCCTGCCGGCAGAATTGGAAGCCGAGAAAGAGCTGGGGATTGAGAACAAGAGCCAGATTGACAAGATGGGGCTGGCTGCCTTCAATGATGCCTGCCGCAGATCTGTTCTCAAATATACCAACGAGTGGAAGGACTATGTCCACCGTCAGGCTCGCTGGGTTGATTTTGACAATGGCTACAAGACTCTGGATACCACCTATATGGAGTCGGTCATCTGGGCTTTCAAGCAGCTCTATGAGAAAGGGTTGGCATACAAGGGATACAGGGTCCTGCCGTACTGCCCTAAGGATGAAACTCCTTTAAGCAATCACGAACTGCGCATGGACGCGGATGTCTATCAGAATCGGCAGGATATCTCTGTTTCAGTCGCCGTCAAAATGCGGGATGAAGACGCTTATGCCGTTTTCTGGACGACGACCCCCTGGACTGTTCCCGGCAACCTGGCGATTGTGGTCGGTCCTGACATCGATTACAGCCTGGTTCAGCCCACAGAAGGCAGGTTTGCCGGTAAGAAGCTATATTTTGCCACGGCTTTGCTCCCTCAGTTTGCTAAGGAATTGGGCGATAATTACACAGTCCTTAAGGAGCTGAAGGGTTCTGACCTGGTTGGTCGCCGCTACTGGCCCGTCTTCCCCTATCTGGCTGATGGAAAAGCAACCAGTCAGGACGGCGAGCAGGGCGAAGATCCGAATGCTTTCACAATTTATCCTGCAGATTATGTGGAAACAACTGAGGGAACAGGTCTGGTTCACCAGGCTGTCTATGGTGAGGATGATATCAACACCCTCAACAAGTATGGGGTTCGCACAGTAGATTACTTGGATGAGGGTTGCCGTTTTACTTCTCTGGTTCCTGATTATCAGGGAACCCGAGTCTTTGAAGCCAATACCCCCATCGTTCGCGATCTTCGCCACCATACCGGGGCCTTGGCTGATATCCCTGAAGATCATCGTGCCTTCCTGGTACAGGAGCGGTCTTACATCCACAGCTATCCCCATTGCTGGCGTTGTGGGACTCCTTTGATTTACAAACCCGTTTCTTCTTGGTTTGTTGCGGTCAGCAAGATTAAAGATCGTCTCCTGGCTCATAACCAGGAAATTAACTGGATTCCAGACAACGTGAAAGACGGCCAGTTTGGTAAGTGGCTGTCAAACGCCCGCGACTGGTCTATCTCCCGCAACCGCTATTGGGGTTCTCCCATCCCCGTGTGGGTTTCTGATGATCCAGCATATCCGCGGGTGGATGTCTACGGATCTTTAGCAGAGCTGAAACGCGATTTTGGCCGTTATCCTACAGATGACAAGGGCAAAATCAACCTCCACAGGCCATGGGTCGACTCTCTGACCAGACCTAATCCTGACGATCCTACTGGTAAATCTACAATGCGTCGAATTTCTGACGTTCTGGATTGCTGGTTTGAATCAGGATCCATGCCTTTTGCTCAGTTCCACTATCCTTTTGAGAACAAAGAATACTTTGAGCAGCATTTCCCCGGGGACTATGTGGTGGAGTATATTGGCCAGACCCGCGGTTGGTTCTACACTCTTCATATTATGGCCGGAGCCCTTTTTGATTCCCCTGCCTTCAGGAACGTCATCTGCCATGGCATTGTTCTGGGTAGCGACGGGCAGAAGATGAGCAAGCACCTGCGCAATTATCCTGATGTGAATGGAGTTTTCAACAAATATGGATCTGATGCCATGCGCTGGTTCCTGATGAGTTCTCCCATCCTACGCGGGGGCAATCTGATTGTTACCGCCGGGGGTATTCGCGATACAGTTCGGCAGATTATGCTTCCCCTGTGGAGCACCTACTACTTCTTTACCCTCTATGCCAATGCCGCTCACGACGGGCAGGGTTTGGAAGCCCGACAGGTGAAGGCATCTGAAGTCGGCAGTTTGTCAAGGATGGATCGGTATCTTTTGGCCCGTACCCATAACCTGGTCTCCTCTGTGGAGACCAGCCTGGATCAGTTTGCTATTTCCGATGCCTGCGACGCTGTTGCTGATTATATTGATCTGCTGACCAATTGGTATGTTCGTAACAGCCGAGATCGTTTCTGGAACGAAGATGAGACCGCCTTCAATACCCTCTATACGGCTTTGGAAGTTCTGTGCCGGGTGATGGCCCCTCTGGCTCCCATGGAAACAGAGACTATCTGGCGCGGTCTGACTGGGGGCGAATCGGTTCATCTGACTGACTGGCCCTATCTGACTGAGCAAGGGCACAAGGATGCTCCTCAGACTAAGCTTGGGCAGGTTCTGCGCCAGGATGATGGTCTGGTTGCAGCTATGGAGAAGGTTCGCGAGGTAGTTTCAGCTTCTCTGGCCCTGCGCAAAGTAAATCAGATTCGCGTCCGTCAGCCTTTGTCGAAACTGACGATTGTGGTTTCTGACACGGCTGCTATCAAGCCCTGCGAGGACATTTTCAAGTCCGAGCTCAACGTGAAAACTGTGGAATATACCACGGTTGAGGATGCAGGTAAACACGATCTGACCGTTATCAATGAGCTCAAAGTCAATGCTCGTGCTGCTGGTCCTCGCCTGGGCAAACAGGTTCAGCTAGCAATTAAGGCAGCCAAGACAGGCTCCTGGAAGAAGGATCAATCTGGAGCGGTAACAGTGCAAACCCCTCAGGGGGATATTGCCCTGGAGCCTGGAGAATATGAGCTTAACTCCCGGGTTGAAGAGGCTCATGCCAGCGATACCGATTCCATTGTCTCCGCTCCTTTGCCTACAGGCGGTTTTGTTCTGCTCGACACGGAGCTGACTGATGACCTGCTTGCAGAGGGATATGCTCGGGATACTATCCGTCTGGTTCAAGATGAGCGGAAAGCTGCCGGTTTGGATATTTCCGATAGGATTAATCTGACCCTGCTTGTTCCTCCAGCTGACAGGGCTAAGGTAGAGCAGTTTGCCGATCTGATTGCTCAGGAGACTCTGGCTGTGTCCTATGACATTAAGGACACAGCCAGCGACGAAGTTTCCGCTATCGTAGACAAGGCTTAGCAGGCCATCATTCCTGAGCATTCTTGATTATTCTTGATCATTCCTGATAAGAAGGTGTACGTGAATAGTCGAATAGCTGTCAGCAGCTGTCAGATTCTAGTACACCTTCTTTGTATTTTCTTTGTATTTTTAGCCTCTCTTTAGCTTAAGCTTTTCACAGGCTTCCGCTTTAGTTTTTAGTTGTGTTCAGACTTCGGAGCTCAGCCTTCAGGGACTAGGCTGGATTTCTGCTGGTCTGTCTATCAATCGTTGCTAGAACATGCTTCTCTTTATAAGCAACAAAGACCGCTCCACCAATCAGGCAGAGAACAGTGGCCACTAGGGCTGTAGCCCTGTAGCCAAAGCCATTGGTACCCAAGAGGGCAACAGAGGTGAAAATAATCATGGCCAAGGATTGTCCCAGCTTCATGCTGAAAGTACGGGCTGCGTAAAACATACCCTGCCGGTTTTCCCCGGAAATCACCGAATCCGCCTCAGCAATATCTGCCAACACTGCCTGGGGAAGGATTCCTAGAATCGCCATGGGAATGGCTGCTAAAACAGCTATCACGATGGCCCAGGCGAGAGAAGGGATTCCCAGAGTCCCCGCAAAGGCAGTGATGAAGAAATCCAGGCAGAAGAAGAAAAAGGCAAAGGCGACTAACTTCTTTTTGCCGATTCGCTTTGCAAGAATATTCACCGGAGCATAGAAGCAAAGGGAGAGGATAGTCATACCAACAAAGAAGATGGAAGTCATGTTGCTGGAAAATCCCATGAGAACAGTGACATAAAAAGGCATTCCGGTCTGGAAAATAGTCAGAGCAATCCAGTAGAGAATATCAGATCCTATGAAAACCTGGAAATCCTTATTTTTAAAGGTTTTAGACAGACTTTTCCAGACTCCGGAAGTTGACGGAGTGGTTTGGGCGTATTCCTTTTCATTGATAGTAAAGGTAGGCACCAGCATGCAGATGATAGCAATAACAGACAGGATACCGATGGCTGTTCTGAAACCTCCTGCTACTCCCAGGATCGGGGTGAAGAGGGAAGCAATGTTGGGCACTAGATAGGCAAAGGCAGTACCGAAGAAGAAGGTGATCGAAATAGTGGTTGAAACGTTGATTCTCAGCTCCTGAGTCCGTCCTAGTTCAGGTATCAGGGCGTTGAAAGGAGTACAGTAACAGGTCATGCAGAAGTAAAAAGCCAGGACAAGGATTAGAAGGGTGATGTCATTGATCCAGGAGATGTGGTTGAGGGGAGAAACGAAGACCAGGGTGGTGATCAGCCCAAAAGGGACAGCTGCATAACGCATAAAAGGCATCCGTCGGCCCAGACGATGCTTGCAGGAGTCAGATTTGGCTCCAATCCAGGGATCCAGGAAGGCATCTATCAGCCTGCCGGCAGCAGCAATAAGCCCGATCAGGGTGATGCCGGCAAAGAGCGCCCCTTGGGTGATGAAAAGGGTCATCCCACTCTTTTTCATAAACGCACTGGGTTGATAATAATACACCAGCCAGTTGGAAACGATCCCGGACAGAATAGCCCATCCCAGCTGTCCTATGGCAAAACTCCAGATTATTTTTGGGGTTGCCAGCTTCTTGTCACCGTGTTTTTCAACCCGCATAGGCTGGTTGATGTGATCGTTCTGACTTGACTGTGCGACCGGTGAGGCTGTGCCTTCAGCCATAGTCCACCTCCGTCTAGTTTTTCCCCTGCTTCGCCGCAGGGTGAACATCTATATTCTATATGTGTCTCTTGGCAAAGTGCTGCCTCCGTGTTCTTTCTGTCCAGCTATGCCTTCCATCAGAGTTTATGCGGAGTCTATGCGGAGTTTATAATAAACGAGGAGGTGTATTTATGACAGATAAAGCAGAGATAACTGAGAATCCGGCCACTTCAGAGAAGGCATCGGTCCCGGTAAGCGGCAAAAGAGAAGTGGCAATTAAGCGGGCTTATGACCAGCCTGACCCAGCTGATGGATATAGGATTTTAGTGGATCGGCTTTGGCCTAGGGGGATTTCCAAGGCGCGGGCCAGGATTGATTTATGGCTGAAAGATATTGCTCCCAGCAATGATCTTCGCAAATCCTGGGGCCATAATCCGCAGACTTTCGACGATTTTATTGCTGCCTACAGGAAGGAAATAGAGGAGAGGTCACAAGGGCTGACGGTTTTGGAAGAAACTCTTGCAGCTCATCAGCGGGTAACCCTGGTTTATGCCGCAAAAAGCCCGGTATATAACCAGGCAGCTGTATTAAGGGATTATCTGCTGGATCACCCGGAGCTTTTTCCCGGACTGGAGTTGGTCTTAGTGTGACCTGCCATACCCAGCTTACCGAGGCAGGGGAGCTTCCAGGAGGTGGCGGGCCAGAAGATCAAGTTCCTTGGTGTTTTGGGAATTTTCCAGGGTAACCTGTCCCTGATAATTATCCGGCCTGTCGGCCAGATTCCCTGATTCTTCCAGGATCGTCCGCACATGGTGGCTGGTACCGGCGTTGCCATCAATAATTGCAACGGAATCCGGCAGGATCTGACGGAAGTAGTTGCGGTAAAAAATAAAGTGAGTGCAACCTAAAACAACAGAATCCAGGGAATTAAGATCGTAAGGCTTCAGATAAGAAGTAATGGTTTTTATGGCCAGGTCTCTGTCTTCCACCTTGCCAGATTCCACCAAGGACACTAGGTCTGGGCAGGCCTGGGTATGAATAGTGTTATTCCCTCGAACCTGCTCAACCAAGCGGGCAAACTTTTTCTCCCGCAAGGTTAGGGAGGTGGCAAGAACAAGAACGTTTTGAGGCTTGCCTTCGCCCCGGTCGCAGGCAACTTTCAGCGCAGGCTCCATGCCTATGACAGGGAGAGAGAGGCTGCTGCGAAGATCGGGAGCAGCTGCACTGGTTGCGGTGTTGCAGGCGATAACGATGGCTTTAACTCCCCGAGAGAGCAGATGCCGGGTAACGGCGAAACTCAGCTCTTTCACCTGCTCGGTGGGTTTGGTCCCATAGGGCGCATGAGCACTGTCTCCATAAAAGAGAATATCTTCGTGGGGCAGGTCCTGACGTATCTGACGAACAACTGAGATTCCGCCCATTCCTGAATCAAAAACACCAATCGGTGCATTATTCATATTTCTGTAGCCTCCATAAACTTATATTCTTAGAATTTCCCGCAATCTACTGATGGAACCGTTGCCAAGGGTGGCTAGTGGGAAAGAAATTCTTTGATTTTATCAACCTGCTGCATTCCGTCCTGATACATATCAAGCAGCCCCTGGCGGGTCTTCTTCAGCGTATCCAGTCCGTGAAGATCAGTGGGGGCGATGATCAGGGCCTTGCCTTCTTTTTCATACTTTTCAGCTAAGGCAATCTGATCGTTGTAGGTTTTATATCTGGTAAGAATCCGGTCTGACGCCGCTGGATAGCGCTTTTCCAACAACTTGCCCGGCAACCTGTCATGGCCAGGTTCCCGGGGGATGTCTCTCTGCCTGGTCAGCAAAACAATCACCTTGGTACATCCGTCATCGAAAGCCTTCTGGATGGGAATGGGATCGGCTATGCCTCCGTCAAAGTAGGGGACGCCGTCTATCTCATAGGGAGAATTGGCAGCTGGAACGCAGCTAGACGCTTTGAAAACATCGTAATGATCCTGGCTGATATCATCCTTGGTAAAATAATGAGGCTGACCGGTTCTGGCGTCGCAGGCAACAATGGTAAAACTTGCAGGATTATCTCTCAGGGCTGGGTAATTCAAAGGATATTCGCCATCATGCTTGGATAAGTCTCCATAAATATAATCCAGATTAATAAAATCCCGCTGATGGATCATGTTATGGAGACTGGCATACCTGCTGCGGAATGAGTATTCAACGTAGAAGCGGAGGGCTCGCCTGTATTGGCCCGACAGATATCCGGCCAAATCTGCACTACCGGCAGAGACACCGTAACAGCGGTCACAATGAATATTATTCTTCAGACAGGCATCCAGAACACCGGCGTTGAAAACAGCCCGAAAGCCACCTCCCACATCGATAATTCCAATGGTGGATGGTATATTTTCGCTCATCGTTCTTGCCTTCTTGTCATATATGACAGTGCTAGGTATTGTTTCATATGTGATACTGTTTCATGCAACTTTCATGTAACTCTATCTGTTGCAGCCCTGCGTACCCTGGGGGACAGATCCTTAGGGCATATACCTTTGGGGAGGAAAGGTAGACTGAGGACTTTCAAGCGGATACAACCCGTCATCCCATCAGACGGGCGTCAGCTTTGCCGTAAGAGGGATCATCGGGGATATGGGCTGCCTTCACGTAGTCGTTAATAAAACTGGTCAGGATGGGAAGAGAATAGGAACCAAACCATGTGTCATGGGTTTGCCCTCCTATTGTCCTTCTGGTGAAAGATTTCGGCTGTTCCATATTGCCCATGGTGGTGTAAGCAGCCACCCCGTGGGTGAAAATAACACTGTCCATGTACTTATCTTCTGCTGTACCTGTTTTGGCAAAAGTCTTACGATTGTTAGCAAGCTGGGCTCCCTTGGCAGCACCGTCTGTCACATCCTTATTGAGAATATAAGCAGTGGTTTGTGCTACCTCTTTGGAAATAGCCTGTTTGCAATTAGCACTGGGGACTGCAATATCTTTGCCGTTCTTAGTGACTTTTGTGATGGCAATGGGATCGCAGTGAACGCCATTGGCTGCAATAGTGGCGTAGACACTGGCCATGGTGAGGGGAGAAGCATTGAGAGAACCAATGATGATGGCAGGTTCCATGTTGTTCTCAATGTTCGTATTCCCCAGAGCTGCGTTATGGTAGCCCAGGGCGGTTGCTGTTTTGGCGATGGCGCAGAGGCCAATTTTCTGAGCCATGGATGCCTGAGTGGTGTTGTGAGACATAATCAGGGCATGGTAGGGGGTTTCCGGATTAACCGTCCCACCTCCTGAATTAGACACCTGCCAGTAGCCTCCCTTGGTGGCTGAGCAAGGGAAGCTGGCGTTAGGATAACTGGTATACGTTCGCAGAGACTCCATGGCTGTATGGCCGTTAGATAGCCAGGAAACCATGTTAATGGGCTTGAAGGTTGAACCGGTCTGAACTCCAATTCCGCCTCCGTCTGCCTGGTCTACTGCATAGTTAATAGCCGTTGATGTTCCGCCAGCCTTGGTGGTGGCGTTATAGGTGCGATTTTGGGCAATAGCCAGGACCTTTCCTGTTCCGGGCTGAATAGCAGCCATAGCCGCCTCAAAACCCGACGGATCATTAACGGGAATGACCTTGCGGACAGATGCGTTAGCCGCTGTTTCCGCCTTGACATCAAGAGTAGTAATAATAGTCAGGCCGCCCTCGTAAAGGAGTCTGCGGCGTTCGGCTGAAGTCTTTCCAAAGGCTGAAGAATTAAGGATTTTATGAACCACATAATCACAGAAAAATGCTGAGTCTCCTGCTGCCTGGCAGCCGACGCTGACTGCCTTAATCTTGAGCATGTTCTGAAGAGGAACCGACTTAAACTGGGTGGCCTGAGCCTTGGTCAGGAACTTGCAGGTGACCATGAGGTCGAGGACAATGTTGCGCTGATTCTGTGCTTCGGCAACGTTGACAGTAGGATCATATTTCGCCGGATTCTTGGTGATGGCTGCAATGGTTGCTGCTTCACCGGCATTGAGATCCGCTGCTGACTTGGAAAAATAATGTTGAGCGGCTGTTTCCACACCATAAGTAGACGTGCCAAACTGAGCTATATTCAAGTATCCTTGAAGAATATCGGCCTTGGAATAAGTCTTTTCAATTTGCAGAGCCAGGAGCATTTCCTTGATTTTGCGAGCAATGGTGTCTTCCTTAGCGTGATAGGCGCCAATGGGATCATTTTCTGACTGTGCCTGTTCAATCAGCATATTTTTAACATACTGCTGGGTTAGGGTAGAGCCTCCCTGAGTATTTCCCTGATTGACATAGGTTTGGACAAAGGCGCGGAGCACACCCTGGGGATCAACGCCATGATGCTGGAAAAAACGACGATCTTCCCTGGCTACCACTGCCTGCTGCATGACTTTGGACACCTTGCCCAGGGAAACATTAATTCTGTTTTGATCGTAAAAGGTAGCTATAAGTGTTGTCCCGTCCGATGCATACATGCGGGATTGCTGTGGGAGGTCTGACAGGTTGAACGTGATGTTGTCGGTAGTAGTCAGATTAGGAGTCAGTTTCTGTACGGCATTAGATGCAACTACTGCTCCAGGCAGCAAAAAGCCCGAGGTTACAATTCCTCCTGCAATGCAGAAGATGAGGTAGGCCAGAAGGAGTGTAAAAATACGTCCTATACTCTTTTTTGGTTTCTCAGCAGACATACTTCCATTTTAAGGTTAAGCGTCTACCACCGGACTTCGTCCTCCTGAAGAAAAGAGATATCTGGTCAGAAAACGATGCCTTAATGCTTAGAGCGAAGAATGAGTTTTCCCGGACGATAGATAATTATTGTCCGACCATCTCTGGCAATCCACCCTCGGTTGGTGAAATCCATCAGCGCCTTGTTCACTGTTTCCCTGGACGTTCCTACCAGCTGTGCCAGTTCTTCCTGGGTTAAATCATGAGGGACCAATAGGCCTTTTTCTGTGGGCTGACCAAAGCGACGGGCAAGATCAATCAGGGTCTTGGCCAGTCGGCCGGGTACATCCATAAAAACGAAATCGCTGATTTTCTCATTGTTTCTGCGCATACGGTGGGCCAAAACCTGAAGCATGCTGACTGCTACTTCCGGGTGATCATCCAACCATTTCAGCAAGGCTTCATGAGACAGGGAAACGGTCACCGTCTCATCTTTCATGGCAACTGCAGAGGCTGTTCGTGGCCCTCCCTCAGGATCAAAAACCGGAATTTCTCCCAAAACTTCCCCCGGACCATGAATGCTCAGGAGCTGAATACGCCCGTCATGAGATTCCCGAGTCAGTTTCACCTTTCCATTTTCTAATATGAACATGCGGGTATCAGTATCGCGCTCGCGGAAGATAAAATCTCCTTTTGCATACTCGAGCTGGTGAAGGTGGGGAATTAACTGATCAGCATCTGACGGCTTAACATGCTTGAACAAGGCAGTATGCAGGAGTATTGCTTCAGGGTCTATCTGTCGATGCTGATTGGGTGCAATCATGGCGATATCAATTCCTATCTTCAAAACATCATCGTCTGTAGCGGCTTAGCCGGCTCAACGTTTCCATAATAGACATATCGGATGACTGACCCCTGTCTTCAGGTCCTTTGCTTTGCTAGATGTTACTATGGGAACAGATGCAATAAAGGGGGATGCGTGACTGTCCATAAGGCAAATTTTGCTGATAATCTGAAGATTCTCATTGTTATGCCTACATACAATGAGAAGGACAATTTACAGCCTACCCTCAGCGGCATTTTTCGTTGCTGCCCTTCGGTTCATGTTTTGGTTGTTGATGATTCTTCTCCTGACGGTACTGGTCAGGAAGCTGAGAAGATGGCTCAGGCCGACAGGCGGATAATGGTGATACACAGGTCTATCAAGCGGGGACTTGGTCCTGCTTATTTGGCTGGTTTCGAGTGGGCGCTCTTGCATAATTATGACATTATTTGTCAGATGGATATGGATGGATCTCACAGGCCGGAAGACCTGAGGAAGGTTATTGGGCAGCTGGTAAGCCGTCCTGATTGTGATGCCTGTATAGGTTCTCGCAGAGTCCCCGGGGGAGGAACTGAAAACTGGCCTTGGTACAGGCAGGCTATTTCCTGGTGCGGATCTACCTATGCCCGCTTGGCTCTGGGTTTGTCTACTCATGATGTGACAGCCGGGTTTAGGGCGTACAGGGCGGAGGCCTTGCGCCGCTTGCATTTGGATAAAATCCAGGCCAATGGCTACGTTTTCCAGGTTGATATGACTCGTCGGATTGAATATGCGGGTGGAAGAATTATAGAAGTTCCCATTATTTTTGTGGAGCGCACTAAAGGATCCTCTAAGATGGGGGCGGGAATTGTGCTAGAGGCCATGTGGAGGGTTACCGGCTGGGGGATTTATCGGCTTGTGACTGGCAAACGCAAATCCAAGAGGAATTTACTTCGGTAGGATAGAAAAATCAGCTTGTTCTTATCCCACTTTGTGTGCGATAATGTTCATATGATCTCAACTCAACGACAACAGGTGATTCTTTCCAAACTGAGGGACAGCGGAGCTGTTCGGGTCAGTGACCTGTCTGAACAGCTCGGTGTATCGTCTATGACGATCAGGAGGGATATTGAGGATCTGGCCAACAAGGGCCTGCTGAAAAGAGTCCACGGCGGGGCTGTTTCTACCAGCACGCTCCTGTCGGAACCTCTTTTTTCTGTGACCTCCAGGATGGAGACCGGACTGAAGCAGGCTATTGCCCTAAAAGCAGTGGAATATGTCTCCCCGGGAGATGTGATTGCCATCGGGGGCGGCAGCACTGCCTATGTTTTTGCTCAGACCCTTCTGGAAAGTTTTCGCAGCCAGGGGATCACCATCCTTACCAATTCTCTGCCGGTTGCCCAGTTGGCGCAGATAACCGACAGCTCACAGTCTGTAGAGGTCATTATGACCGGAGGAGTGGTAACCCGGTCGCATTCCCTGGTTGGCCCTATCGCCGATAAGGTGATTCAAGGCCTGAGAGTCAATACCCTCTTCCTGGGAGCCCATTCGGTGTCGGTTCCCCGCGGATTTCTCACTCCTAATTCCCTGGAGGCTGCCACTAACTCAGCGCTGATTTCTATTGCAGATATGTCTGTGGTTCTGGCAGACCACACAAAATGGGAGGGAACGTCCCTGTCCCTTTTTGCTGATTTCTCACAAATTGACACCATCATTACCGATTCTGACCTGAGCAGAAAGCAGGAGGCCGCAATCCGTCGAGTTGCTAAGCATCTGGTTTTGGCGTGAAAAGAAAGAGACTCCAGCGAGCCTGGCGGCCACCTTGGGACTGTATGTGAAGACTGACGGATATGGGGGGCTGTGACAGGGTATACGGATATGACCATATATGATCATGTGATAAATGTTTATACATGTTCATAACTCTGATAAAACGAACAAAATCTAACACCGCTGCTAAGATAATATCATCTGACAACAAAGGAGCAACGATGACGGAATTCGCTCATTATCGGCCTGGGGAATATGCCTCAGAGCATATTCGGATTACGCCAACCAAGCTGGCTGACGGACGTCAATTCTTTTATGTGGACGATGACCCTGACTATGTATCAGGAAAGAAAACCAGGCAACTGACTGATCCCAGGAAGCTGGCCAATCGTTTTGAACCGGGAATTGATGGCGAAGGTAATCCTATTCCGGTGCAGGCTCCGCAAATGCGCAGGGATCCTCTGACTGGAGATTGGATTCCCATGGCTACAGCCCGTATGAACCGGCCAATCACTGCCGGACCAGGAGCCACGGCAAGCGGGAATCCTCTCGCTGCCCGTAAACCCGGCAATCCCTACCAGGATGGTGAGATTCCTGACACTGATTATAACGTGGTAGTCTTTGAAAATCGTTTTCCCTCCATGAACCGTCTTCCCGGCCAGGATGATGCTGTCACCTATGTGGATGGGAATCCTCTTTGGCAGCAGAGGCCAGCAGCTGGTCGTTGCGAAGTGGTCTGCTTCGATCCGGGTGAAACCTCTCTTCCTGCTGATCTCCCTGTCTTCCGTCTGAGAACCGTAGTAGAAGCCTGGGCTTTCCGCACGGCTGAAATCTCTGCTATAGAAGGAATAGAGCAGATCTTTCCTTTTGAGAATCACGGTCAGGAAATAGGCGTTTCCCTAGCCCATCCTCATGGTCAGATTTATTGCTACCCCTTTATTGCACCCCGGCTTGAACAGGAACTCAGACAGACTCAGGAGTATCATGAACGCACCGGTGGAAACCTGCTCAGAGATATTCTCCAGGGAGAGCTGGAGGCAGAACAACGAATTATTATGCGCAATTCTACCTGGATTGCGTATGTTCCTGCAGCTGCCCGGTGGCCCCTGGAGGTGCACCTTCAGCCTGTCCGCGGGGGAGTTCTGACTCTGGATCAGCTTACTGATGATGAACGCTGGGGCTTGGCTTATATGTATTCTGCCCTTCTGAAACGGGGCAATGCTTTTTTCGATAGGGGAGATGGGCAGGGTATGGATTTGCCTTACATTGCAGCCTGGCATCAGGCTCCTGTGCGAGACCCCAGGAGGATCAACTACAGTCTTAATCTTCAGTTCTTCTCCTTCCGCAGGGCGGCTAATAAAATCAAGTATCTGGCAGGTTCTGAATCCGGTATGGCGGCCTGGATTTCTGATACAACTCCGGAAAAGATTGCCAGCCGGTTCCGTGCCTTGGGGCCGGTTGATATTGAGGATTAAGGATTAGTTTTTGTTTGTGGAAAGGAAACATCATGAGGCAGAACATCATGAGGCAGGGTATGACAGGTGTGTCAGATTCGTCAGATTCGTCAGATAAGGCGGCTAATCCTGTGGAGAGGAAGCCAGGTTCAGCAGGCACGGCCGGAGCTGCGGCTCCGGCGATAAAATTTATCCCTGCCTTGTCTGATGCACAGGGAGCCCGGCAAGCATGGGATCTTTTTACTGCTGTATTCCAGACCCAACCAGAGGGAGTATGGGATGCCCCCGGCAGAGTCAACCTGATCGGGGAGCATACAGATTATAACGGGGGCTTGTGCCTGCCTATTGCTCTGCCCCACAGGACTTTTATTGCTCTTCGGTCCCGGACTGATACTCAGGTAAACCTGGTTTCTTCCATCAATCCAGATTCGCTTGCCCATGCTGATCTGCAGGGCTTGGAAGCCGGGGGGGTTGAAGGCTGGGCTGCCTATCCTGTAGGTGTTGCTTGGGCAATGCGCCGTCAGGGGTTGCCTGTTCGTGGCTTCGATGCAGCTTTTGTCTCCTGCCTTCCCCTGGGGGCAGGACTGAGTTCATCGGCCGCCATGACCTGTTCCACTGCCCTGGCTCTGGACGAGGCTTTTAACCTGGGGTATGGAAAGAGCGATGAGGGCCGGGTCACCTTGATTTCCATGGCTATTGCTTCAGAGAATGAGATGGCTGGTGCCAGTACTGGGGGCTTGGATCAGAACGCCTCCATGCGCTGTCAGGAGGGTAAGGCCCTGCTTCTAGACTGCAGACCCGGTTTAACTTCTTTCGAGAATGTGTCTCAGCAGGATTGTGATCTTTCTGCTTATGGATTGGAACTTTTGGTTGTGGATACCTGTGCTCCCCACCAGCTTAATGACGGTCAGTATGCCCAGCGCAGGGCTACCTGTGAAGCTGCTGCTCATAAGCTGGGAGTGGCTAATTTGAGGGAAGTGGCAGATACCCTGGCTGCCCAGACAGGGGATGACGAAGAGGCTCGTTTGGCTGCTTTGAAAACAGTGGTGAACAAGCTGGATAATCCGGTTGAAATGAAGAGGGTACGCCATGTGGTCACGGAAATCTGGCGTGTAACCGAGTTTGTTCGAGCGTTTGCTCAGGGAGACATCGAGCGGGCAGGCCACCTTTTTAATGCTTCTCATGTCTCCCTGCGGGATGATTATCAGGTGACTGTTCCCGAGCTTGATCTGGCAGTTGAAACAGCCCGGGCCAATGGTGCTTATGGGGCCCGGATGACCGGTGGCGGTTTTGGAGGATCGATTATTGCCCTTGTTAATCAGGGACAGTCCCAACCCCTTGCCCAGAAGATTGCCACCGCCTTCGCTGATCGAGGTTTTAATCAGCCTCGAGCCCTGACGGCTGTAGCTTCTGGACCAGCGCAAAGAGTCTTATGAGAGTCTTATGAGAGTCTCATAAAACTCTCATGATGTGCATAAAATTATTCTTTTCAGAAGGCTAACGTAAGACTTACCAATGTATTGTGCAAGTTTTACGTTAGCCTTTTACATCAGCCAGAACCCTGCGTTTTCACGCTCTATCGGGCTTTTAATAATTTTTTGATAATTATACTTTTTACAGGGTATCCAAAGCAGCATCTACCTTAGGGAAGTGGGTGGCCTGAGGATGCCAGACCGGTACGCCATTGGCTACCACCAAGTCAGGCTTATCCAGTGCCCGCAGATCCTCCAGGGGGTTGTCATTCACCACCAGGAGGTCAGCACTGAGACCTTCCTTTAAGGCGCCTGTCACTTCGGCCAAGCCCAAGACTTTGGCGTTTTCTGTCGTTGCGGCAAAGAGGGCTTGAGCTTTGGTCATTCCAGCGTAGCGAACCAAGAAGTCAAGTTCACGCCAGGTGTTGTACTGGGTGACGTAAGGCATGGCTGTATCGGTTCCCACCAGAATATTCAGCTTCTCTTTAACTGCCCGCTGTGCCCCTTCGGTCATGGTCTTACCAACAATTTCAGCATTGCCCCTGGCAACATCACTCAAATCCAGCTCTTTAGGATCCAAATCTGTCTCAGGGTAAATAGCAGACAAGGTGGGAGTCAAAGCGCTGTAGCCATTGAGGCTCTTGGGATTGTTGTGGAAGAGGGCAAGGGCCTCATCATCCAGTGCAGCTCCGTGCTCAATGGTATCTACTCCAGCCCGTAGGGCCCGCTTGACCCCCTCCAGGCTTTGAGCATGAGCAGCTACAATGATTCCAGATTTGTGTGCCTCTTCAACGATTACAGCCATGATATCTTCGGTTAATTGTGGGGCGCCGGCATCGCCGATTTTCTTGGCATCGGTCACGCCGCCCGTGGCAGCAATCTTAACAGCGTTGACCCCGTTGTCCAGCAGGGTATGAATGTTTTTCAAGGCCTGCTCTTTATCGGGGCACTCCATAGAGAGCAGGGGAGCTCCATGACCGTTGACGCCTGCCAGCATGGGGCCAGAAGCAAGAATCCGAGGACCGAGTACCTTCCCGTCTTGAACATCATCGCGCAGATCTACGGTGTCAAAGGCGATATCGCCCACAGTTCGTATGGTGGTCACCCCTGAATAGAGAAGTTCATTTGCCATCCGGCGGGTCATACCGCGTAGGGCTACATGACCGGGTCCGCTGAGCATCTTCTGTCTCTGCTCCGCTTGAGCTTCCTTGGTCATGGTGTTGGAGGGGAGGCTCTCTCCTGTGTTGAAAAGATGGGTATGAACGTTAATCAAGCCGGGAAGCAGGTAACGACCTTCTGCATCAAGGGGCTTGTAAGTAGCGGGAATAGCTGAAACCCGATCAGTATCCTTGGTAGGGAAGATGGCTTCAATGGTTCCTTCCTCGGACACCACAAGGGTCATGTCCTTTTTGATTTCGCCCTCTTCCTTGCCCAGACCGCCTTCTCCCGGATAGGTATAGACTAAGTTGGCATGATGGATGGCAAAGGGGGTGTGCTCCACCTTCTGCTGTTTTTGTTCCACCTCTGTTCGTACCGAAGCTACTAAGGAAGAAACCGTATTCTTTACGTTTTTTAGCTTAGCTTCTCCTGCTTCTTTTACATGAGAGATATCAATGTCTGCCATAATCTTCCTTTCTGATTGTGTATAGGTACAGCTTAGCATTAATTTTATTGTTATTATAGTCCGCTAGTGTATAAATACACACAGGTAGATGAGAATTGTCTCAGTTTTTGAAACTATGGACCGGGGCTGGTATGCGTCCCCCTCTGGTTACAAAGGCTGAGCAATCGGTTTTGTTGACAGGAATAATCGGGGCATGCCCAAGTAACCCACCAAATTCAGCCTTATCTCCCACAGTCTTTCCTATAACAGGAATAAGGCGGACGGCTGTTGTTTTTTGATTGACCATACCAATAGCAGCTTCATCGGCAATAATACCGGATATAGTGGAATCACTGGTATCTCCCGGGATAGCAATCATGTCAAGACCTACCGAGCAGACACAGGTCATGGCTTCCAGCTTCTCTATGGTCAGATTTCCTTTGCTGGCAGCATCAATCATGATGCTGTCCTCAGAAACAGGGATAAAAGCCCCTGACAGGCCGCCAACATAAGAAGAAGCCATGATTCCTCCCTTTTTGACCTGATCATTGAGCAGGGCCAAGGCGGCAGTGGTGCCAGGGCCGCCTACCCGGGCCAGCCCCATTTTTTCCAGAATCTGACCGACTGAATCGCCAATTGCCGGAGTAGGAGCCAGTGAAAGATCAATGATTCCAAAAGGAACTCCTAAACGGGAAGAGGCTTCCTGGGCAACTAGCTGCCCGACCCGGGTGATTTTAAAAGCGGTGCGCTTAATGGTCTCACACAGGAAGGCAAAGTCTTTTCCCTGAGCCTGGTCTAGGGCATGAGACACTACCCCAGGGCCTGAAACGCCTACATTAATCACGGCATCCCCCTCGCTAATCCCGTGGAAGGCACCGGCCATAAAAGGGTTGTCATCAGGAGCATTGCAGAAAACGACCAATTTGGTGGTGGCATTGCTGTCATGATCAGCAGTTGCCACAGCTGCCTTTTTTATAACGTGTCCCATAAGCTCTACGGCATCCATATCAATCCCGGTGCGGGTAGAGCCAACGTTGACGGAGGCACAGACCCGATCAGTCTGAGCTAGTGCTTGGGGGAGGGATTCAATCAGTAGACGGTCAGACGGGGTCATAGCCTTGGAAACTATGGCTGAGAAGCCGCCCAAAAAGTTGACTCCTACATCATGAGCAGCCTGATTAAGAACCTGACAGAGACGGACGTAATCCCCGGCGTCAGAGCAGGCGCTTGCACCGATCAAAGAAAGAGGGGTGACAGAAATGCGCTTGTTGACAATAGGAATGCTGAATTCTTGCTCTATCTGCTGGCAGACAGGGACCAGGCTGCCGGCATAAGCAGTGATTTTGTTATAAATGTTCCGGCAGAGGGTGTCCAGGTTGTCACTGATGCAATCCACCAGGCTGATGCCCATGGTGACGGTGCGTACATCCAGCTTTTCTTGGCTGATCATGGCATTGGTCTCGCCAACCTCGGTGAAATTAATCATTCTGATGGTGCTCCTTCAGCAGATTTCCGCTAAATGCGGTGCATGGCGGTGAAAATTTCTTCTCTCTGGCAGTGAATATCAACCCCAATAGTCTTCCCCAGCTCCGTCAGGTGATTGGCTAATTCTTCAAAAGAACTGGTAGATTGGGTATAATCTGCAACCATCATCATGGTAAAAAATCCATCCACAATGGTCTGCGAAATATCTAAGATATTCACCTGGCGTCCAGCTAGATAGGTGCATACCCGTGCAATAATTCCAACCGTATCTTTGCCTACAACGGTAATAATGGCTTTGTTCATGACCTCTTGCTCCTGCTGTGCTTTGTTTATATCTTACAGGAAGCGATCTATTATTATTCTCCCCCGGCAAATCCCATCTGCCTCCACGCCTCGTAGAGAGCTATGGCCGCGCAGTTGGCAAGATTGAGACTGCGCAGGCTGGGCCGCATGGGGAACCGCACTTGTTTATATATATGATCACCTGACATAATATCCATGGGATCGGGAATATTCCCGGGTTCAGGGCCGAAAAGGAGAATATCGTTGGGCTGGTAGTCTACTTCCGTGTAAAGGGTCCGTGCCTGGGCGGTAAAGGAAATAATCCGACTGTCGGGCATGGATTCCACCAGATTGGTGAAATTGGGATGAATAACAACATGAGTCATATCATGATAATCCAGTCCTGCCCTGCGCAGCTTGGTATCTTTTAGGTTGAAGCCCAGGGGCTCCACCAGGTGCAGGATGGTGCCGGTAATGGCGCAGAGGCGGATGGCCGAGCCGGTGTTTCCCGGAATTCTAGGGGAGTAGAAGCATAGATGGGGGGTTGATGTTTCCGCCAGGCTGGCCTGGGAAGGTTGGAGCATGGCATCAGCCACATTGATGGGATTTCCATGGGCGTCGGTGACCAGTTCATCCGGTCCGTAAGATGATTTTCTATACCCGTATTCAAACATGGAATCCACTCCCCGGGGCATAGGGGTGGTGCTTGCAGTCTGCTCATTATCGTCCATATTTGCAACAATAAAGATGATGACAGACAGCAGGCAATCGTTGATGAAGACTCAGGACAGGCATGTTTCCCAAGCTGTTGCTGCGGCTAAAGCAACTGCAGCATATGACCGTCTTTCTTCTTGGTGGCAGGATAATGCCCGTGACCTGCCTTGGCGTTTTGGCCGGACCAGCCCCTGGGGAGTGCTGGTGTCTGAGGTGATGAGTCAGCAAACACCCATGAGCCGGGTTCGTCCTTACTGGTTGGAATGGATGCGGCTCTGGCCGACTCCCCGCGCGCTGAGCAGGGCTGCTGCGGCTGACATCATTGCTGCTTGGGGACGCCTGGGCTACCCCCGCAGGGCCCTTCGCCTGCAAGAATGTGCCCGAGTTCTGGTCTCCTCTTATGGAGGCCAGGTTCCCTCCGTTTACGATCAACTGATTGCCCTGCCCGGAGTGGGGGATTATACGGCTTCAGCTGTCTTGTCTTTTGCCTTCGGGACCCGGGTTCCGGTTATAGATACGAATATTCGCCGGGTCCTATCCCGCTCTTTTGAAGGCAAGGAATCTACCGGGGGGTCTGCAAAGGCGTCTGACAGGCAGCTTGCAGTGGACCTTCTTCCCCGAAAGAAGGAGGAATCAGTCATCTGGAACCAGGCTCTGATGGAAGTCGGAGCTGTAATTTGTACTGCCCATAAGCCCCTGTGCACCCAATGCCCTCTTAAGGATTTGTGTGATTTTTATGCGGCTGGCCTTCCTGGCCTGGGCCAGGGGCCAACTCGTCCTCGTCAAAAATTCCAGGGAACCAACCGACAGATTCGGGGGCGGATTCTGCAGGCTTTGAGGGAAAGCAACCGAAAAGTACAAGAGGGCAGTCAGGGACAGATGGAGCCGCATTTACCATCAGAAAGAGAAGATAGGGGACAGGCGCTTCCCCCTGGCGTGGCCCCCACCCTGACCTATAACCAGCTGCTGGTTTTATGCCCAGATCATGGGCGGCTGGATGAATGCCTGGCTTCTTTAGATGATGACGGACTGATCGTAATTTATAAGGATCATTCCGTCAGTCTTCCCCTGCGGTAACGACTTCAGTTTACACTGGATATTATGGAAACGCGGAAGAATCCACCGAAGAGAAAGCCCAACAAGGCTCAGATGCAGAAGATATACAGGCGGCGCAGAATTATTGCCCTTCTTATTCTGCTGGCAGTCATCGCCGCCCTGGTTGCAGGAATCGTGGGAATTTCCCATGCGCTTTCTCACAGAGCCCCCGCCCCTTCCTCTTCAGCTTCCGTAACTTCTTCCGCTTCGCCTTCAGCCTCCGGCTCGTCTTCAGCCTCCGCTCCTCCATCTACTTCCAGCCAGGAAAATTCCAGCAGAAGCGAAAAAAGCAAACTCTCGGGGATTCCTGACTGTACCTCTTCGTACCTGTCTCTGTCCCTTAATTCCAACACTTCAACAGTGCAGGCGGGATCGTCTATAATTTTCAGCATGACTATGAGTCACCAGGGCAAGAAAGACTGCCTGATCGATGCCTCCGCCAGCTCAAGGGTTTTAGTTATTACCAGCGGGAACGCTACAGTCTGGCGGTCTGATGTGTGTGAGAGTGAGTCCAGGATGCTTCTGATGACGGGGAAAGATAAAGATACTCAGTCTCTTTCCTGGCCAACCACAGCTTCCCAGTCAGTGTGCAAGGCCAGCAAAGATTTGAAAACAGTTAATCCGGGCACCTACAAGGCTTATATTTTTATTAAGTCTGATCCTGCAATTAAATCGAATGAGCTTACCTTAACCGTGACTGAGCCACCTAGTCCTTCCCCCTCACCTTCCACCAGCTCCTCACCCGGCTCCTCTTCCTCACAGTCTTCGTCACCGTCCCCCTCTCACTCATCACAATCCTCGTCGGCTCCCGGATCTACAGGTCGGTAATCTTCCTGTCCGCTACCCTGACTACCTGCTGCCTATCTGGTGGTAGAAGAGGTGGGTTGTCTTCAGGACTACAGAAGCTGTTCCAGGGCTTCTTTCAGGGAGGAGACTTCAACTAGGTCCAGATTCCCGATGTGACGTGAATCTGCTTCCTTATACCACGGCGAGCCTTTTCTGTGCCGAGGAACCAGAGCCCGGGTAAAACCTATCCTAGCTGCTTCGCGCAGGCGGTTTGTTATTCGGGGGACCGGCCGGATCTGCCCCGTCAGGGAGATTTCTCCCAGGCAGAGGGTCTGGCGGTCAATGGGAATCTCCCTGGCAGCTGAGGCCAAGGCAGCGGCGATAGCCAGGTCACAGGCGGGTTCCCTGGCAGAACCTCCGGCAATAGTCGACACATAAATATCATTATTGAGTAACGATATCCTGCCATGCCGGTGAAGAACAGCTACAATCATAGCCAAGCGGTTGTAGTCCACTCCATTGGTGGTTCGTCTGGGAGAGGGCAGGACAGAAGAAGTGACCAGGGCCTGAATTTCAAGAGGAAGACTGCGATGACCATCAACAATAAAAGTCACACAGGTTCCTGCTGATTGTTCCTGAGAATCGCTGACAAAAAGGCCGCTTGGGTCAGCAACTTCCTCTATGCCTTCCCCGCTCATGTCAAAACAGCCTACTTCATCAGTGGGGCCAAAACGATTCTTTAGGCTCCTCAGCAGCCTCAAAGCAGTCTGATTATCACCCTCAAACTGGCAGACTACGTCGACTAGATGTTCCAGGGTTCTGGGGCCGGCAATGGAACCATCTTTAGTTACATGACCTACCAGGAGGATGGGGATTCCCAGACTTTTGGCGCAATCAATGAGACTGACTGCAACCTGCCTGACCTGGGTGCTGCCCCCGGGGATACCGTCCGTTTCCTGATCATAAATTGTCTGCACTGAATCAACTATGGCTAAGGCCGGAGATTCCCGGCGAATCAAAGAGGCTACCGTCGCCAGGTCGGTTGTAGAGGCCAGAAGCAGATTGGCGACAACCGCTCCAATCCTCCTGGCTCGCATACGGATTTGAGCTAGGGATTCCTCACCTGAAATATACAAAATTTTCTTCCCCTCTGTCTGGAGGGCTCTGGAAATATTCCCTGCTGTTTCCAGTAGAAGAGTGGATTTTCCAATGCCTGGTTCTCCTGCCATAAGAATCACAGCTCCAGGCACTATTCCTCCGCCCAGAACCCGGTTAAATTCCTCGAAACCGGTTGACAGGCGAACAACATCGTGCAGGCCTTCGTCGGTAACAGGCTTAAGAATGGCTTCTGTTTCCGCCTGGCTGAGGGAACGAGAGGATGATGCCCTGGAATGGGAGGAGGGCAGGGATGATTCGTGAAATTCCTCGATTGTTCCCCACTGGCCGCAATTGGGACAGCGCCCATACCATTTGGATCCGTCCCATCCGCATTCAGAGCATACATACTTCCTTGGTGACTTTGCCATAGTCCGCAGGCTACTGATCTATACAGACATTGAGCGGGCAGAGTCCCCAAGCCATGCAAAAATAGGAAATATGACGAATGAGCAGCAGAATAATGATGACCCTTTTCGGGGTCTTGCTATGCGCGGGCAGGCACCTGGCAGCCAGGAAGAGGACTACACCAAGACTGATCTGCCTGCAGGCCAGGGTAATGCTGATGAGAATGATGGAGCTGATGATTCTGCTGAGAATGATGAGGCCTTCCAGAGCATGGAGAAAACACTTCGTAACCGCTCTCACCGCAACCGTATTACGGTCTCCATCGTTGCCATTGTCCTCATCCTTGCTGCTGTGATTACTGCTTTCCTGTGGCCTGGCTGGGCTCTGAAAAAGAATGGGGGGGTGGATAATATTATCCACACATCGTCATCGGCTTCGGGGTCGCAAACTGTTGCCAGCCCGACGATTTCGGCCAGTCCTCTGCCGTCCAACGCCTCAGAATTAGTAAAAACCGTTCTTCCCGCCACCGTGGGGGCCTATGCCCGTCAATCGATAAAACCTACTACTGCCTGGGAATCTTCCCAGCCTATCGAGGAATATGTGGTTACCTATTCCACGGGAGATAGGAGTAAAGACATTACTGTGACCCTGGCTCAATGGTCTACCGATGATTATGCCCTCAAACAATATCAGACTGTGACTAATGAGTTAAAGGGCAAACAGCTTGCTCAGGGGAATGTGTCCGTGAAAGGCGCTCAAACTGGCTCTTATGTAGTTAAAGAAGAGTCTGGCAATTCCAGCCAGGCCGTGGTGGTTGAGCAGAATTCTTCTGTTCTTTTTCAGATAACCGGGCCCAAAGATCAGTTGACAGACTTCTTCAATAAGTTTGGGTACTAAGCTCTGTCCCTATTCTTTACTGACCCTGTCCGCTAATAGGGGTAGGATATTGAAAGTTGTGTTCACTAGGAAACGGAGGCTCTGATGGGTTCTGTCATCAAGAAGCGTCGCAAGCGGATGAGTAAAAAGAAGCACCGCAAAATGCTGCGTAAGACTCGTCATCAGCGCAAGTAGTGCGACCGCTTGAAGGCGCCTGCCTTCTAAAGCTAAACAGTCTTGAATAAACTTAAAGCCCCTCAGCAGAGGGGCTTTTTGCTTTTCTACTTGTGCTTTTATATTTTGTTTATGCTTTATTTTTATGACAAAGATATACTCCCGAGTATTCATTCTCTTGAGAGTATATTACATGTTACTTTATCTTCCTAGGGTTGGTCAGAATGCGGGGACCGTGAGGGTCTCCAACAATTACCGTGTCAACCATATTGAGGAAGAGACCGTGCTCCACCACGCCTACTGTGGTGATCAGGTCTTGGGCCAACTCTTGGGGGGCATCAATCTGGCCAAGATGCAGGTCAACCACATAGTTCTTTTCATCGGTCAACACGGGAGATCCCTGCTGATTTAGGCGCAGAACAGGCTTGTACCCTTTGTCTTCAAAGTGCTTAACAACATGGCCGGCACCGAAGGGTATAACTTCAACGGGTAGGGGGAACTTGCCAATAGTGTCCACAACTTTAGACTCATCAACAATCCATACAATTTTATGTGAGTTGATGGCAACAATCTTTTCCCAGAGGAGAGCTGCGCCGCCGCCCTTAATTCCATCGAAGTTTTTATCAACTTCGTCGGCTCCATCAATGGTGACATCAATCCTGTCTACATCATCAATGTTCACAATTTTAATTCCGTAGCTTTCTGCCTGCTCCTGTGTACGGCGGGAGGTAGTCACTCCGGTGAATTTCAGGCCTTCCTCCTGAGTTCTCCTGCCTAACTCGTCAACGAGGAAGCGGACAGTTGAACCTGTTCCCAGGCCGGCGATCATACCATCGGTGACCAGTTTGGCGGCTTCAATGCCTGCTGCTTTTTTGAGCTTATCCTGTGTTTCTTTATCCATCATTGTCTCCTTGTATGAGATTTACTGATTTTTATCGGATGTAAAATAAGATATCCGGTTAAAATAAAGTATCCTGATGATTATTATCCCAACTACTATCGTCAAAACGACGAATTGCCTCGTCAAGGCTGGCAATAGCCTTATCCATATGAGCGCTGGCATTTTCCAGCCTCTGAGCAGCCAGATTAAACTGGTCAGCAGCGGATCTAATCTGGGCTAAAAGCTCATGAGCGACCGTAGTCTCTGTGGTTTCTGTAGTCTCGATAGTTGGCGCTGTTGCTGAATTTGATACCCGGTTTCTGCTGCCTTCCTTGGTGGTATCCTTATCTGCCTCCGGCCTGCTGGTCTGATCGGCTGCAAGATAATCATCAGCCTGCGGAGCCTGAGAGGGATTGTCGGGAATTGTCATGGAGTGTCCGTAAATAGAGGAGATCAGGGACTGCCATCCTTCATAGGGCAGATAGTTAGGTGCGCGGCCTGCCTGACATTTTTCTGCATATCCACGGGCAAGGCTGTCAACCTTCTCATTATACATATTACCTGCGTGGCCTTTTACCCAGGTAAAACTTACCGGTCCTGGCCGCTCAGAAATCTCCCTGTCTATGGCTTTGATCAAAGGGGCATTCTTGACAGGCTCGTGCTTGGAATTCTTCCAACCGTTCTTCTTCCAGCCTTCTAGCCAGATGGTGGAGCATTTGATGGCATATTGGGAATCTGATTCAATAATCAGACAATAAGATCCCCTGTGGGTACGTAAAGCCTGTAATACGGCGCACAGCTCGCCAATCTGGTTTGTTCCATTGCTTGCTCCTCCGCAGTCACAGTCCCTGCCCGTCGACGAAGCTATATGGCCGCCGGTCGTGTCTGTGTGTTCAGCCCATCCCCAGCCCATGGGTCCGTTAGGGTTGGATAAGGCGCTTCCATCTGTGGAGACTGTCACCGTGCCGGTGATTGTTGCTGTATTTTTCATTACTTGCATTCTACCGGCAGGACTGCCATTGCTCCAAGGGAGCCTGTTTTCAGGGCAGTCCTTGCAGGTTAGCGGAGTCAGTGCTGGAAGCAAAAGGCTCTCATAATGGTCGGCAGATCAAATAATAAAAAAAGATCATAAAATCAAATCATAAAAGAAAATCATTTCGTACCACAGTTGTACTATGTCTGCATTACCTTTTACAGAGCATAGGCTAATTTTTACAAAAAAATATGGAGATGGTCCTGGTGGATTTATCAAGTGCGAATTTGCGGCATATTGCCCAGCAGCTTTACGATGCCATAGTCGAAGCGGGCAGGAATGCTTTGCAGGTGCAAATCTCGCCCCGGATCTTCAATGCCAGGGAGGCTTTGTCCGTAGATACCTCTCAGACTTACAGAGAACTGGTTACTGCTTCAGTGGATGAAGATGTCTTACGTTTTATGAGGCATAAGGTGGATTCTATCGCCCCCCTCGACGGATACTGGGAAGAGGTTGGGACTAGCCGCCGGCCCGGTGGACACTACTGGTGTATTGGAAAAGTAGATGGGGCCATTAATTTTGTGCGCAATATGTCGGAATGGACTCTGACTCTGTCTCTTTTTGAAATTAATGAGACGGGCGCTGCTTACCCCATTTTAGGAATTGTCCATGCTCCGGCCCTGGGCATGACTTATCTGGCTGTTCGTTCTGAAGGGGCTATCCGCATTCGTCATACCAGTTCGGGGGATAAGCGGCAGAGGATTATTCCCACCACTACTCGGACTCTGGCAGGGTCAGTCGTTAGCTTTGGTATGTCGTATTTTGCTCAGGAA
Organism: Scardovia inopinata JCM 12537; assembly: GCF_001042695.1. Taxonomy (NCBI): domain Bacteria; kingdom Bacillati; phylum Actinomycetota; class Actinomycetes; order Bifidobacteriales; family Bifidobacteriaceae; genus Scardovia; species Scardovia inopinata. The sequence goes on along the minus strand of NZ_AP012334.1, from coordinate 1,285,193 downwards.
CCTCGCCGGGCTATTGATGCAGTGGCCAGGATGGCCGGTTTGCCAGCAGACATTAAGCGGATTGGACCCGCCTCTCTGGACTTATGCAAGGTAGCAGACGGAACATATGACGCTTATTTTGAACCCACCCTGCACCATTGGGACATTCCTGCTGTCTCTGCCGGGAGCATTATTGTCTGGGAGTCTGGTGCCCGCCTGAGGCGGTGGGATGATAGTGAGATCAACTGGTATGAGAATAACGATATTGTTGCTTCCAATGGTTTAATCACCGATGAGCTGCAGAAATATTTAATTCAATAAAATCTACTTGAAGAGACACAGGTTTATGCAACGTGCAATTTCATAAACAAAACCTGAATAGTTAGATCGGCGCAGAATAAAAATAGGAATAAAATAAAAATAAAAAATAAGTAAGCCTTGGGTAGTGAATATTCCACCCGAGGCTTACTTATCAGGCCTTTGTGCAGATCTTTTATTTATATGTTCCTTTTATATATGTTTTGCACATTGCACAAGACCTTGCTTGATCTACCTAGCGGTAGTCTCGCAAAGATGCATCCTGCAAAAACTTAAGCAACAGCCTTCTTCAGCAGGGAACCTGCCTGCAGCTTAACGCCATAGCCGGCAGGAATGTTGATAGCTTCACCGGTACGGGGGTTGCGGCCTGTACGGGCAGCACGCTTGACGCGGGAAGCGGACAAAACACCTGTCAGACGCAGACCTTCTCCGGATTCGAGGGATTCAACCAGAACTTCCTGGAATGCGTTGATAGCAGCTTCTGACTGAGCCTTGGTCAGGCTTGTCTTCTGAGCAATCTTTGCTACGAGATCAGACTTATTGTATGCCATAGTGGTTGTACATCCTTACTTTATAGGGGGAGTTAAGCGGGATTACTTAACTCAAGGTACAAGTTTGATATTACCGTATTATCTAGAAAAAATCGACTCAGAAGCGCACAAATTAGCGGTTTTTCCCGAAAAATTTGTGAAAATTACAGGGATGTAGTTTCCCATAGGGGTATTTTGGCCTCTTGACAGACGTGTCACCCCTGAGCAAGGACTGTAGCTGGGAGCGCGAAGCAGATGGATATCAGATAAGGTCATGCTTATTTAACCACTGCATAGCGGCAGCTCCCAGAGGGATGCGCAGCCAGTAAGTCATGATCCTGAAAACCAGGGTCGCGGACACTGCTATGGCTGAGGGAACACCTATGCCGGAGAAAGCCAGGGCCAGGGCAGCCTCAATAGCTCCCAGACCGCCGGGGGTAGGAACTGCTGATCCCAGGGTGTTTGCCAGGAGGAAGACAAAAGTTGTTTCTATAGGGTTATTGGCATAACCAAAAGCAAGCAGAGCTGACCAGAATGCCAGGCCCAGACCTACGTTCTGCAGAACGGATCCAGCTGCACACCAGAGGAGTTCCTTTGGCTGTGTCAGGACAGCTGTCAGATCATGGCCAAAGGAGCGAATGATGGGCAGGAAACGCCGGACAATCAGTTTTCGTAAAGGTTTAATTGCCATAACAATGGCAACGAGCAGAGCGATTACTGCCAGCACAATAGCCAGAGTACCAGTGGGAATCATGCCAGACAGGGTGTTGCGGCCTGTAAAAATACCAATAATAATGAGCAGAATGCCGGTTGTAGCTATCTGGACAGCTACAACCGCGCTCATAATGGCCGTAGCTTTAGTGTTTTTATAGCCGGCTTTGCGCAGATATTGAAGGTTTACAAAGGCCGGTCCCACTCCTGCAGGCATGGTGACGGCAGTGAATCCTTGCATAACCTGAGACAGGAAGAGGGGAACCATGTGCCGCTTATCTTTATCTACAAAGACCCCTAGGGAGATGGCTGTTGCAATCCAGGGTATGAAAGTTCCAAACACAAAAGACAGGAGGGCCATCCAGGGATTGGCGCTGGACAGGGCTTTGACCATCTCAGCCGGTTTCATCTGAGTAAAGACAACCAGGGCAGCCACAATAAGAAGTACTGCCCCCACAAAATTTCGCACATTGAAACGAGCCAGGGTGACGGTTTCTGTGGTATTGGCATCATCTTCCGGAATCAGGGCATTCATTGCTGCCCTCAGATCTTTCAGAATCGAGCGGTTCCAGGATGGATCCTGGCGGGTTTCCACCGGAATGGCTGCCCTCTGAATGAAAGGAATAAGGTTATACACATAATCGCGTCCCCAGGCTCTTACCGCGCAGGCAACTGTCCGGTCAATGCCAATCTTGGTGGCAAAAACAGCCAGCATTTGTGCCCGGTCAACACTGGTATTGGCTTCAATACTGGCGAAATCGCCGTTGTCCCAGCCGGCCAGAATAAGATTATCGTCTTTGTCGCGAACAAAGTTAGCAGGGGTAATCCGTCGGTGGGTGTAGCCCCGGCGGTTTGCGGTTTCCAGGTATTTCATGGCGCAGACAGCATCATCATCGCTGACAGATTCCCAGCTGCAGCTCTTCAGGGGATTGTCGGTGTAGTAGACCATGATTCCGGATTCCTGGGCGTCAGCAACGGCGTAAGGGTTGATGGTGGACAGGCCTATATGACGCAGGCCCAGGAGCATGTCCAGGTGATGATGGCAGGCAACACGCACTGTTCTGTCGTGTCGGGTTGCCAGATTGGACATTTGGAACCACTGGAAAAGCTGACGCAGATAGCCGGCTGAGTGTCGACGTTCATCTAAAACGGAAACAGTATAATGTATTCCTTGGGAATCCACAGCGTCGTACAATCGTGAGTTCAGGGTCAGATCATCATCAATGCTTACTGTTTGCTCAGACAAGCGAGTTGAAGCATCGGGTCTTTTCAGACTATTGGCTCTGCTGCGTAGAACGCGGATGTCAAGACCCACTTCCTTCAAAGCTTCAATGACTCCCTTGCCCCAGACCCCCACGTTCAAGGTGCCTACAGCAAAGCGAACCAGGAGGCCAACTGAGCGGCCAAGCAGAAGAGCCAGGAAAACTCCAGTGAAGGAGTCAGCAGAGAGCATGATGAGGATGGCAGCCAAGAGGAAGGTGAGATTCCAGCCCCATATAACACTGGTACGGATTTTCCTGGGGCCGGCTGCGGTTAGAAAGGCAGACAGGGCAGCGAAAACGTCAGGCAGAATTCCCTCGATGGATTGCAGTTCATTGATTAAGACAGGATTGTGAATGGCAATCACTAATTGAGAAACACCGAAAGCTGCTGCAAAGCCACAAATGAGGGCGATGGCGCTCATAGCCAGCTGAGTCCATTCCTCCTTGAATGCCAGGTGGAATACAACAAAGATAATAATTCCAATGGTGGTTATCTGCTGCAGGAGAGAGAGAGGAACAATGTAAAGCCAGTTATTTATAAGAGTTCCTATGCTATGGACATCCCGATTAACTCCTGTTGTCAGTCCTCGTAACTGTACTGAGGCAAAGGCAAAAAGAATAGAACCCAGAAGAAAAAGGATGGCGTTGAGCAGATCCGACAGGTCGTGGACTCTTTTGGGAGGGGTATCTACAATTCGAGTCTGGGGAAGGGACACGGTGTCCATGATCTCCAGACCGCTGTCTGCCGGAATGTCATCATCGGTCTGATCCTGCTTATGGGAGTCAGGGCTGTATGCTGCTTTTTGTTTCATAGAACCTAGGCGTTTCTCAAACTGCTGATTTCTTCAGCTAGACCAGTATAGGAAGCGGGTGTCAGTGCCGACAGACGGCGTGCGGTCTGATCATCGAAGTTGATGCTGGAAATGAAGTCCTCTACGTCGCTGTGACTGATTTTTTTGCCCCTCATCAATTCCTTCACACGTTCATAAGGATTATCCATGCCTTCGCGACCGGCTAAAGCACCTGCCCGCATGGCAGTCTGGATAGGCTCTCCCAGGACTTCCCAATTAGAATCCAATTCTTGGGCCATAACCTCGGTGTTGGGGTGAATTGAATTCAAACCTCCCGCGAGGTTATCCAGGGCAAGAAGACTGTAGCCGAAAGCTGACCCTATATTGCGCTGGGTAGTAGAATCCGTCAGATCCCTCTGCCAGCGGGTTTCAGTTAAGGTAGCACTGAGGCAGTCAAAGAGAGCTGAAGACAGCTCTAGGTTAGCTTCTGCATTCTCAAAGCGGATGGGATTGACCTTGTGGGGCATGGTGCTGGATCCAGTTGCGCCTTTGACCGGTACCTGGGCAAAGACACCCCGGGAAATATACATCCACACATCTACGGCAAGATTATGCAGAATGTGGTTGATATGGCTGATTGTGGAGTAAAGTTCTGCCTGCCAATCGTGAGATTCAATCTGGGTAGTGAGGGGGTTCCAGGTTAGTCCCAGACGGACGGTCACGAAGTTTCTGCTGACCGACAGCCAATCTACCTGAGGAAGTGCCTGGGTATGTGCTCCAAAGGTTCCAGTAGCCCCGTTAATTTTGCCCAGATATTCCTGATTATTCAGAATCCTAAGCTGGCGGTTAAAACGGTAAACATACACCGCCAACTCTTTACCCAAAGTTGTCGGGGTAGCTGGCTGGCCATGAGTCAGGCTGAGCATAGGCAGATTGGCAAATTTCTGGGCAGCTGTATCAAGAAGCTTAACAACCTCACGGAACTGTGGAATCCAGACCTTTTCCACTGCCTGTTTAATGCATAAAGCATAGGAGAGATTATTGATGTCTTCACTGGTGCAGGCAAAATGGACCAGGGGCTTCAGCCTTGTCAGCTGGGTCTGTGTGCCTAGAGCGTCTGCTGCTGCTTCCATGCGGCGGTCGATGAAGTACTCCACAGCTTTCACATCGTGGTGAGTAACAGCTTCAATCTCGGCTAATTCTGCAATTTGATCGGAACCAAAGTCTTCCGGGATTTTCCTTAGATAATCGAGTTCTTCCTGACTAAAAGGCTGAACTCCTGGGATGGACGACTGACCATCGTCATCGTGGCTTCCGTTGGCCAGGTGGATCATCCACTCCACTTCTACCACAATGCGCTGCCGGTTCAATGCAGCTTCGCTCAGATATTCGACCAGGGGGGCGGTTTGCCGGCTGTACCGTCCGTCCAAGGGACTAAGCGCGAGCTCCGGCTTGATATCAGTTAACCTCATGGTTTAAGGTTACGACAAGGTATAAACGCTTACATAATTATTTTTACCTCCCCATACGTCCCTGAAAATAGTATTGTTTGTCCATTCTTCCCGCGATAGTTTGCTGGAAATGTTTGTCGTGGCTGGTTACAGCGTCTGAATGCAATTTTTGAGCGTCATCCCAGGTGGCCCGATGGTAATTAAGGCCATGAGTCAGCTCTTTTTTTCCTCCGGTTTTATCTACAGCAGTTGATTCGTTGTCCTTTCCTTGGTTGCTTGCATGGTCTTCAGGACTGCCTACGCTGCTTCCCCTCACCGTCAAGTGGTGGGGGCTAGCCGCGTTATTCTTACCGTCTAAACTGGAGACTAGCTCATCATTGACTTCTGTGCTTGTCATCCAGGTTTTTTGAGGAACAGGGTGGTTGGCAATAGGCGAGCCTGCTGTAATAACGTGTTTGATGGTGAAATCATGGCTGAGATCGCTGGCAATGGTAGCGGCAATAATTCCTCCCTGAGAGTGCCCTGCCAGGGCGACGGAATCACCGGGTTTGATTCCTGCTTTCTTCATGGCTGCAATCACATAACGGGCACTATCCGCTTTGGCTCTTTGGGAAGCCTGGGAGCTCATCAAATCAACGTTTTGTGTCCAACCAAAGGGAGAATCCTTTTTTCCGTCTGTTCCTGGAATGGTTACTAGCCAGTTATGCTTTCCATTTGCGGTTGTAAAGCGTTGAATGACTACAGTACCGTAGGAGGTACCTGTCTGCCCCCTGCCCAGTTTCTCCTGATTTTTCAGACAATCACTGATGGATTTTGGCTTTGATAGGGGATGAGAAGGGGTGACAGAAGTGATAGTTATTTTATTCCCTTGGAGAAGGTTGGTCAAAGGCTCTGTTTTTTGAGAAATTCCAGTAGCAGCATCGTTCACAGTCCCACCGAAGGAAAGGCGCTTTCCCAGACCTGACATAAAACTTTGATGAAAGTCGGAGCTGTCAGTAATGATTCGAACAGGATTCATTCCGTCAGACAAGAGGTGCAGGTTCGTTGATGCCAAGCCATAAGCCGTCATGGTGAACACGGTGGACAGAGGGTTGAGAGTAGTCTGTGCTTTTACCAGGCGTCCCAGTAGCGAGGTGCTGAACTGTTCTGCATGTGAGTAGGCACCGTATGCCCGCTGCATTTTATCAGCCAGATTCTCCAAGTGCCGTGCCAGGCTCATGCCTGAAGCTGCAAAAGAATCACAGTCGCTGAACAAGGCAGGGAGAGGGACTGGTGTATGGACGGCAGTTTGTGGCGAAGCTTGTCCAGGCAGCAGCATGGATTCAGGAGCGCGAACGGTCTGCATTCTGGTCCCAGGCAGGAGACCTGAGTAGAACGGGCATGTAGGTGACAGTGTAAATGACCGGGCCAAGGCTGCCGGCCTGGCCTGTTTCCATCGACGAGATGCTTCATCCAGCATGTTGGCAAAAGTTGTACAGGCAAAGCAATAGATGGTTAGTTTCTTTAGATCAATGGTGGTAGGACCGGCATAAATATGTGCCCTGACACGTGCTTGAATCATGGTGTATCTCCTGACATTCTTACTGGCACAGACGGCGCATTCTGGTTAGGGCGAGTTCAGCTTCGGATTCCTCTTTCATTAGAGTGCGAAGGCTATTCCTGTAATATTCTCCTGCTTTTCCTTCCCATTTCAGCCTGGATGCTGAGACCAGAGTTTGCCTGATATAATTCAAAACTTTCTGAGTCGAACTGGCTTCGGTGACAACAAAATAGGATAGACTGCTGCCCACCGACAAGCAGGGACAAGCCGGTGAAGGCAGGGTGGGTATGCCCGGCTGAGGTGCATATGTAGGGTGAGCCGGAAGAGACGACCCAGGGGACTGGGCTACTCCCGGCTGGCCGCTGGGGAGCGAAGGGAAAGATGGTAGTGATGTTCTAGCTGTCATGCATATATGATGACAAATTCTCTCACGAAAGAGAAGAGAAAAAAGTAATGTGGTCGAATGTGGAAAACACGCTTAAGGACGAACTTGACAACGTATAAGGAAGAGCATAAAAAGAAAAACGTATAAAGAAGAACGTATAAGGAAAATTACCAAGGTTTCGTCTGAGATGAGGCCGATTTACTGCTGTTTGGTTTGGCTGTCTGCTTGGTTGTATTGCGTTTCAGCAGTTTTTTGGCTTTCTGCTCGTCTTCTGTGTTTTTAGATTGGGAAGATGAGGATGATGAACTGGCTGACGATGAGGGAGCTGGCTTCTGAACTGTATCAATTTTCCTGCCAGTCTTCTTCTCTTTCTCTTTCAGAAGAGTGGCTACTTTCTGGGTAAACTGTCTGGAAATTGCGGCATTGTGAGATATGGACTTTTTCACTCGGCTGGATGCAAGAGATGATCTGCTCTGCAAATCAGACAGAGACTGATCGAGGGATTTTTGTTTTTGAGTCAAGGCCTTCAATTGGTTGATCGACATAGAGGAGGCTGATGAGTTGAAAGAGGCAATGTTGGACTGGAGATCACGGGTAGAGGAGTTGAATGACGACAGGAGGGAAATATTGATTCCCGCTATCACAGCGGCTGCAAGAGCCAGCAGGGACAGAATTCCTATGACGATTCGGGTTGCCAGTGGCATGCGGGCTTGACGCGACGAAGACGATGAAGAATTTGTAGAACGGGTGGGAGTATTCACAGGAGCCTCCTAGACATAATCAGCCATGTGCCAAGTTCCCAGAGGAAAATGAGGAAAAAGACAATAACCAATGGCCAGATAAAGGGAACAGTATGATTCAGGTGTCTGGTCACCGAGCGCAGATGATACGATTGAGAAGTTTTACCAACGTCAGTAATCTCCAGCCCCCGCTTGCTGCTTGTCTGAACATAAAGGCCGGAGAGTTCGTCGGCAATAGCTTTCAGATTTTCTGGATTGAGGCGGGAGATGCCATCCTTGCCACTTGTGGGATCCTTTACCCATTCTGTCTGAGAGCTGTCAGAACCCTGGGAAGCCGTACCCGCATTGGCTTCATCATCCATTGCGTTTATTCCCACCTTGGTTAGGGGGATTTTCCCTCCCGCGGAAGAGCCAACCCCCACAACCACAGCATGAGTTACATATTTACGCAGGGATGAGAAGGTTCGCATGGGCTCATCGGTAGTGCTTTCTCCATCGGAAATATAATAGAGCACTATGGAATCATTGGGATGAGCCTGACGAGTTTTCTCCATGGCCGTGATGAGGGTGTTAATCGGTGCATCAAGGCTGGATCCCCGAGAAGTTGCCGTAGCTTCGGTGACCAGGGTATTGGCCCACTGGGTCACAGCGTTGGAATCAGGGGTCATAGGAAGATCTATTGTAGTGCTGGCTCCAAAACTGATGGCACTAAAACTGGCATCGGAGTACATAGAAGCAATATCGGTGATTGCCTGCCTGGCTGCTGCCAGCCGGGTCAGTGTTTTTTCACTCTTATAATGGGCATCGCTAACAGCCATAGATCCAGTCGTATCAACAGCGATAAACACATCAGTCGCCTTCACCGCTTTGGTCGTGTTCTCTGTCAGCAGACTGGGAGTCATAACCATCAGGGCAGACAGGACAAGAAGAAGAATTCGCCTGATAAGAGAAGCTGTGCTGGCATTGGTCAGGGTGGATTGTTTTTTTGATTGTCGGACCCTGCCAATAATTAGCCAGACAGCAAAACAGACAAGGAGGAGAGCGATAAGAGGGGAGATAATCCAGCCAAACATAGGGTTAAGAGTCAGTTTCATCGGCGAAGCCTCCTTGCAGTCAGCAGGTAGGCTGCTAGAGCCAGAATAAGCAGAAGAACCAAAACCTGAGGCCGATCGATCATGTTAGCCTGCTGGCTTGGCTTCTTTAGCCCAGAGCTGGTTTTTTCTATGGCCTGAACAAGCGAATTAAGATCAGCCGTATTGTTCATATCTACAAAGACTCCGCCTGAATGGGTGATCAGATTCTTCATCTGTATGGCACTGGTGGAGGAACTCCTTGACTGAGGGCCAATATAAAGACCATCGACAGAAATTCCTGATTTGGTCACTACCGACATAGCTTCGGTCAGGCTGTAGGTTCCTTTCCCGCTTTGCACATTGTCAGTAGCGAAAATGATGGAGGCGCTTCTGGCATTCCGGGCTCGGGCAGCGGATCCCTTTTTGTCAGAAGAATCGTTGGCATTGATCGAGAACTGAGGAAGCTGCAGGGCGCAGCTGACCAGGCCATCTCCAATCAGGGAAGAAGAATTGGTGATATTTCTGGTGCCTTCCAACCAATCCTGAATCTGCGCATATTCTTTCTTGGAAATCTTGTTATACGCTCCTGAAGATACTTTTTGCAGAATTGTAAAGCCGTATTTAAGCTGACTCTGAATGACATCGTAGTCGTCGGTCAGGGGGAAGACAGTTCTGGAAGTGGAATCAAAGATACTTAAACCTATGCGTTCTCCCTGAAGCTGATCAATAATTTCCAGATAAGCAGCAATAATCTGGCGATCATAAGCCAGAGCTGATCCTGACACATCCAGACAGAGCACAATATCGCGGGAACCTGAACTGGTATTTTCCCGATCTACCTGTGATGGTCTCCCCATAAGGAGGGCAGTAATCAAGCCAATGACCGCCAGAATAATAGCAGCGAATCTGCTCAGCCTTCGGTAGAGAAGATAGCGGGAAGCAGCTTTGGGCGATTTGAGATCATCACTAACCGTCCAGCTGTAAGCCTGAGATTCTTTTTGAACCGGATGCACTAGCGGTTTATTGGGATATTTTCGCCGTACCCAGATATTTACGGCAATAAGAACGGCAAGAAGAACCAAGACAGCAAGGAGAATGGCCCAGGGCCACCTCCAGGTGATTGATAAGGTTTCCATTAGTCCCACCTTTCAATCAGACCGATTACCCAGGAGGCAGCGTCTTTTACCGTGGACTTCTGGGCAGCAGGGTTGTACCGGCTGTCTGCGAATTCCGGCGGGTAGAGTGCCTCAATTGTTTGACGCAGGGCGATGTACCCTTCAGAGGCCGACGCATCTGAAGGTGTCGTGAGGCCCGGATTCCTGTCGGCAGACCGCTTGATCTCGGTCAGGGTTTGATTTGTTACGTCTTTGCCCATTTTTTCTGAAGCAAACTGCCGAGCCAGGACTGCAAGACGGTGGTAAGCCTGTTTATCAGTCAGCAATCCTCGTGAATAATCCTTGGTCACTGCTGTGATTCTATTTTTCCAATCGGCCCTGGTTTTCTTTTTCACCTGCCGTCTGTTTTTTTCTTGAGTTCCCTGCTGTTTGCTGCCCATAATCAGCAGGACCAGTCCTACCGCTGCCAGAAGGATTAGAATAACCAGAGCAAAAATAAAGAGAGCAGGAGAAATGGGGGAATCGGGAGTGAGAGTAAAAGTCATTGTTGTCCTTCTTCCGCAGACGCGGCCATGTGCGAAGCGGCCAGTACATTTATAGAGCCGGCCCGGGTCAAAGCTGTGGAGATATGCCGGACAAACTGATCAAACATATCTTCGCTGGATCCAGCATGCAGAAGAGCTGCTCCTGCGTGAGATAAGCGCTGTTCCAGGAGTTTGGCTGTGAATTCACGGCGTTCGTCCACATCATCCGCCAGCTGGGGGGTCCGCATGAAAGCAGGAATCATACGGCCGGAAGTGGAATCAACTATGGCAGAGAAGTTATCTGAAACTGTGAAGGAATTGACAGCATCGACATCCACCACGATCATGGGATGAGTCTGAGCCAGAATGCTGACGCTTTCAATGGTGTCTTCAGTCCAGGCTGTGTTGGCGGTAGCAATGATGATCAGAGCGTATCGGTCCCGAATTCGTTTGGCATAGTCCAGCAGGGCCGTCAAGTCCCTGGGGTGAGTCCTTTTGCGCTCGGCAATCCGTTCCGCCAGGTCGTCAAAAGCCAGATATCCTCCGGTCAGTGGCATGCGGGTAATTCGGGCCTTGTCTCCAACGATTACCGACAGCTCATCAGATCGACGCAGAGACAGGGCAGCAAACATGTGTAAAGCGTTGAGAGCCACATCCATCTGGCTTTCCCCGCTTTCGCATGTGCCCAGCATTTGGGCTCCAGAGTCCAGCAGCATCCAGACCCGGCTGATGACATTCTGTTCCTTGTCTACAACCATGGGCCGGCCGGAACGGGCGGAGGCTTTCCAATCAATGGATCTGGCCTCATCCCCTGGTGTGTAGGGGCGGATATCGAGGAATTCATAGCCGGACCCGCGTCGTATCGATTGATGTTCGCCTTCCAACACGCCTAAAGCCCGCTTGACTGTTGGGAGAGTCAGGTGGGTCCCCATAGCTTCAATCCTTTGGCGGATGGCCTGGCCGGACATCTGCTTGTGCCTGGTCAGGCCACCACCTGTGGCACTGTCAGTTTGAATGGTCTCTATATCCTGCATATATCCTGTATATCCATAAGGTAAAAAATTGTTGACAAACTTTAAAGAACCATAAATTCCTGCAACCTCTTATCCCTGTTGTCTCTTATCTTCTGCTGAATCTCCTGCTGAAACTAACAGGGATAAGGAACAAAAACTAGGGAACAGGAACAGTTTCCACAATAGAATCAATAATCTGATCGCTGGTTACACCGTCAGCCAGGGCCTCGAAGGTCATGAGAATCCGGTGGCGCAAAACATCATGGGCGTAGGCCTTCACGTCTTCAGGAATCACATAATCTCGGCCGCTGAGCAGGGCCTGAGCCTGAGCTACCCTCATCAGAGCAATGGAGGCACGGGGGCTTGCGCCAAGGCGGACCAGGGTAGATAAACCATTGATGGGGTGAGAGCCGGCCCCCCGGCTTGTTGCGACAATATCAACAATATATTCCTTGACTGCATCGGAAATATGAACTTTTCTGGCGTTTTGCCTTAAATAGGCCACATCATCCAGAGAAATAGTCTTACTCGGATCGCTGTCTGTAGGGGGAACGTCACTTCCTCTGTCTGATAGCATGGTCAGAATATCAACTTCCTGCTGATCAGTGGGGTAGGTCATAACAGTTTTCATGGTGAAGCGGTCCATTTGAGCCTCAGGTAGGGCGTAGGTTCCTTCTTCTTCAATGGGATTTTGTGTGGCAATGACCATAAAGGGATGGGGTAGAGAAATCCGCTCACCACCAATTGTTGTAGCCCCCTCAGCCATGGCTTCCAGCATGGCAGACTGGGTTTTGGCGCTGGACCTGTTGATCTCATCCAGAAGAACGATATTGGCATTAATGGGACCAATTTGAGTAATCATCTTCTGTGAAGCAAAATCAAAAATTTGGGTACCAATCAGATCTGAAGGCATCAAGTCGGGAGTGCATTGAATCCGTTTAAAAGATCCTGAAACGCAGGAAGCAAGAATGCGTGCAGCTGTTGTTTTTGCCAGACCAGGAACAGACTCAATCAGAATGTGTCCGCCGGCTACCAGAGTGATGATGAGGGATTCTCTCAGATCTTCCTGGCCTACTAAGCCCTGGGCAAAACGAGCCCGCATCCTGTCGGCAAGTTCTTTGCAGTGGCGGGCTTCCTCTGCTCCCAGAGTCGAGTCCTGATCGGACTGGGCAGAATTAGGGTTAGCAGAAGGGATAGTTTCCTGATTTTGGCTATCATCATGCGAAGCGAATAAATCCATAAATAAGATTCTATCTGCTGTTATTGACGGTTTCTGAGAAAGGACTAGAAAATTCCTTTTTTAGGGGAGGTCCCATCTTACTGGTTTTGCCCCCATCTGCTCCAGGTAAGCATTGGTACGGGAAAAAGGCCGGGAGCCGAAGAACCCCCTGTTAGCAGACAGGGGACTGGGGTGAGCTGATTTGATGATGGCGGCATGGGTGAGCAAGGGCTCCAGAGACTGGGCGTTACGCCCCCAGAGAATTGCTACCAGAGGGAGCGGTTTTCCATCCTGATCAAGCCGGTTGTTAAGGACCCGGATAGCCTGCTCGGTTATCTGCTCCCATCCCTTTCCTTGATGACTATTGGGAGCTCCTGCCCGAACAGTCAGGGACCTGTTTAGAAGCATAACCCCCTGATCTACCCAGGGAGTCAGATCACCGTTTGAGGGCTGGGGAACCTGCATATCGTCGACCAGCTCTTTATATATGTTTCGCAGGCTGCCGGGCAGGGGATCCACATCTGGGGCTACGCAGAAGCTGAGTCCTACAGGATGGCCCGGAGTAGGGTAAGGATCCTGACCCACAATAAGGACCTTGACCTGGGCCAGGGGGAGCTGGAAAGCCCGAAAAATATTATTACTGGAAGGCAGGGTGGGATGTCCCTGGGCATGCTCCTGCCGCAGAAAGTCTCCCATAGCCCTAATCTGTGGCTCTACTGGTTTCAGTCCTTCTGCCCAGGCAGGATCCATGATTTGGTCGAGGGGTTTGCGCACTGCTGAAGTAGTCATAGAACCATCATACATTTTTGCAAACATATTGTGGCGATTTAGTATGCCATGCGGACCGCACTGGCAGAGACATTATAAACTCACTGTGTATATATGATGAGGAGGATTTATGACATCCGGCAGTAATCGCGACAATATGTCCATCCAGGATGAATTCACCAGGTCGGCAGGGACTCCTGGGGGAGCGCATCGGGGCCGTAAGAGCCTTGCTGTTCGTCTGCGTCCATATCTTCTTGTGGTTCTGGTTGCCGTTTGCTGCGCCTTGCTTCTCTGGGCATGGATGACTGGGAAGATAGGCGGTCACCAGATGAATTCCTATAACCAGGCAGGTATCTCTACTTCTGCTTCTCAGACGAAATCTTCGGCGAAGACTAACACCCAGGCTTCTTCAAAGAAAAGCGAGTCATCTTCTTCTGCATCTTCTTCGGCTTCTTCATCTCCCTCGCAGTCTTCGTCATCTTCCTCCTCTTCTCCGACTGTGGATAAAACCATACAAGTCATTGTTTACAACGGAGGATATACAGCAGGATTAGCTGCAAGCAACCAAAGCAAACTGACGCAGGCTGGCTACTCTAATGTCAGCGCTCAAAATCCTGCTAACCGCAGTACTCTTCCCTCCGTAGCAACTGTTTGGTATAAAGGTCCTGAAAACAAGGCAACTGCTGAAGATATTGCCCGTACCCTAGGTATATCCAACGTTGTGGAGGTGTCCTCGATTTCTTCCCCTATCGCCGTTATCGTTCGCTAACCTGACAACAGAGTCTTGTATAGCGCTAGTAGATTTATTTTTTGTGCTATACGTACTTTTGAGTCTTCAGACGGATGCGACCCACCAATCATGACTTATTGACTTATAGGGAACAAAGGAGTGCTATGGCTGACCAGATGATTTTAACAAGGCAAAAATGGCTTAATTCTACTTTATAAAGAGAAGCATGGTTTTAATTCTGCTGCTGAGGACGGGAAAACTGGTTGGGGAACAATACATGCTCTTACTTGTGCACTGCACATTGAAATGGGAATTTCTGAGCCTTCGGATAATTTTGGTCCGTCACCAACATCAAAATATTCTGCGGATCCTCTCAAAGTTACCGATACAAAGTCAAATAAAAAGTATATTGTGAGCGATCACAAAGGCGGCGTAATAATTAAATATTACTGTGCATTAAAAACGTATGGTCGTATACCTCCTGATTATCAAACTTGGTTTAATTCTCAAGAATCATTTACTGATTGGAATTCTAATGGAAGTTCGCTTGTTAAGGCGCCGTATGTGTCAGTCACGCTGGAAGCTTATTTTTCAAGGCGTTTCGTAAAAAAGTTGGCACTCGGTCAGGGAGAGTGCTAAGGTCGGTTTTAGCACTCGGAACATGAGAGTGATAATTCGATAGCTGACGGTCGGGTAATCACGGTCATGAACGAGTGGTGACGTACAGCCATTGTTCATAACAAAAGAGGATAGTATGGCAAAAATTATTAAATATGATGAAGAAGCCCGCCAGGGTATGCTTGAAGGCCTGGATGAGTTGGCTAATACCGTCAAGGTAACATTGGGGCCTCGCGGTCGTAATGTTGTTCTCGACAAGACCTATGGAGCTCCCACCATTACTAATGATGGTGTATCCATTGCTAAGGAAATTGATCTGGAAGATCCTTATGCCCGCATTGGTGCTGAGCTGGTCAAGGAAGTTGCCAAGAAGACAGACGATGTTGCCGGCGATGGAACGACTACTGCTACGGTTTTGGCCCAGTCTCTGGTCCATGAAGGGCTGAGGAATGTGACAGCAGGTTCAAATCCTATTGCCCTGCGCCGCGGCATTGAGAAGGCTTCAGATGCAATTGTAGAGCGCCTGTTGTCTAACGCTAAGCCTGTTGAAACTAAGGAACAGATTGCTGCTACAGCTACTATTTCTGCCGGGGATCCTGAGGTTGGCGACAAGATTGCCGAAGCTCTGGACAAGGTGGGACAAGATGGTGTAGTCACCGTTGAAGACAACAATAAGTTCGGTCTAGATTTGGAATTCACCGAAGGAATGCGTTTCGACAAGGGTTATATTTCCCCTTACTTTGTAACCAACGCAGATGAGCAGACAGCAGTACTGGAAGATCCCTACATTCTTTTGACTTCCGGCAAGGTTTCCAGCCAGCAGGATATTGTTCACATTGCTGAGTTGGTCATGAAGTCAGGCAAGCCTTTGCTGATCGTTGCTGAGGACGTTGATGGAGAGGCTCTGCCCACCCTGGTTCTCAACAAGATTCGCGGTACTTTCAACACCGTAGCTGTCAAGGCTCCTGGTTTTGGTGATCGCCGCAAGGCTATGCTGCAGGATATGGCAATCCTCACCGGTGCACAGGTTGTATCCGATGAGCTGGGTCTGAAGCTGGATTCTATCGATGATACTGTCTTCGGACATGCTTCCAAGGTTATTGTTTCCAAGGATGAAACCACCATCGTATCTGGAGCAGGCTCCAAGGAAGATGTTGCTGCCCGGGTCGCTCAGATTCGTTCTGAAATTGAAGATTCTGATTCCGACTATGATCGTGAGAAGCTTCAGGAACGCTTGGCTAAGTTGGCTGGCGGCGTTGCTGTTATCAAGGTAGGAGCAGCTACCGAGGTAGAAGCGAAAGAGCGCAAGCATCGCATTGAGGATGCTGTCCGCAACGCTAAGGCTGCTATCGAAGAAGGTCTTCTTCCTGGAGGTGGTGTTGCCCTGGTCCAGGCAGCTGCAGACGTTCAGAAGAATGTTAAGCTGGAAGGTGATGAAGCAACTGGTGCTGATATTGTTTTCCGCGCTATTGAAGCTCCTCTCAAGCAGATTGCCCAGAACGCAGGTTTCTCCGGCGAGGTAGTCATTGACAAGGTTCGCACCCTGCCTGCTGGAAGCGGTCTGAATGCAGCCACAGGTGAGTACGAAGATCTCCTGTCCGCTGGTGTAACTGATCCTGTTAAGGTAACACGTTCTGCCCTGCAGAATGCAGCCTCAATCGCTGGTCTCTTCCTGACCACTGAGGCTGTAGTTGCCAACAAGCCAGAGCCGCCGGCCCCAGCCGCTGCCCCTAACCCGGACATGGGCTACTAAAATAAATTCCTCATAGATTCCTATAAATTCCTCTTAGCGAATTAACCGGAATTTACCGGAATTAATTGGGCGGCGGACCTTCATATCAAGGTCCGCCGCTTTGTATTTTTCCTTTAGTGTTTTCCTTTTTTATTCTTTAGTGAAAATTCTTTATTAAAATCACCTACGATTATTGAGCAAATAGGTGCTGTGCATCTGTTTCTGCCTGGGCATAGGCAGCGGAGGCCCGGCTCATCGATCGCTGAATACTCTGCAGAGACTGCTCCATTTGTTGCTGAGCAGATCTCCATTGTTCCATGACTCCGGTGAATTTTGTTGCAGCTGCTCCGTGCCAGCTGGACTGAAGATCCTGCAGATTAGCATACATGGTGCTTACTGCCTGTCTTATCTGAGCAGCTGATGAATTTACTGCCGCCCCTGCAGATTGGAGCCTGTCTGAATCAACTTTGTATGTTGCCATGTTTTCCTAACTTTCGTTTATCCTTTGTTTTTCTTTTCTATTGGTGTTTTTGTCAGGCGGTCATTTTATTCACTTACTTTATTCAGTAATTTTTTCTTATGGCCGCCGGTTTGCACGATAGTTTTTCTCATAAACAGTTCTTCCTTACAACAGTGCCCGAAGTTGTGGCTAAAGGTCTGTGTAAGCATCTGTCTTAAAACTTCGTGCAGTGATAATAGTAAAAGAAAAAGAACCAGAGCCGAAGAAAAAACACCCATGTGGTCGAATGTGGAAAACACGCTTTATCATGGAAAAAATAACGAAAGAAAAGGGTAATTCTCAGTTAACCATCAGGAAATTAGTTAGAATAGAGGTATGACTAGAACACCTGAAGCAACCATTGTAGTGGTAGATGATGAGCCTTCCATCCGGGATCTGGTATCAGCGAGCCTGCACTTTTCCGGATTTGATGTGACAACGGCCACCAACGGAACTGAGGCAATAGATGTTATTATGCAGACTAATCCTGACTTGATTGTCATGGATGTTATGCTGCCTGATATCGATGGTTTTACTGTTACCAGACGCATACGGCAGCAGGGCATGGAAGCTCCGGTTCTCTTTTTGACCGCTCGCGATGATACCCAGGACAAGGTCATGGGCCTGACCGTCGGAGGGGACGATTATGTGACCAAGCCTTTCAGCCTGGAAGAGGTTGTGGCTAGAATCCGTGCAATCCTGCGCCGAACAAAGGAGCAGGCTGAAGATGATCCTATCATTCGTGTGGCAGATCTGGAAATTAACGAGGATTCCCACGATGTTACCCGTCATGGAATGCTGATCGATTTGAGCCCGACGGAGTATAAACTTCTACGGTACCTGATGGATAACGAGGGCAGGGTTCTGTCCAAGGCTCAGATCCTCGATCATGTCTGGCAATATGACTGGGGCGGAGATGCAGCTATCGTTGAATCTTATATTTCCTATCTGCGCAAAAAGATTGATGGTGTTGTTTATACAGACGATGAAGGCAATGAGCAAAAAGTTGCACCCATTATTCAGACCAAGCGCGGTATGGGCTATATGATCCGTGCTCCCCGTGAACAGGCTACCTTTGCCCGGTAATGGACACTCATACATCAGAAACGTCCGGGAAACAGTCCAGGCACAAGCCCCAGGCTGTTTCCCGTTTTTCTCGCTGGCGGGATAAGCATCGGCTCCGCGCCAGTTATATCCCTTTGACAGCAAAGCTAACCACTCTGGTTTTCCTGATCATCATGATTGCTGGGATTTTTATGACTTTTGCTGCTCACCAGCTGGTCTATGCTGCTCTTATGGATCAAACGAACACCCAGTTGATTCAAGAGGCAGAATCGGTGAGAAAAAATGTTGCCCTGATTCAGCGGCAGGCTTCCCGGAGAGAAAATATATTCAATCGTCAGGGCTTCTCTGACAGTACGGATAGTTCTGATTCGACTGCCAGCAAGAGAGAGACCCAGCAGGCCTTGAATGATTTTCTGGAAGCGCAGGGAACAAACGGACCCACAGATTATTTTATGCAGATTCGGGATGCTCAATATCGTATCCTGGCCACCCCCTTTACTTCTATTGCCAGCAATAATCTAATCTCCATTCCCCGCTTGTCATCGTCTTCCTTCATTGTCAGCCAGGTTCCGCTTGATGGGGAAGCAGTAATAGTCCCTGCCAGAGTTACGGTACTGAACAAAAAGTATGATCAAGCTGCCTACGTTCGTGCTTCAACGGATTGGTTGGTACGGGCAATCAGCATTCCAGATCCTGACACCGGCGAGACTCAGTATGTGGTTTATATTGCCAAATCACTCTATTGGGTCAATGATGCTGTCAGCCGGATTGTGCGATACTTCATTATTGTTGATGTTGCTGTTATTATCTGCGGTGCCCTCCTGGCTCTTTTGTCCATTCGTCAGGCGCTGAAACCCTTGAAACGCATTGAAAAAACGGCTGCTCAGATCGCCGCAGGAGATCTGTCTCAGCGTGTTCCTGCCGCTCCGACTAACACAGAAATTGGTTCCCTGTCTTCTTCTCTCAATGCCATGCTTTCCAGAATCGAAGGAAGCTTCAAGAAACAGGAAGAAACAACTGAACAGATGAAGCGTTTTGTCTCTGACGCCAGCCATGAACTCAGGACCCCTTTGGCTGCCATACATGGCTATGCAGAACTTTATAAGATGCAGAGGGATACTCCCGGTGCCCTGGAACGGGCTGATACAGCCATCGATCATATTGAGACTTCATCCACCCGTATGTCAAGTCTGGTGGAGGCCCTCTTATCTCTGGCCCGTCTGGATGAAGGCAGGGGAATCGATCTGGGTCAGAAAATGAGGCTGGATCAGATCATCAAGGAAGCTGCTGAAGATCTTCATGCTTTAGATCCTCAGCGGACTATCACCCTGGGTCGAGTTGCGGTAGACCAAACTTCCATGTTGTCGCAAATTGCAGCAGTTGCAGCTGGAACAAGCGTATCAGCCTCGGCAGAGCCCGAGAATTCAGATGACGACCAGACTGATTTTGCTGACAGATTCTCTCGGACTGCCCGCTCCTCCCAAGATTCTCGCTTTTCCCAGGACGCCCGGTCCTATCAGCCGGTCAGAAGGGGTATTGACAAGACCGGTGCTAATAAGACAAACAAGACCGGAGAAAAAGGCAAGGCTGGCGGGAAAGGAAAGACAGGAGACAAAAGCAGGGGCAGAAACCAGAATTGGGGGAGGGGCCATAATCTTAGCCATACTCTTAATGGTAATCTTTCCCGCGGTTTCGCTAGAAAAAATACTGCCTCCTCTGCTGACACTCACCAGCAGACTTTAGCTGTTCCTGTAGAAAAACGTCTGTCTATTGTCCCTGGAACCGTTCCCGAAGTAAGCGTCGGGGGAGATCCCACCAGAATCAGACAGGTAGTGACGAATATTATTGGCAATATTCACCGCTACACTCCTGCCGATTCTCCGGTAGAAATTGGGGTTTCCCTGGTCAAAGCTGTTACTTCGTCAGCTGATTTGAGTAAGTATGATCCTTCCTCTTCCACGCTTGCTGCTTTCCTGGAAGATGTCGCTGTGGCTAAGAAAACCAACTCTGGTCGTGAATTCGCTATCATTCATGTGAGCGATCACGGTCCTGGGGTGAATTCTGAAAAGATGACGAAAATTTTTGAGCGTTTCTATACGACTGACCCTTCCAGAGCCAGGCAAAAAGGAGGAAGCGGACTGGGAATGTCCATCGCCTTGGCTGTGGTTAAGGCCCATCATGGCTTTATCTGTGCGACGACCACCCCGGGGGGAGGACTGAGTTTTACAATCATCATTCCTTCTTCCCAAACCCGCATGTTCCTTGATAATACTGCTGGTTCCGATCAGCCTCACACGTCAGTGGAAGATGCACGGAAGAATCGCCAGGCGCAAAAACGGCGCAGAAAGCAGGAACAGCACCAGCAAGAGCAGATTAGGCAAATTGTTTACAAGCCATTCGATAAGCGGGAAACTGATAAAGCAGGACAGGATAATTCTTCTCAGCAGTGAAACTCTCAAACGTGGGGTAGAATTTGGGTAGCTATTGTTTGGGAAAATGAATATGAGGTGTGCACTATGCCTAGTGGAAAGATTCGGTGGTTTGATGCCAAGAAAGGTTATGGCTTTATTACCAGCGATGATGGTGAGGATGTCTTCCTGCCGAAGACAGCTCTGCCAGCAGGGATTAGTAAACTGCGCAAGGGAGCCAAGGTTGAGTTCTCACGAATCGATAGCCGGCGGGGCCCCCAGGCTATGGATCTGGTAGTTGTTGGTCCTGCTCCTTCTGTTGTCAAAGCAACCAGGCCCAAGGCTGATGATATGGCTGTGATTGTGGAGGACCTTATCAAGCTGCTGGATTCGGCTGGCAACAGTTTGCGCAGGCACCGCTATCCTTCGACCAAAGAATCCCATAAGCTGGCAACTATGCTTAGGGCGGTTGCCGATAATTTCGATGTTCAGGATTAGTTTCCCAAGAGTGCGGTTATAATGGCAGAAAATCAGGTACACACGAGTCACGTCACCCCCAGCCAGGAAGCAGAGGATCTGGCCAGGCAGGTTGCTTTAGAAATGGCTGAAGAGCCGGAAGACGTAGGTGATTTTGTTTCAGCCCAGCTGGTGGGGGAAAACCTGTATGATTATCGCTTTGCCTCCCATATTACCGGCTATGAAGGCTGGCAGTGGTCTGTTACCGTTTATCACGATCAAGATGCTGACCGATGGACAGTCGATGAATCTTCTCTGATACCTACAGGAGAATCTCTTCTCGCCCCCGAGTGGATACCCTGGAAAGACAGGATTTTGCCTGAAGATCTGTCTCCTACTGATGTGTTGGGGACCGCTGAAGATGATTCGCGCTTAGAGGAGGGAGTGACTGATATTTCAGCTGAAACCCGCCCCCTCCATACCGACCGGCCTGCCAACGAGTCTGAACGTGACCTAAATCCTGAGCACAGCCCGCAGCAGGATCGTGAGCAGCAAACGAGTTCCGATTCGGAATCGACATCCACTACATCTCGGGAAGACGTTCTTGATGCAGTCGATACTTTCAGGCTCTCCTGCCGTCATGTGATGACTGCCCAGGCTAAAGGAGAGACCGCCAAGAGATGGCATAATGGTCCTCACGGCCCCAAATCCATGTCAACTCAAACCGCAGGGGGCAATGTTTGCCAGTCGTGTGCTTTTTTTATCCCTCTTCAGGGACAACTGGGAACCATGTTTGGGGTTTGCGCTAACAAATGGAGCCAAGACGATGGTAGGGTTGTTTCTTTGGATCATGGCTGCGGCAGTCATTCTGAAATTGAGCCACCTGATCCTACCCCTCTCTGGGTTCAGTCGGAGCCCCGAGTTGATGATGATGTAGACAGCATCGAAATCATCCCCCAAACTCAGCGCGATGAAAACTCGCAGGTCGAGCTCATCGAAGAATCTTCGCAGACCCCAGAGGAAGAGTCTGATGAGATCACAACCGAGGCTGCTCTGGAATCAGCAGAACCAGATGAGTTAATGAACGATAGTAAGCGGGCATAAACTGCTGTCTATCAACTGTTTACTGACCGATCCCAATACAAAGGCATCCAAGCCTGTTAATCCTCGAGAACCAACAATAAGACGGCGGGCTGTGGCCGATCCATCGGTGAGACCTTTGACAGCTTCAGCGTGGACAGCCTGGCCTTCCACGTGCAGGTCTGCCGGTAAATGAGCTGCCTCAATAATGTCCCTGACAATTTTATTGGCGTAGTCGTGGGCTTCTTCTTTGCTGGGGATGGCGTGTGTTCTGTCCGACAGCTCTCCCAAACTTTTCATTTTCCAGCAATAGAGAACTTTCAGGCTACAACCAGTGCGGGCTGCTTCGGATGCAGCGAATTTCAAAGCCCGTCCTGAGACTGAGGATCCATCAATTCCCACTAGGATTGATGGGGACCCTGTAGCTTCTTGAGTATGCGTATGAGCCTGTGTTTTTGTCTGATCTGGCTGCAGATGCTGGCCTCGTACAACTGTCACGGGAACAGTGGCCTGGTCTATGAGGGAATCAGAAATCGATCCTAAAAACCATCGGGCTAAACGGCTTAGGGACCGACGGCCAACAACAATCTGCTGGGCGTTCTGTCCTAGCTCTAGAAGGGCAGTCGAGCCTGCTGCATGGACGGAAGTTTTTTCTAGGTGAGAACGATCAAAGTCAAGTCCGGCGCTGGCCTTGGCAACCCATTCATCCAGCTCTAAGGAAATAATTTTATGCAGTCTTTCCCATTCTTCATCTGTCTGCGGACGCTCTCCCATGTCCCAGGACTGAGTCCATCCATAGACTGCATTAACCTTCTGTCCAGTTAAGGAAGCTTCTGTTAAAGCCCAGCGCAGAGCTCCAAACGACTCTTGTGAACCATCGACTCCTACTACAAGATCTGCTGTTTTTTGTTCGTTTGCCATCGTTGTCTCCCGAATCATCCACAAGAACTTATACTTAATACTCTTACAGTGTAGCGCATTTCGATTGTTTCCGCCCAGGCGTTCCATGAATCTGCCCACTCTGCCCATTCTGCCAAGGTCCTGTACCTTTCAACCAATAGTTGAGTCGGTTTGGCGCAACTTTTGCGTCATGGGCTGAATTCAGGTGGATTTGGGATTATGGGTCAGACAGAATCTGTATAGTTAACTGTAGATATTTCGTCATGAGATACCGGAAATAAGAGGAATAATTTATGTTCGAACGGTTTACAGACAGAGCCAGGCGCGTTATTGTCCTGGCGCAGGAAGAAGCCCGGTCGCTCAAACACAATTATATTGGTACTGAGCACCTTCTCCTTGGCCTTATCCGCGAGGGTGAGGGCGTTGCTGCCAAGGCGCTCGCCTCTAAAGGGGTAGAGCTTGATGCTACCCGACAGCAAGTGGAAGAGATGATCGGCAAAGGATCGGCTGCTCCTACCGGTCATATACCTTTTACCCCTCATGCTCGGCAAGTGCTGGAGCTTTCTTTGAGGGAAGCTCTGCAGCTGGGGCACAGTTATATTGGTACTGAGCATGTTCTTTTGGGCCTTATCCGCGAGGGTGAGGGCGTGGGAACTCAGGTTCTGGTCAAGATGGGTGTGGATGTTGCTGATCTGAGGACCAGCGTAATCGATGCAATCCGCGATACCAGTGCTGACGCCTCCAAGAATGATATGACAAATGCCGGCGGTATAACAGATAAGTCAGCCAAGAGTGGTTCCTCTCTGTTGGATCAGTTTGGCCGCAATCTTACCGAAGAAGCTCGCGAAGGCAAGCTTGATCCGGTGATAGGCCGCAGCAATGAGATTGAACGGGTTATGGTTATTCTTTCCCGCCGCACCAAGAACAATCCTGTCCTGATTGGTGAGCCTGGCGTGGGGAAGACTGCTGTAGTTGAAGGTCTGGCTCAGAAAATTGTTGCTGGCGATGTCCCAGAGACCTTAAAAGATAAGCAGGTTTATGCTTTGGACCTAGGCTCTATGATTGCTGGTTCCCGCTATCGTGGTGATTTTGAGGAGCGTCTGAAGAAGGTTTTCAAGGAGATCAAAACTCGTGGCGATATTGTTCTCTTCATCGATGAAATCCATACCATAGTAGGGGCTGGCTCTGCTGATGGGGCAATGGGGGCTTCTGATATGCTGAAGCCTTTGCTGGCCAGGGGCGAGCTCCAAACCATTGGTGCAACCACTACCGATGAATACCGCAAATACATCGAAAAAGATGCTGCCCTGGAACGGCGTTTCCAGCCCATACAAGTTGCTGAGCCAACTATCGCTGAAACCATTGAAATTCTTAAGGGTCTGCGTAAAAAGTACGAAGATCATCATCATGTGACCATTACCGATGCTGCCATTCAATCTGCTGCCGAGCTGTCTGCCCGGTATATTCAGGACCGTAATCTTCCAGACAAGGCCATCGATCTGATCGATGAGGCCGGCGCACGTCTGAGAATTAAACGCCTGACCGCCCCCAGTGCTTTAAAGGAGCTGGATGTCAAGGTTGCAAAAGTAAAGGCCGATAAGGATAAGGCTATTGCCGATCAGGACTTTGAGAAGGCTGCTTCTCTGCGTGATGCTCAGGAGAAGCTGGAGCAGGAGCGCAAGGATAAGGAAAAGTCCTGGCGTGAGGGTGAGTCTGATGTATCCATGGTGGTTGATGAAGATACCATTGCTCATGTGATTTCTTCGGCTACCGGAATACCTGTTTTCAAGCTGACGGAGACTGAATCCAAGAAGCTGTTGAATATGGAGGCCGAACTTCATAAGCGGGTTATTGGTCAGGATGAAGCTGTTGAAGCCCTGTCCCGGTCCATTCGCCGTGCCCGCGTTGGGCTCAAGGACCCCAAGCGTCCTTCCGGTTCTTTCATATTCGCTGGTCCTACTGGTGTTGGAAAGACAGAGTTGGCAAAGGCTTTGGCTGAGTATCTCTTTGATGATGAAGACGCCCTTATCCGGGTGGATATGTCGGAGTTCGGCGAGAAGTACTCAACCTCTCGTCTTTTCGGAGCTCCTCCAGGATATGTGGGTTATGAAGAGGGTGGCGAACTGACCGAAAAGGTTCGGCGCAAACCTTTCTCTGTTATTCTCTTCGATGAGATTGAAAAAGCTCATCCTGACATTTTCAATACCCTGCTGCAGGTATTGGATGATGGACATTTGACCGATGGGCAGGGCCGCAAGGTTGATTTCAAGAACACCATCATTATTATGACGACAAATCTGGGGACCAATAAGATTGCCCAGAGTCAAAGCACCGGCTTCAACCTAGGCGGTAACACGGAAACCAGTTATCAGCGAATGAAGGATCAGGTACAGAGCGAGCTCAAGGAGCAGTTCCGTCCGGAGTTCCTCAATCGTCTGGATGACATCATTGTTTTCAAGCAGCTGACGGAATCTCAGGTTCGGCAGATTGTGGAGCTGGATGTTAAGGCCCTCAACGATCGCCTCTTCGAACGGCACATGTCTATGGAACTGACCGATGCTGCCAAGGATTTGCTGGCAGAAAAGGGATTCGACCCTCTGTTGGGAGCTCGTCCTTTGCGCCGTGTTATTCAACGCGACATTGAAGATGCCATCTCGGAAGAAATTCTCATGGGTAAAATTCGCGAGAATGAGCAGATTGTTGTGAATGCTGAAGGTGAAGGAATTCTTGGCGAATTTACCTTCAGCAGCCACCCCTATGAGGTTGGCGGTCCCGATGGAGATGGTACTGATGGAGATTCAGCCCAGGCTGCGGAACCGCTTCCGGTGGGAGCCGAGGTGAATTCTGCTCCCGCTTCTTCTGATTCTTCTTTTGATTCTTCGGATTCTGCTGAAGCAACTGGTCAGGCCGCCTCCTCAGAATCAGGACCAGTGAGTGAGTGATCAGTGGAGGAGTAAGGAGGCAAGGGCACATTTTGCCATCGGTCCTGAGGATATTTCTTTTCCTTGAATAGAAGATCGTGAGGCAGATGCAGTAGATGCAGTTCTTCTTGAGGGGGAGGTTAACTGGAAAGCCAGTTAACCTCCCCTTTTTTTGATCTATTCTCTTGTCGTCTTATTCTTTTGATTTACTCTTTTGGATTATTTGTTCGTTGAATTCTTTCGATGTATTTCGATGTATTCTTTTTGTCTTACCTGTCCTCCTGGATCACCATTGTTGCTGGGTTGTCTTCTTTCCCTACTGAATTAGTGAATTAAGGAACTAGTGAATTAATGTGAATTAATGAACTAATTGAAACAACGAACGACTGAAATGGACTACTGAACCTTACAAAATACGGTTGTCGGTGCTTATGCCATGGCCTTCGATGCCCCTCAACAGCCCCTCAATGCCTCTCAATGGTCTCCCAACAATCCCTGATGCTTCGTGCAAATTGTCTCGTTTCATCAGTTGATTCAAAGTAATCCATGAATCTGCATGCAGAATGCATTCGGAATAGCATCAGAATATTCTCTATGTTTGTTTGCTACTTATCTACCCCTCACCCAACTGCAAAGGGAAAAATGGAAAAACGCTAAATTAAGCCATTTTGATTTTTTTACTATGCAGTTGGGTGAGGGGTAGATAAGTAGAATGCTGTGCTTATTTCTTTCTTTATATAATCCTTATATGATTCTTAGTAATTTTTATTCTATTCTGGTTCTTTCCACACATTTTGTATAATTTCGTTGTAGAGATCTGACTGACGAAGCCGAAAAAGAAGAAATAAAGTAACAAGTAATCGATAAAAATACAATTTAGTCTCTATGCTTTTTACAATGAGGAATAAAACTAATAAAAGTTAAAACGCAGCAACAAATCGGAAAGAAAAACAATGATTTCGTTTGAGAATGATTATTCAGAAGGGGCGCATCCCAAGATTTTGGAGAAATTGGCCCAGACAAATATGATCCAAGAACCGGGGTATGGGGCTGACTCTTTTACTAAGAGTGCGATTGACAAAATCAGGAAAGCAACCGGCCTTCCTGAGGCGGAGA
The DNA here is from genome assembly GCF_001042695.1 of Scardovia inopinata JCM 12537. Lineage (NCBI taxonomy): Bacteria > Bacillati > Actinomycetota > Actinomycetes > Bifidobacteriales > Bifidobacteriaceae > Scardovia > Scardovia inopinata. The sequence goes on along the minus strand of NZ_AP012334.1, from coordinate 1,258,249 downwards.
TTACTTTTCTTGTGGGAGGAACGCAAACTAACCAGGTAGTTATTGATACCATGTTGGATGATTTCGGAGGAGTGCTGGCAGCAGAGACGGCGCATATTAATATGCATGAAGCCGGAGCGATTGAGTTTTCCGGGCACAAAGTCCTCCCTGCCCAGCGTTGAGGGCAAAGTTGACCCCCGGGATGTATCCACGTACCTTGAAAATTTTTACAGGGATGTAAATCACGAGCATATGGTTTTCCCACAGATGCTTTTTATCTCATATCCCACCGAGTATGGGACAATCTACAGCAAAGCTGAATTGGAAGAGCTGCGTTCTGTCTGCGATCGTTTTGATATTAGTCTATATATTGATGGAGCACGCCTGGGCTATGGTTTGGCGAGTGATCAGGCCGATCTTACCCTGGAAGATATTGCTCGCTTATGCGATGTTTTCTACATTGGAGGCACTAAGATAGGGGCTTTATGTGGAGAGGCAGTCGTTTTTACTAAGAAAAATAGGCCAGCTCACTTTGATACCAGAGTCAAGCAGCATGGGGCCTTACTGGCAAAAGGCCGCCTGCTTGGGTTGATGTTTGACCAGCTTTTTACGGACGATCTTTACTTTCATATTAGCCGTCATGCTGATCGTATGGCGCAGAAAATGAAGCAAGGCTTTCTTGACAAGGGGTACAGGCTTTTTTTGATTCACCCACGAATCAGCAATTCGTGGTGATGGATAGGCAAAAGGCGCGGGAGTTAGCTCAGACCATCCGCTTCAGTGTTTGGGAACATTACAACAAGGATCAGATGGTTATACGGTTCGTCACTTCCTAGGCAAGCCAGCCGGAACAGGTTGACGCCTTGCTGTCAGTTCTTTGATTGTGCTCCATAGGAGGCTTTTTATAGTACCTTTATAGTATGCCTTTGTAGATTTATGCCTTGGTGATCCTTTATAGTCTCTTATAATTCCCTTTGGTTTATAGCCTCTTATAATCCTTCATACTCCTTCATACTCCTTTATTGATAGTCCTTGTGAATTTCCTTTTGACGGTTTAGTTTGCTAAAAATTAGGGCATTTGTCCGTTATGTGAGACTGGTCCTGTGAATTATCTGTTTTTTCAAAAAAAGATGACTATGTCGCGTCTATAATAAACATAACCACTAACTGTGGTATGGCTCTGAGAGCTAAACATAATAATTATAATTCACAATGTGAAAGAGGTGGCAACCATGGAAAAGAAAAATCTTGACTGGGCTAATCTCGGTTTTGCATACATGCCGACTGATAAACGGTATGTTGCCAATTATACGGCAGAAACCGGAGGATGGGACGGCGGCCAGCTCATTGATGATGCCACTATCACCATGAGTGAATGCGCTGGTGTGCTTCAGTATTCGCAATCGGTTTTTGAGGGGCTGAAGGCATATACCACGAAAGATGGTCATATAGTATGTTTCCGGCCGGATATGAATGCTCAGCGCATGTATGATTCAGCGAAGCGTATTGAAATACCGCCTCTGCCAATGGAGCAATTTGTAGATTCCATTCATAAGGTGGTTGAAGCTAATGCAGCCTGGGTCCCTCCTTTTGGGACGGGGGCGACTCTTTATATTCGTCCTTATATCTTTGGAATTAGCCCGGTTATTGGCGTACAGCCAGCAGAAAATTACCAGTACCGCGTTTTTGTTACTCCGGTTGGGCCGTATTTTAAGGGCGGCGCCAAGCCAATTTATGTGCGCGTATCTGATTATGACCGTGCTGCTCCGCATGGGACAGGTAATATCAAGGCAGGTCTGAATTATGCTATGAGCCTTCACGCCATTGTGGAAGCGCATAAGGAAGGATTCGCCGAGAATATTTATCTCGATCCTGGTACACGTACCAAGGTGGAAGAGACAGGCGGGGCAAACATTCTCTTTGTCGATCAGGATGATCATCTGGTTGTTCCTCAGTCTGATTCCATTCTTCCTTCCATTACCCGGCGCAGTCTGGTGTATGTGGCTGAGAAGTATCTTGGTATGACCGTTGATCAGCGCGAAGTATACTTTGATGAAGTCCGTCAGGGAAAGTTCAAAGAGTGCGGGCTGTGCGGAACGGCAGCCGTGATTTCTCCTATAGGACGTATCAATGATCATGGAACTGATATAAATTTTGCATCCGGAATGGAGAAAATGGGTCCCTGGATGACTAAATTACGTGAAACTCTGGTTGGAATTCAGTCGGGAGAAATCGAGGCTCCAGAAGGCTGGATTCATCGAGTTCTGTAAATCTGCAAAGAGGTCTGCGTACCGCGACGGCTTTTTAGCTAAGATTAGCCAGGATTGTCTTGGCGATGGCTGTTATGCGTAGGCGTTGCATAAAAAGCATATATCAATATAAGATCAATATAATTAGTATAATGAGGGCTTCTCCACATTGGGGAAGCCCTTCTTGGTTTGCGTGATCTGAAATATTTATCCACATATACTGTTAGAATGACGATTATGCTTAGGTAAAGATATGTGGTCAGCCCTGCTGAGAAACTGCCAGCGGAGAATGTATATACGCAAATACATAGGTGAGTAACAGCCAGAGGTAAGCGACTAAGTCAGGCATATTCATTAAAAGATGTCCTGCAAAGCGACGGACAAGTGCCCTTATCTGAATCCAACTTTATTCAATTTCCTCTAAGTATGTGCTGTATTCTCATGGTGGAATTTATCATTTCTCAGATCTCAGGGAGCATCAAGAATAAATCCGATAACAAATTTGAGAATGAGTGGGATATCAAAGTAAAAATTAAAAAAAATGAGGAAAAATGACTGAAGAAAATAAAAATAAAAGCGAAAATAAATGCAAAAATAAAAGCGCCGTGATGAGTAGGAAGTCAGTGCAAAACGATAAAACGCCAGCAAGCAGTAAAGCATCAGTTTTTAAGGGTTTAGGGCACCGATTCCTTTCTATTCTGCGATCCTGTTCCTGGAGTATGAAAACGACAGCCCGGGTTGCGCCTATGCCTTTAGCTTCGCTTTTTATTATCAGCTGTATCACCGGAATCATCCCCGGAGCCCAGACCATGATGGTAAGGTCGCTGACAGATTCTCTTATTAAGGGTCATAGAGAGCAGGCTTTTATGTGGGCTTCGGTTGTAGGCGTCTTCGTTTCACTCAATATGGGGACGACTATGCTGATGCAGGCCTGCAACCTTTTTATCGGAGATCGCTTGAGGGCTGCCTGCTTTAGTATGGTGAATTCTACGATAGCATCGGTGAATCCGGTAGAACTGACCCGCAACCGGAAAGCAGAGGAGGCACGTCAGGCCAGAGAGGCCATCCACAATGCGGCAATAACATCCCAGCCAACTGCCGTGTCCTCCTTGTTCTCAGCGGTGGTTGTATGTATATTTTTAACTGTTCCCATCTGGAGGATCAGTCCTTTAGCTGCGATTTTAGTTGTACTTTCCATGTTCCCTATCACATTGGCGGCGGCCATTGTTGCCAATGTTGAATCAAAGATTTGGCCTTCTCTGATGAAAAAGAATCGTAGGGCTGAATACTGCGAAAATCAGATTACATATGAGCAGCAAGCACATGAATTGGCACAACTTCAAGGTCGTGGCTATGTGGCAGACCTAGCGAATGAGAAGCGGCAAGAATTTCTTAAGGGTAGTCTCTATCTTGATTTTGTATACATGTGGGGAATAATTATAGCCTGCATTATAGATATTATATTGATCGTTGGCGCGATTACAGCACTAATTAGCAATAATGCTGGTCCTGCTGTTGTGTCCGGAGTTTTGATTGGTGTGATCTCCGGAATGGTTAATATGGCTAATCTGGGATTTAACCTGGGAAATATGGCAAAAGACTCAGTCTCGATTGAGGCTTTTATTAATTTTGTAGAAGGCAAGCAACCTAAAGAAAGACAACCTAAAGAAAAGCAACCCAAAGGCAAGCTGGCTGCTGGGTCTGCTTTCTCTGCAAGATCTGCTTCTCCTGTAGATTCCAGGTTGACCGAGAAATCATCCTTGGAAAGCAAGTCTTTGATCCTTCCTCAGGATGCATACTCTCTGCGTCTGGAAGATCTTACTGTGACCTACGAAGGAAAGAAGGAACCGGCCGTATCTGGAATCAATCTGGAAGCCAGCCGAGGAGAGACCATCGCTCTGGTTGGCAGGAATGGTGCTGGTAAAACAACGACTTTGCAGTCGATGCTGGGATTAGTGGCGGTTGACAGCGGCCGCCTGCTTCTGAATGGGACTGATATTTCAGGAGAGGATTTTAATCAAAGGATTTCACATTTCGCCGTAATGCCACAGGAATATAACCGATTTGAATTTACCATTCGTGATAGTTTGCAGTTGGGACTTGAACGGTGGAGCGTCAGCGACAAGCAGATGTGGCGAGCCTTGCAGGCAGTTGAGGAAGATGGTCTGGTCAGCAAGCTTCCTCAGGGACTGGATACTCAGCTGGGAGCCGAATGGGGAGGTGTCGGCCTGTCCGGTGGTGAATGGCAACGTTTGGCACTAGCCAGGATGATGCTGCGACCTGCCGCAATCCGAATTCTGGATGAGCCGACCAGCAATGTGGATTCGCAGTCTGAGGAGATGATTTATTCCACTCTTGCCCGCGACGGCAGAGATCATATCACTATTTTGGTGTCGCACCGAGCTTGGACTCTGCAAAAGGTAGATCGGATCTATGTTTTCCGGGAAGGCCATATTGTGGAGACCGGTTCTTACCGAGATTTGAGTAAGGATGGAACGTATTTTTCGCAGCTTTTTGATTACCAGTTGAATCAAGGGTGATGTCTTCCTTCGGAAAGGATTGGTGCCCCAGGCTGAGACAGATCGGGCTAGGCTGGGACAGCCCGGGGCCAGGCTGAGACAGCCCCGGGAATCAATCAGTCATCCTGTCTGACCAGCTGCTTGGTGACCTGCCGGGAAGCTAGGCGAGAAGCCAGGCCGCCGACAATGACCAGGGACAGGCAGGCGGTAACCATGAGTACATACGACAATAGGAAGCCAGATGACATCATGAGGCCGGCCCCGGCTGTGCTCAGAATCAGGAGGCCGCAGCCCGCTGATATGAGACTCACAATCAAGAGGGGAGCAACTGTTTCAACTCGCCGCGCCTGGTCGAGCATAGAGTGATCGGCCCCTTCCATTGTCAAACTGAGGTAGTGATCTTTCTGGTCATAAACCATGGCTGATTGAGTGACCATAGCAGAAACTGCTGCCAGCAAAGCAACAAAGGCAAGGGTGAGCTTTCCTCCGGTGCCTATATCTGCCAAATAAATCCTGGAAGCAGCAGACTGCTTGCCCATACCCTGAGACATTACGGAGGAGGCAGCGGCAATGGCGCAGACAAAAATTGCAAGACCAACCCCGGCACTGGATCTCCAGGCGCGCTTGGGATTGTCAATAATCCTGCGTAACCCTATCAGGTGAGCAGCATTCCGGGGGTGACGAACACGGAGTCGGGCCCAGACGCTGATTATCCACGGACCTACCAGGTTAAGCGCCCCAACAACAGCAGAAAATCCTATAAAAATAGTTGCTAAAACTGCAACAATGCCGATTTGCGAACCAAAGCGGCTGGAAAAGAGAATCATAACAATGATGACAATGAGAATTCCTGCAATCAGCCGAGTTTTGCTCAGGCCACGGGCGCGGGTTCTCATGCTCACTCCCAGGGGGCTGACATTGACCCTGCGCAGGGAAATCCAGGCAGACATCAGGCAGATAAGAGTAACGGCAGCAACAGCGGACAGCATGAGGGGGAAACCTACCCACAGCTGGCTAAAGGTGAAGGGCAGACCTTGAAAAACCAGAAGGCGGACCAGGGGGATGGCACACACATAAAGGAGACAACCGCACAGAGAGCCTGTCAGGGCTTGTGCCGTACTATCTGCCAGCGCAAGGAGGGTTGTTTGGGTCTGAGTTGCCCCAATAAGACGGAGGATTGCTAGTTTCTGGTCTCGCCGCCTGAGGGTTAGTCGTGCTGCCTGTGCGGACAAGGTGGCTAAAGGTGCAATAATCAGGCCCAGGGCAACGGTGGCAAGTAATATGTATTCGTTTGTATACTGGATGGTTTCAGCATCGTGGAAGAGGATGTGAGCGTTGGCGTTCCTGATCCAGAAGGCATGAAAGCCGCCGACGACAGTCAGGCAGACCCCAACCGAAACGGTAAAGGCAATTATGGCAAGCAGGGAAATGCGCTTATCATCTTTGGAAGAGCGCATGAGCCAGGAAAGAGTGCGAAAATTCATGAAATAATCCTTCCATCCTGCATGTGAATACAGTTCTGGCAGAAATTGGCTACATGGGGGTCATGAGTGACGACTATCAGGCTGGCCCCGGATTTAGCGCACCAGGAGGTAAGAAGAGTAATAACCCGTTCACCCGTGGCCTGATCCAAAGCGCCGGTGGGCTCATCAGCAAATACAACCGAAGGATTAATGATCAGTGCCCTAGCTATGGCAACTCTCTGCCTTTGTCCTCCGCTCATTTCTCCGGGTCTGTGGGATTCCATGGACTGCAGACCGACTCTGGCCAGCCAGTCATGGGCCTGCGGAATTGCCTTCTCATAGGAGAGGCCGGAAAGCATGAGGGGAAGGGCAACATTTTCCTCGGCGCTCAGTTCGTCAATCAGCTGACCGGATTGAAAAACAAATCCAAAATCCTTCCGTCGTAGGATGGTACGGCTGGAATCGGGCATAGTGGACAGATCCTGCATCTTGTAGAGGACTCGTCCCTGGCTTGGTTCCTGGATCCCAGCAAGAGTATGAAGCAGGGTAGTTTTCCCAGACCCTGATGGTCCCATGATAGATAGACTGCTGCCGGGCAGGATTTGAAGATTGATATCGGTCAGGGCTCTAACTTGGGTAGCAATGGGATTCACCCCTGCCTCTGCGGTCTTTTTTCTGGCCCTTTTTCTCTCTGATAGGCTATTTTCATGGTTCTGATCCTCCAGGAAATAGTCGACAGTCAGATTTTGCGCAATGAGAACTGGCGCCAGTTCTTCTTTTATGTGGTACATCTGCTCTTTCTCTTTCTTTTAATGGAAATTTCAGTAGCAGTCGATATTGTAGGGGAAATTCGCACTGACATCTATGGGGGATTACCCTGAATTTTCCCTTAAGGGGCGGCCTTGGGGTCAGGTAGGACGGAAAGGCTAGAAACAAAAGGGAGGATGTCTTATTGATGCAAATGGTGATTTTGTATCTCGACTTTCATGTCCACTTCCGTCGAGGAAAGAAAAATTATGAAATATTTCATTAGATTTGCGATCACTTTAATTTTCCTGTAGGATGATTCATTGTGAATACATATAGCAAAGTGGCTATACCTGTGGCCACAAAAATGAGAAAAATAGTTAAAAGCGCTTTGGTTCTGCTCTTGGCGGCCAGTATTGCAGGCAGTCTGGTCATGATTCCCGGCGGTCGATTTGCTGTAGCAGGAACGCAAAAAAACGAAAATATTTCATCTTTTGCTTCCCCGCCATCCACTGACCGTCTGAAAAACGCCGATAGCTCCTATTTGAAGACCTGGTGGCACACTAATGGTGTCAGAAATTCTTCTGGTGCTATCGATGACAATCAGGTGAGGGAATCTCCCTTTTATTCTGTCAGTGTCACCGATCCCTACAAGAGCGAAAAACAGTACCGATCCTTTACCTATTTGAGTATTCCTCGAAACGGCAAGGGAAAACAGGGCTACAGTAAAACAGACGGAGCTGAGTTTGCCAGTGAAGCTACAATGACCATGTCCTGGACCAGCTTTGAGTATACTCAAGATACCTGGGTGAGGGTGAGCCTGGACACAGGTCAGACTATTAAATCAGCTGATGAGGTAACTATCCGCCCAACGACCCTGAAATTCGAAAAGAAGCTTGTAGATAATCATACAGTCGCCATCAAGGTTCCTGCTTCACCGGAGGGCTACCGATTCTCTGTTGAATTTGCTCCCCAGGTGACTACGGTATACGCCAGTTCCAGCTCAGGGCTGACGACCCAGTCAAAGGGAACCATGAAGGTAGAGTCTGAACCGCACAATGCCATGATGGTTTTCGCTCAGCCCATGGTTTCTCACGATGCGTCTTTAATTCCAGAAAAGAAGAGCGGATCTGGGAGATCGACGGTGTCTGAAAATACAGGCACAATTCTGTACCTGAAAGAAGGGAAAGTCCCCAATCTGGACAATACCAAGGCTCAGATTCTGTATTTCAAGCCGGGGACCTACTGGATGGGATCGCGGTATAGAGCCCTTCTCCCTTCCCATGTCAAGTGGATTTATCTGGCTCCAGGAGCGTTTGTTAAAGGGGCTTTTCGCTTTCTGGGTGGCAATCAGAAAAACTACAAGGTAACCGGTTATGGAGTTCTTTCCGGTGAGCAGTATGTTTATGAGGCTGATACGGAAGGAAATTATGACCATTTGGCTGAAGGAAAGGATAATTGTCATTCATCCTGTGTAAAGATGCTTCAATTCGAGTCAACAAAAAAGCAGCAAAAGCTGACTTTGCAGGGTGTGACCATCAAGGAGCCGCCCTATCACTCTTTTGTCGTCTACGGTGATGAGGATTCCTTCAGTATGAATGTCAGCAACTATCAGCAAATTGGCAGCTGGTACTGGCAGACTGATGGACTGGAACTCTATAGAGGCTCACGGATGCGTCATACTTTCTTCCATGCCAATGATGATGTTCTTAAGCTCTATCACAGTGATGTCAGTGTCAAAGATACAGTCATCTGGAAAAATGAGAACGGGCCGGTCGTCCAGTGGGGATGGACGCCCAGGAACATTGACAGGATCAGCGTTGACCAGACGAATATTATTCATAACAGAATGTATTTTAATTCAATTGGTTATAATACCTGCATTTTTAATTCCTCATCCAGCTGGCAGGATATGAATGCCACCAACACAGCGGATCCGGGAACGACTATCAAGAATCTGACCTTCACCAATACCAGGGTGGAGGGGATGACAAATTGCGCTATCCGGATTTACGCTTTGTCGAATATGCAGAATGTAGTGATTAAAAACTTCCATGTTGATGACTGGAACGAGCAGCCCTATACCCTCCAGCAAAACCAGCTGAAACTCTACAATAACCAGGCTGGACAGGCAGTAACCCTGGGAGATTCTGCTCGAGCTATTAAAGGTCTTATTCTGCACAATTATACAGTCGGGAAGGAGACTATCCGTAAGGCAGGAGATAACTGGGCCATTGCTGAACCCGGCAGGATTAATTTCGATAAAAATACCTGGGACATGTGGGATGCTGTAGCTTCCAAGGAACCGGCCGGGCCTGCTCCTCAACTGACTGTAACCGGCCTGACTGATGGAACAATAGCCAGTTCGCGCCTGATACATGTATCTGGTGCCACCACAGCAGCTCGGGTTGTCGCGGATGTTAACGGCCAGAAAACCACTCTGCCCCTGTCATCTGGGAAATTCGAGGGAACTATCACCCTGCCCGATATTGATAATCGGGTAAGGATTACTGCATACGGGGCTAAAGGCTCGACTATCAGCGCCAAGAGTCCCTCAACCTCAGAACGCTACCAAATCACTGCTTTTGGCAATCTGGTCGGTTCTCTGACAGACCCTCAGGGCGATGATGACGGCGATGGAAACTATCTGTACCCGACAGACGGGGCTTTCAACAAGGGGAGTTTCGATATGACCGGGGTTCGTGTGTATTCCGATGGGGACACGATTCGTCTGGTGGCTACCATGGCAGGTGACGTCAGGAACCCCTGGAGCGCCAACCATATGAGCACCCAGCGTCTGAATTATTATCTGAGCGATCCGGGTAATGCCAGCGGGATTTCTGCTGGTGTTGGAGCTTCCGCTGTCCCTCTTCTGCCGGGCACCAATACCAACTCTCGGGGACCATGGCGTTATGCGATTGTTGTTGACGGCCGCAACGCAGCCTCGAAGTACGGCCCCGGTGTGTACGACAAGAATGGAACTAGGCTGGGGCCGATCGATCTGACCGTTGTCGGCGGGCGGCAGATTGTTGCTTCTTTCGATGCTTCTCTTCTGGCTGGTTTCGACTACGCCAAAGCCGGTTATCAGGTATCGATGTTTTCTTCCTCCGAAGATGGAGAAGGAGTTGGCAATGTGAGGCCTGTATATTCTGCTGATTGCTATCACGGGATAGGTTGCGATGCTGGAACAGGCCAGTATAAGTTTGGCGGTGGCAGGGGACAGACCATGAGTTCATCTCCCTTCGATACCGATCTGACCGACAGCAATGCTATTGATGTCATCACCGGCCCAGCCGATCAACATGCACTGATGAAACCGGTTGCCGGCGGCCCTATTTTGCCCTTTGTCCATCTGACCAGGCCAGATAAGGAGTGATAACTTCAGGCAGTCGGTTAGGCCTGGAAGGTTAGATGAGCAGGAGCTGACCTTCCAGGCCTGCTTTTTATGGTCTGTATAGTCCCTCTATCCGCGGGGAACAGCATAATAAAAATATGTCTGACAGAGTCTATATTGCTTCGGTCCCGTACAGTTCTCAGAATCGGACTGTTTTGGAAAAAGAGCTGTATGATATTTTTGAAACATATATAAAGCATAAGCATGCACAATCGCACTGAGAATTAAGCAGACTCTTTGATAATTATAGGGAGAAAATACTCGATTATCCCACTGTTTATGTGATTGCATCTGAGCAGAGAAAAAAGAGCCATGAATTCGCGATCGAGCGAAAAGTATATGTGGGTGAAACTAATGATATAGTGCGCAGAAATAAGCAGCACCTCATGTCTGACGCCAAAAAAGACGCAGACTGGAAAGAGATTAAAGAGAACGTGCAGAAGGCGGAGAATGCCAGGCTGTCAGGGAATACTTTGCAGGAACGCCCAGGGCAGGAGGCAGACGCTGAGCAGACTACAGACGCAGCTGTCACTGAATACATCATTGGGCATGAGCATTTTAATAAATCCTTGACCTTGGATGTGGAGAACCGGCTTATGCATTTTATGACCGGCAACACTAAAGTCAACAAACTAAACAACAGACGAACCAATGCGCAGGGTAAATATTACACTGCTGATGAATTTGACCAGATTTTTTCCAGCATCTGGCTTGAGCTGCATAAGCGAGATCCGGAATTTTTCCCATCAGAGGAAATTATCCGCGATTCTGCCCTTTTCAAGGCATCCCCTTTTCATCAATTAGGAAAGAAACAAAAGCAGGCTGAGGATGCAATTCTTGAAGCCATTGCTGAAAAGCTTTCTCAGGATTGGCGGGAGTCGTCCCAGCCTCAGCTGATATTCCTCCAAGGTGTTGCAGGAACTGGGAAAACTGTCCTTCTTAGTCATCTGTTTTATAGAATTAATACAGAGTTTACTGTCAGCGGCAGCGATGACGAGCTTCTAGATGATTCTGATGATTATTTCGACAAATACTCTGTTGATTCTTCCCCTGCCCAGCCTCAGGGGAAGAATGGTCTATCGACTTTTATGATTATTAATCATCAAGAGCAGGTAAATGTATATAATCAAATCGCAAAAAAGTTGGGTATACAGAATAAAAATGATGAACTTATTGGTAAGGCATCTGTCTTTATAAATCGGATGAGTGAGTCCAAACCTGGCTCTTCCGGCAGGGCGATGGTTGATGCTAATAGACATGCGATTCCCAATAGGAAAAAGCCGGTTGACATTGTCCTTATAGATGAGGCCCATTTGCTGTTCACTGAAGGAAACCAGGGCTATTCGGGTAAGAATCAGTTGCGTGATATTGTCAGCAGGGCAAAAGTGGTGATTGCTGTTTTTGATCCCAATCAAATTTTGCGCAGCTCACAGAGATGGGATGAGCATCTGCTCAGTCGGCTTCTGCCTCCATCGCAGCTCAATAATACCGATCCCCAGACTGAGGGAATGCTGATCTCTCTTCGGGGAGAGGGTATAAAAAATATCATTAACTTTGATGGTGTGGATACCGATGTCAGATATATACATTTGCTGAAACAGTTTAGAATCTCAGCAAGCGATAAGGTCATTGCCTGGATAGATGATTTTGCCAGCGGCAGGAGCATTGGCAAAATTCCTTCCGGTGATTGCAGCATGCATCATAGAGAGGGAAGGGGAGATAAAAATGACAGCCCGTATGAGATTAGAATTTTTGATTCTCCGGTAGACCTTTTTCGGGCTATCAAAAAGAAAGAGGCAGGAGAGCGCAAGAAACTGGACAATGAAAAGGAAGAGAAAGACTACTGCGGTCTGTCTCGGGTTGTAGCAACATATGATTGGAAGTACAGCAGTTCCAGGGCTAATCCTCAGGATCCTCATGGATACTGGAATGTTGAGATGCATAAAGATAAACAAGGGCACTGGCTTATGGGCTTGGAAGTCGGTGATACCCGGGGGTATCTGGCGGATGGCGACAACCTGAGTCCTGACCCTGACAGGTTTTGCCAACCGTGGAATTATCAGATTAAAGATAAGGGCGAGTCTAAGAAGGCTGCTCCTAACCGGACTTTCCATAAGGATGATGCCTGGGCTCAGCAGCCGGCCACAATTGATGAAATCGGCTCGACTTATACTATTCAGGGTTTTGACTTAAATTATGTGGGAGTCATCATAGGGCCGTCCATAAAATTCAGGAAGGGAAAGATAATTATTGATACTGCTGTCAGTAAAAATTATCAGGCAATAACTAAGAATGATCCGTCAGGGTCGAAGGAAAATATTCTGCATGAATTGAATGTCCTGCTCAAACGCGGGGTTCACGGGTTGTATATTTTTGCTTTTGATGAACAGTTACGGATGAAATTGATGGAGAGTCGGTGAGCTTTATCGGGAGCCGATCCAGCGATATCAAGGAATATATAATATATTGAGATTCAATAAAAATATTATGAAATTTAAGAAAAAATAGTTGTACTTCAATATATCTTTTGCTATAGTAGATTCTGTAACCGCAGCGGGGAGTCGACTGGGGATATCACACAGCAGATGCCAGATGGCAAATACTATCTCTTTGCCCTTCCTTGTCGTCCCCTGCCATCTTGAGAGCTCGGACATTGGCCAGGGGCAAAAAGGCGGTCTGCACGAACGGAAGGATCGAAAATATGGAAAAGTCATCGAGTATGAAGACACTGACGCGAATATTACACGGTTTTATTATTGTGGCAACTTTAGTTGGAGCAGTTGTCTTCCTGTTTCTGACCCCCTGGGTTGGACAGGAACTTGCAGAGGAAAATCCAGAGTTCGCTTGGGCTTATTTCCCTTGCCTGATCTGGGCCTGGTTCTTTGCCCTGCCCCTTTTTATTGCTGTCTGGCCGTGTTGGGAGCTGGCTGGAAGTTTATCAACTTCTGAGGGTCCGTTTACCAGGAAGAATGTTCGGTTTCTGCATCTAGTTGCCTGCCTGGCTTTTGCTGATGCCCTGATCTATCTTACAGGCCTTCTCATCCTTGGTTTTATGGGAGCAAGTCAGCCGGGTTTGACCTATATTATTTCACCGATAGTTATCTTTTTATGCCTGGCATTCGGGGTTGTGATGATTGCCCTGAGCCGGATTTTGAATGAATCAGTCGCTCTGCGAGAAGAAAATGATATGACCATTTAGAATGGCAAATGAGGAACGATGATTATTTTTAATATAGATGTCATGCTGGCAAAACGGAAGATGAGTCTGACGGATTTATCAAAGAAGGTCGGAATCACCATGTCTAACCTGTCTATCTTGAAAACAGGAAAGGCCAAAGCTGTTCGGGTTGAGACCCTGGATAAATTATGTCAGGCTCTTGATTGCCAGCCGGGAGATTTACTGGAATATCGTGCCGGTTAAATGAGTAAAGTGAAGAATGGTGGTTTGACCAAGGTGGTTGGTCAATCGGTAGCGATTGAGTCATTTCCCTGAGAATTTTATGCGCGTCGGTAGGGATAAAGTTACGTATAAATATATTTATACGTAAATAAATCTCTGTAAGTCTAAGCATAGTAAGTCTATGCATAAATGGGATGAAAACCCGTAGAAAGTGCCCTGGATGCGATTCGAACGCACGACACCCGCTTTAGGAGAGCGGTGCTCTATCCCCTGAGCTACCAGGGCAACTGATACCAGTGATTGCTGCGGTCGCTGCAATCACCAACCTCTATGATACATGACCCCACAACTTTGACCGGGGACGTGGATTCTGGATGGTTCCGTGGTTTGAGCAGGGGTAACGGGGCACTGGTACCTCGAAATTGGTACCTCGAACTGGTCCCTCTTTTTGCTGGAAATTACTCCAGATTTCCTTGGGTTCCCGCGTCTTTGCCCGCGCTGGCCTGGTCTGCCTGGGCAGCATCGAGCTTGGAACGAACATCATCCAGGACTGCCTGCGCCCGTTTCGCCAGGGCCTCTCCTAACTCCCACTGTTTGACGGAATTCTCCAGGTCCAAACCGCCGGCCTCCAGGGCACGGACTACTTCAACCAGCTGATCCCTGGCCTGCTCATAGCTGAGAGAGTTGATAGTATCCCGCTCTTTCTGGCTGAGTGAAGATGCCGGCGGTGTCTGCTTGGAAGCCGGGGAAGGGGCTGCCTCAGTTGGTGACTTCTTATCTGTCATGGTTATCCTTTGATTGTTTGTCTGATATGAATTTTACTTTTTCGGTTCGATTGATTCGACGGAAGTTATTGCTTTACCCTGCTTGAGGGTCACAGTCAGCTTCTGGTGGAGTGACAGGGATGAAGAGTCGGAAATGACATGACCGTCCGAAGATTGGACCACTGCGTATCCGCGGTTCAGAGTGGACTGGGGGCTGAGGGCGGTCAGACTGGCCTGTAGTTTTTCCACGGAAAATCCTGCCTCATCCAGTAGCCGTCTCATGCTGACATCTAATCTGCGGGCAGACTCGGTAATAAAAAGGTGAGGTTTTTCCAGAATGGTCTGGGGCTGGGTTAAGCTGGGACGATTTTTGTAGGCATCAATCCGCTGCTGTTCACTTTCTACGGTTCTTAGCAGGCGTTCATGAAGTCTGTGGCGGGCTTCTTGAATAATGGTGATTTGTTCCATCACATCCGGCACCACCCGTTTAGCGGCATCGGTAGGAGTGGACGCCCTCATATCTGCAGCCAGATCAATCAAAGTCCAATCATCTTCATGCCCTATTGCAGAAACTATTGGGGTCTGGCAGTCAGCCGTTGCCCGGACCACGCCTTCGTCAGAAAAACCAATCAGATCCTCAAATGAGCCACCTCCCCGGGCAACAATAATCAAGTCAACAGCAGGATCAGCATCCAACTTTTCAATAGCAGCTATGACTTCTGGCGGGCATTGAACTCCTTGAACATGAACGTGCTCAATAGTGAATTGAATAGTCGGCCACCTCAGCTTGGCATTGGTGACAATATCACCTTCAGCCCTGGCCTGGGGGGCACAGATGATTCCAATCCGCTGGGGAAATTCAGGCAGAGCGATTTTGTTACTGTCATCAAAGAGGCCTTCTCCTTTAAGCTTTTTTCTCAGCTCTTCAATCTGCTGACGCAGATCACCTTTACCCACCCGGCGGATGTCATCCCCAATAAAACTCAGGCTTGTTCTTTTCATCCATACATCCGGATGCCCGTGCACAACCACTTTGTCGCCCTGAACAAATTGAGAAGCCTGGGCTGCAAAGGTTCTCCACCCTGAGACCTGCAGGGAGATATCTTCCACATTATCGCGCAGGGTTATATAAGCGGAACCGGCCCGACGGGTATTAATCTCCTGGATTTGTCCTTCAATCCAAGTAGCTGGCCACCGTTCAACGGCTGTATGGTAGGCCAGGCTTAACTTGCTTACCGGCCATGGGTTATCGGGAGTTGTTTCAGAAGCGCGTTCAGGTGGCTGTTTGGCAGGCTGAAGACCAGCATTCAGAGGCGGGGGAGTCATGGGCATATATGGCATACGACTCAGTTTAGTGCGTAAACCCTACGTCACTGTGTGATCGTGGGCAAGGAATTGATCCTAGGTAAGGAATTGATCCTGGGTAAGGAAAGCGGAAAGGGAAAAGAAAAGCTCAGCACACGATTTCACTGCTTTCAGCTTTCAGTGAGATATGGCCGAGTATCTGTTAAAAACTGTGGTTTGAGGATACTCTCTTGGGCTGGTCTTGAGTAAAGTAATACATATATATGCGTAAGGGGGACTATGACTTCAATACGTGTGGGTCTTGATGTTGGTTCAACTACGGTCAAAGCCGTGGTTCTGGACACGGATTATGGAATCGACCAATCTGGCAACCATATTCACCAACCTTTCAATCAGGAAGATCGGTCAGTGCTTTTTGCTGATTATCGCCGTCACCACGCAAATGTGAGAGTAGCAGTTCAGGAACTGCTCATCGATATTGAGTCTGCTCTGAAGGCCCTGGGCCGTCAGAATGAGCCTGTTCAGCTGGCTATTACCGGTTCAGGAGGTCTGACACTGGCTGAAAATATGCAGGTTCCTTTTATACAAGAGGTCATTTCTGAAACCGACGCCATTGAAGATGCCTATCCCCAGGCTGATGTCATTATTGAGCTGGGCGGAGAAGACGCCAAAATAACCTATCTGAAACCAACCCCGGAACAGAGAATGAACGGGTCCTGCGCAGGAGGTACCGGGGCCTTTATTGATCAAACTGCTACCTTGCTGAATACTGATGCCCCGGGTTTGAACGCCTTAGCCAAGGATCACACCACCATTTATCCCATCGCTTCCCGCTGCGGGGTCTTTGCTAAATCTGATCTTCAGCCCTTGATCAACGATGGGGCTGCTAAGTCTGATCTTGCAGCTTCCATCTTCGCCGCTGTAGCCACACAGACTATAGCTGGCCTGGCCAATGGGCGCCCGGTCAGGGGAAATGTTGTGTTTCTGGGCGGCCCCCTCTACTTTATGAGCGAACTGCGTTCTGCCTTTACAACCATGTTGGACGGCCAGGTTGATGAATTTATTACTCCGGCTAGCGCACACCTCTATGTAGCCTATGGGGCTGCCCTGGCTGCCAACAATCCTGATGCTGCTGACATTACAGCCAAGCAGAAAAAAGAGCAGGAGGAGTCGGGCGTGAACATTTTTCGTCCTCGAACCTGCGCTGATCTTATTACTGTCATAGACTCTTTGAAAAATCTGCCATCGGGCAATCATACCTTGCGTCCTCTTTTTCTCACTGAGGAAGAAAAAAAGGAATTTGATTCCCGCCACAGCCGCCAGCAGGTAACTATCGGCAGCTTGGAAGGGGCACAAGGTCCGCATTTTCTGGGGATTGACGCCGGGTCGACCACTATTAAGGCCACGCTTATTAACGATGATCAGGAAATTGTCTGGTCATCATACGGGAATAATGAGGGATCGCCTTTGCTGGCTGCGGCTCGGATTGTCAAGAATGTTGAGACCCTTCTGCCCAAGAACGCTTATATTGCTCGCTCGTGTACGACTGGCTATGGAGAAGGATTAATCAAGGCAGGTTTGCACTGTGATGAAGGGGTTGTGGAAACTATGGCCCACTACCGGGGGGCAGAGCTGGTTAGTCCCGGTGTGACGTCAGTTATAGATATTGGCGGTCAGGACATGAAGTATCTGTCCATCGATCAGGGTGTTATTGAATCCATTTCGGTCAATGAAGCCTGCTCTGCTGGCTGTGGCTCTTTCCTGCAAACCTTTGCCCAGTCGATGAATTTAAGCATAGAGGAATTCACTCAGGCAGCTTTGCGCTCGCAGGCTCCGGTTGATTTAGGATCCCGCTGCACTGTTTTCATGAATTCATCAGTCAAGCAGGCCCAAAAAGAGGGGGCCAGCATTGAAGATATCGCTGCCGGACTCTGCTATTCTGTAGTTCGTAATGCACTGTACAAAGTAATTAAGTTGAGGGACACGGCAGATTTGGGCCAGACGATTGTAGTCCAGGGAGGGACCTTTCTTAACGATGCTGTGCTCAGGGCTTTTGAACTCCTGACAGGGCGCCAGGTCCGTCGACCGAATATAGCCGGTCTGATGGGGGCATATGGCTGTGCTCTGACTGCCCGCATGCACTACGAGGATGGGGACAGGACCCGTATACTCAGTGGCTCTCAGCTGGATAATCTGAGCATGACAACGCAGAGGGACGTTTGCAATTTGTGTCAAAACAAATGCAAACTGACTATTACGACTTTCCAGGACGGGTCCCGTTATGTGACGGGGAATCGGTGTGAGCGCGGGGGAGATAAGAATAAAAAACGGTCTCCTCTGCCTAATATGTATGATTATAAATATAAGCGGGTTTTTAGCTACCGTAGGTTGACGGATAAAAAGGCGACTCGTGGGGCTATTGGTATTCCTCGAGTGCTGAATATGTATGAAAATTATCCTTTCTGGTTTACTCTTCTGACTAATCTGGGTTTCAAGGTTGAATTATCTCGGCGGTCCAGTCATAACCTATTTGAAAAAGGGATTGACTCTATTGCATCCGAGAATATTTGTTACCCGGCAAAATTGGTGCATGGACATATAAAGGACCTGCTTTCTAAGGGTCTGACTACCATCTTTTATCCCTGCGTTTTTTATGAGGAGAATCTTGCACCTGATCAGGATAATAAATATAACTGCCCTATTGTAGCTAATTATCCCGGGGTTATTGGGGCTAACATGGAAGAGTTGCGTGACCCCAAAATCCGGTATATGCATCCTTACTTCAACCTGAGCAACCATGAAAAAATGGTTGACAGGATTGTCGAAGAATTTTCCTGGGTCCATGTTTCCAGGCAGGAGGCTCAGCAGGCAGTATCAGCCGCATATGCAGAAGACAAGATTTTCAAGCATGATGTGCACATGGAGGGACTGCGTGCTCTGACCTATATGAAAGAGCATAAGCTGAGGGGAATCGTCTTAGCTGGACGTCCCTACCATGTGGATCCGGAAATCAATCACGGCATCCCAGAAGCTATTTGTACCATGGGCATGGTGGTTCTGACCGAGGATTCTGTATCCTGGCTGCAGCCTGGCCGTAAACTTAACCTGACCCCCTTTATCGGGCAGGAGGAGGCAAACCCTCGCCTGCATACCCGTGACGGCTTCCGTAAGGTTGACGATGGGTATGATCCTTATAACCTGTCTGGGGCCAGTCTTATATCTGACGGTCAGGCAGCTTTGGGCTTGGGTCGGGTTTTGCAGGCTCAGTCTGTCGGTTCTGCCAGGACCAGGAATGGGCAGACTGCCCTGAAGGCAGATTATGATGATCCTACCCGGGAAGCGACTGACACGACAGCAAATGCGTATGCTGATCATCAAAAAGATCGCAAAGCCTTAAGAGTGTTGAATCAATGGGCCTATCACGCTCGACTGTATGCAGCTGCCCGCTTTGTGTCTCAATACCCAACTTTGGAATTAGTCCAGCTCAATTCATTTGGTTGTGGCCTGGATGCTATCACAACCGATCAGGTTCAGGAAATTCTGGGCGAGAGAGAAGATGTGTACACCGTTCTTAAGATAGATGAAGTCAGCAACCTGGGGGCAGCCAGGATCCGTCTGCGTTCTCTCAAGGCAGCAGTGGAAGAGAGAGTTAAACGAGGGCAGGGGGATGCTGCCGGCAAGACAGAAGTTTCCGATGGCGGTTTCAGACATACAAGCCGGACCGGGGTGAGCATGTCCAAATATTCTCATATCACTCCTTTTACCAAAGATATGAAGAAGACTCACACCATTCTTCTTCCCCAAATGTCTCCGGCTCATTTTGGTCTACTGGAATCTGTTTTTCGTTCAGGTGGGTACAAGGCCGATCTTCTGGAGCATGTCAGCCGGTCGGACATTGAGTTTGGACTGAAATATGTAAATAATGATGCCTGCTATCCTTCCATTTTGGTGGTGGGACAGCTGGTTAATGCTATAGCGGACGGACGATACGATCCTGATCATGTAGCCCTGGGCATTACCCAGACCGGCGGTATGTGCCGGGCAACAAACTATTACAGTCTGATTCGCAAGGCTCTGGCAGATGCAGGGTATCCTCAGGTTCCTGTCATTGCCCTCAGCACCCAGGGCTTTGTCAGCAATCCTGGCTTTTCCATTACGCCTGCCCTGGCACACAGGGCGGTAAAAGCCATATGTCTGGGAGATCTGCTGATGAAGGTCCTTTACCGGACCCGGCCCTACGAGCAGGTCCCTGGCAGTGCTGATCAGCTCTATGAGCGCTGGGAGACTATTTGCCGGGAAACGATCGAGCATCATGGTTTTTCAGTGACTGCCAAGAAGTACTATCATCAGCCTTACCTGACATTTGGGAGACTGTGCAAGAGCCTTGTTCGTTCCTTTGATCAACTCCCTTTGAGGCAGATTCCCCGTAAACCTCGGGTAGGAGTAGTGGGGGAGATCCTGGTTAAATACCATCCCGATGCCAATAACAATGTGGTCAAAGTGATTGAGTCCCAGGATTGTGAGGCAGTGGTGCCGGGAATGATGGAATTTATGACCCAGTCCCTGTATTCCTATAAGTGGAACCAGAAGATGCTGGGAACCCAATACCCTCCGGCAGTCAAAGAAACTGCCAGAATAATCTGCGAAAAATACAGGAAACAGGTGGAAGATGCCCTGGCTCTTGCCGATGGAAAATTTAGCCAGGATACACCCATTCCCCAGCTGATGAAGAAAGCTTCCCAGGTTACTTCTCTGGGAGTACAGGCTGGGGAAGGCTGGCTGCTGACTGCTGAAATCGTTGATTTAATTGAGCACGGAGCTCCTAATGTGATCTGCGCTCAGCCCTTTGCCTGCCTGCCCAACCATGTGACTGGGCGGGGAATGTTCCATGAGATTCGCCGGCAGCATCCTGAGGCAAATATTGTTTCCATCGATTATGATCCTGGTTCATCTGAAGCTAATCAGCTCAACCGGATCAAGCTGATGATTTCCGCAGCTAAGAAGGCTGTTCGCCGCTAGACGGTTCTGGCCTTTTTGACCTTTCTGACCTTTCTGACCTTGATAATCACTATGATAATCATTATTCCCTGATGACTGGTGCCGCTTGACCGCCTGTATTGCTTGACTGCCAGCCTTGCTAAGGTTACAGATATGAGTGCTCACGATGATGCTTCCGCCAATGATTCCCCTGACCGGGACAAAGATCCTGACGACCTGTCTGAGGAAGAGATTGACGCTGCCCTTGAGGACATGGAAACTGATCTTGACGATTTTGACAGTCAGCTTCAGGGGATTCTCGGTAACAAAGCCAAGATGGCAGTCATTATTACCCAACTGCGTTCTGCCCGATTTTTGGCTGCCCTCTGCTCCCTGACCGATATTTCTGCCATCTGCCTCGACTCTGACCGTGGGGCCTGTGCTATTCTGCGCAATCGTGACGGAGACGGACCTGAACACGCTGCTAAGGACCTGACCAGTTCGGTTCGCGGCCTGGGAGTCATTCTAGCCGTAAATAGGGCTGATAAGGTAGAAACCCACCTGTGGATAGGGGGTCAGGAAGGAACAGCCTATGCTCCGCCTGTGATTTTATCTTCTGCTCCGCTTTTTGTTGAGGATTTATTGACAGGGTCTTTGAGCATCAAGGATTTGCAGGATCAGGGAACACCTTTGGAAGACAGTGATTCCATCAGCCAGGTTCAGGCTTATGAGATTATTGGGGAAAATCTGAAGTAGAGTTTGCTTTTCGCCTGGTTTATACAGATTCGGCGGCTAGCTCAGTGAGAATTCGTCAGGGGGAGAAGAAGCATCATAGGCAGGTGAAGGAAATAATACAAATGCAATAATACATGAGTTTCTAAGTATATTTATAGAGTCTGTCTAAGCCTTTCGCGATAATGAAGTGTAATGACAACAAGGTCATTGACGATAGTAATGAATAGATGTGATGAAGGAGAGTGCTATGACGGATCCTTATAGCCAGCCCAATCCACAGGATCAGTATGCCGGTCAAAATCAGCCTTATCAGGATCAGGGCCAGGAGTATACAGGTCAGCAGCAATACCAGGGTCAACCGGCTCAACCGGCTCAAGTACAGCAGCCTCAGGGACAGCCGGTTCAGGGTCAGTATCAGAACCCATCCCAGTCCGGTGCCCAGCAGCAAGGACAGTCTTATCAACCTTATCAGCAGCCTCAAGGAAACCCGACAGGTCAGTTCTCTGCCCAGGGCGGGAGTTTTACTGCAAATCAAAAACCAACGAATGGCTTTATGGCTTTTGTTGGGAAAATGGAGGGTGTTTCAGTTGCTATGGGAAACAAGACTCTGACTCTCAGCGACCTCCTGACCTATATTTTCTCCATCCTCGGGGTCGTTTTCTGCTTCCTTCCTTTTGCCTCTGTACACTTTGGCGGATTAAGCGAGTCCGTCAATTATGTTTCTGACGGACGGGACGGGATTTTCATTATTATCCTCATGGTTGTCGCCTGCGTGCTGACTTTCTTAAGAAAATTCATGTATGCCCCTATTCTTTTCGGCATTAGCCTGATTCTGGAGATTATTGATCTGGCCAGGCTGAATTCTGCTTATCTGAGTCCCGGGGTTGGGGGGATTTTGCTTCTGATTGTTCTGATTGTTCTGGTTTCCCTTTCTCTCGTGAGAACGTTTTATTACAAGGATAAGAAGCCTGTAACTGCTCCTAACGGGCCTCAGAATCAGCCTCAGCAGTATACAGCTTCACAGCCTGTTCAGGGACCGTACGCCGGAGGACCTCAGCCTCAGCAGTACCAGAACCCTCAGTATCAGGCCCAGCCTGCCCAGCCTCAGCAGTACCAAACTGGTCAAACATACCAGCCTCAGGGGCAGGAGCAACCTCAGCAATACCAGGGTCAGCAGGACCAGCCTCAGCCGTATCCTTATCAGTCTAATCAGGACCAGAATCAGAATTCTCAGAATGGGTATAATCCTTCCCAGCAGAACTGGTAAGATTTTTCTTTTCTAAGATTTCTCCATCAGATTCCTCGATGGTGGATGGCGGGGAAATCCGAAAATAGAAAAGGGAATAAAATAGGAAACGACAGAACGACGGTAACTCTGTGCCAGGTTAACTCAAAACCAGGCACAGAGTTTTTTATGTGATGGGAAGATGGGAGCTCCCCAGGGGGCGATTTCGGTCAAAGAAAGATAGCAGTCATGATTATTAGAGAATATACAGAATATCGCCAGGAAGATATTAAGCAACTGTATACATCTGTAGGCTGGACCTCGTGCACGGATAATCTGGAATCGCTGAAGAAAGGTTTTGAGAATTCTCTCTTGGTTCTGGGGGCGTATACAGGAAGTCAGGCCGAAGAGGGCAGACTGGTTGGATTAATTCGGGTGGTGGGGGATGGATATACGATTATTTTCATTCAAGATCTTCTCGTTCTTCCTGAGTTTCAGCGGCAGGGGATTGGGTCGGCTCTGATGAGGGCAGTCCTGGAAAAGTATAAAGATGTCAGGCAGTGTGAGCTGGCAACAGACAACACCCCTAGCAGTATTGCTTTCTATCAGTCACTGGGAATGAAAAAATATTCCGACCTGGACTGCTGCGGCTTTATGAGATTGGGGAAGGAGAAAATCATACAGAAAGTAATGCTTAATCAAGCAGATAATGTTATGCTGGGATTATGAATAAGCAGCAAGAATTTGCCTTGCAGGCAGTCGAAGAAAACGACATCCATTTCATTCGTCTCTGGTTTGCTGACGTCTTGGGGCAGCTGAAATCAGTGGCTATTGCCCCCGGTGAGTTGGAAGATGCGCTGGAAGAGGGAATTGGGTTCGATGGATCTGCCATTGAGGGCCTGACCCGGGTTTCTGAAGATGATATGCTGGTCAGACCTGATGCTTCAACTTTTCAAATTCTTCCTCTTCCTGGTGGGGATCATTCCACTGCCCGCATGTTCTGTGATATTTTGACCCCTGAAGGGGAACCCAGCATGGGGGATTCCCGTCACGTTCTGCGGGCGGCTCTCGATAAGGCTAAGGGGCAGGGCTTCAGCTTTTACTGCCACCCGGAAATTGAATTTTATCTTTTTGAACATCAAACTGATTGGACTCAGCCTCCGGTCCCCATTGATGAGGGAGGTTATTTTGATCAGGTACCCCGTAGCTCCAGTATGGATTTTCGGCGGGCAGCGGTAGGACAGTTGGAACAGTTGGGGATTCCGGTTGAATTCTCTCATCATGAGGCTGGTCCTGGGCAGAACGAGATTGATCTGAGGCATACAGATGCTTTATCTGCTGCCGACAACGTCATGACCTTCCGCACCATAGTCAAGGAAATTTCCCTGGATCGGGGAATTTATGCCAGTTTCATGCCTAAGCCTCTGGTAGATCAGCCTGGATCCGGTATGCACACCCATTTATCTCTCTTTGAAGGTGACTCCAACGCTTTTTATGCTGCCGGAGAGGAATTCAGCATGTCGCAGACAGCGCGTCAGTTTACGGCTGGAATTCTTTATCATGCCCAGGAAATCACTGCTGTTATGAATCAGTTCGTCAATTCTTATAAGCGGCTGTGGGGCGGAGCCGAAGCTCCTTCTTATGTTTGCTGGGGCCACAACAACCGATCTGCCCTCCTGCGGGTCCCTCAATACAAGCCAGGGAAAATTAATTCTGCCCGTGTGGAATTCCGGGCTTTGGACCCAACCTGCAATCCCTATCTGGCGTATGCCCTCCTCCTGGCTTCTGGCTTGGATGGGATTGATAAGCAGCTGGAGCTTGAAGATCCGACCGATGATGATGTCTGGGAGCTGACTGATGCTGAACGGCAGGCCATGGGAATTAAGCCCCTGCCTGGATCGCTGGATTCAGCGCTTAAGCAGATGGAAAAATCAGAATTTGTGGCTTCCGTTTTGGGTGAACACGTTTTTGAATATTTCCTGCGCAACAAGCATGCCGAGTGGGCTCAGTACCGTCAGCAGGTAACCCAATATGAGTTGACCAGGTATCTGCCCCGACTGTAGTCTGTAGGTGTAGCGCGGCGGGTTTAGGTTTCAGGGCTGACCATTTTCCGAAGACGCTGAATACTCACAGACTTTAGCGTGCCCAGTTCCTGAGCCCATAGAGAAATAAGAAACTCCTCATATGCCCAGCGAACTTCCTGAGCTTTTTTACAAGCCTGATCATGCTGAGCTCCGGCAGGAGCCTTTCGAACATTATCCTGGGCTTTTTTCACCAGTTCGTCCGCTTCCTGAGCCTGCCAGGCCCACCGCACATCTCTGGATTTATTTGTTCTTGCTTTGGCCAGACGAAGAGAATCTGCCTGACAGTAAAGGGCAATCCGTGGAAGGAAGGTGGCTGGAGTGGCAGCTATAAAGCCAGGGTAAACCAGGGAAGATAGGTGCTCTGTGATGGACTGGAGAACTGACAGAAGGGGCAGGCTAGCCGGTCCGGAAACCTCTTTCTTAACGGCAGAGTATGCAGTCAGATCAGTTATCACATCTTTCGCTACAGCATAGACTGTATCCTCAAAAACATCTTCAACCTCCGATATTTTTTCTTCCAATTCCTGATCGCTGGAGATCTCTTCCATGGAAGGCAGGAGGCGCTTGACAGCTGCCATTTGCAGGTCAGCCACCAAGTCTGCTGTGGAAGAATAGGGAGCAGAAGCCAAGGCCAGGGCTTCCCTGCTTAGCCAGCGAGACGAAATCCGCTCGGAGGGAAGAGACAACTTTTCCGCCGCAGTCTGCCAGAGCAGCTGAGTCCTGGAGATCGGCGATGCCCCTGACTGAGTGAGCAGATTGGCTCTGGTTACTGCTTTCCCCTGGGCACCGGCTTTCCTGGCCTTGCCTTCTACATGCCGGCGTGCGCTGGCCTGGGCATCACGGGCGAAACGGTGCTGGAGATCAGACAGATTTTTTGATTCTCCCAGGACCTTCCCCCTGTCAAAAGAGGAAGATGAGTAGACTGCTTCCTGATTTTCGGGAGGTTTTCCGCGGTTTTTGCCCTGGTCTTCCTCAACGCTGAAGGTCATACGGAGGTAAGAGGGGAGCCTGTTGATTTGCTCCTGGTTGAAAACTTCAGGATGTATTTGTGCCCCCCGAATGGCTATAGCCGCCTGGGTAAAAACATGGTTGAAATCATCCTGGAAAAGGCTCTTCCCTCCCAGGACCTTCCTCTGCCCCTGCTGCCTATCCTCTTCTTGCTGGCGGGAATCGATCCAGTTGTGGATTTTGCGGGCTGTATCTGGGGCGGGAATCAACTGTACCCTAATTGCTTTAGGCAGTGATTTAATAGTAGCAATAATCAGGTCATCCAGCAGTCCGGGAACATTCCAGCTAAATTCTTCGGGTCGGAGGCGAGACAAGGCTGAGAGGGGAATATGAACGGTCACTCCATCCTTATTGGATCGGGTGTCAAAGATATATGTCAGGCGAAGAGAAATATCAGACCCATCTGTTCCCACTGTCTGCCAATAGGTGGGGTAGGCTTCGGGATCGAAACGAGGTGATTGGATATTTTTGCTCACCAGGGAGGGGTCAAAATCAAGAGCATGAGGATGGACCTGATGCTCTTTTTTCCACCAGGAATTCAAAGCTGCCAGGGAGGTTACATGGTCGGGAAGAACCTGATCATAAAATTCGGCCAGATCATCCTCAGTTGCTGCCGAGCCAATTTGACGGCTTCGATGTGCTTGCTCATCCGCTTCCTGAAGGATTTGCCGGTTGCGCTCCAGAAAAGAATCAAAGGGGAAACGTTGATGAATATCACCCTCAACAAGACCCTGACGAATCAGGAATTCACGGGCTTGGGCAGGATTGACCGAAGACCAGGGGACAATCCTGCCCTGCACAATAGGTAAACCGTAGAGCAGAACCGTTGATTTGGCAACGGCTGCTCCCCTGGTTGCAGACCAATGGGGCTCAGCATAGGTGGTACGGGTCAGGCCTTTGCCCAGCTCCTCAGCCCACTCAGGTTTAATCTGAGCAGCTGACCGAGCCCAGAGCCTGGACGTTTCCACCAATTCTCCCGCCATGACCCAGGCAGGTACTGTCTTATAAACCGATGAGGCAGGGAAGAGGGAAAAACGGATCCCCCTGGAGCCTTGATAGTTATTCTTTGACTGTCTTTGAGCCCGCTTCAATGCCCTGGCTCTTTGCCCTCCTTTTAACCCAGCAAAGTCTGATTCCTTAGGCTCGCGAATAATCTGCATGCCTATGGAACTAAGCAGGCCGCTGAGCATAGCTTGATGAATACTGTCAGAATCCCAGGAACAGCACAAACTGTGGGCTCCTTGCAGCTCCAAACTGAGACCGGCAGTATACTCGTGTGGCCCAGACTGCGGCTTGGGCTCTCCCACTTTCCAGCGGGCTTCCTTGCAGACCTGAACAAGCTGATTATACAGGTCATGCCACTGCTTCATCCGAAGATAATTCATGAACTCAGCCTTGCATTTCTTTCGTAGGGCTGAGTTGCTCAGGGGGGCTTCAGCAGGGAAAAAAGCTGTCCAGATGTTCAGGGCGGTAAGAAAATCACTGGATTCATCGGCATAGCGCTTATGTGCCTGATCTGCCCGCTCTTCCTTGTCTTCTGGCCTTTCGCGGGGATCTTGCAGGCTCATAAAGGCCACAATAACCAGTAGGGCAGCAAGAGTATGGGGAGACATATGGGAAGCCTGGATAATCATCCGTCCCAGGCGGACATCAATAGGTATCCGGGCTAATCGGCGGCCGATAGGGGTAAGAGTTATGGACCCTTTGGTACGGCGAATGGCCCCAAGCTCGGTCAGTTCATTGAAACCATCAGTAACTGACCTGGTATCGGGTGGGTCAATAAAACCAAAGGTGGTAATGTCCTGAGCTGTGCGGGCAACTCCCACTGATAGCATCTGCAGAACAACAGCCCCCAGGGATGTTCTCTGAATTTCCGGATCAGTAAACCGAGGTCTGTTCTGATAATCTTCCTGAGAATACAGACGAATGGCAAGGCCATCAGCAATACGGCCGCAGCGGCCGGCCCTCTGGTCGGCGCTTGCCTGGGAAATTGGCTCAATAGGAAGGCGCTGAACCTTGGCAGTTTTTGAATAACGGGAAATTCTGGCCAGGCCTGGATCAACCACATAACGGATTCCAGGAACAGTCAGGGAGGTTTCGGCAACATTGGTAGCAATAATGATTCTCTGTCGGCTGTGGGCTTCAAAAACCCGATGCTGCTCTTTAGCGCTGAGCCGGGCATACAAACTGACAATCTCCACCGAATCAGGTTTTCTGGGATCATTTCTGGAAGGGCCTAAAGCCTGGCGTATAGCATCCTCATATTCATGAATATCGCGCTCGCCGGCAGCAAAAACCAGGATGTCTCTGGCTGACCGTTCCCGTGTGGATAAGGTAATGAGTTCTATGCAGGCTCGGGCAACAGCAGAAGGCATATCTTCAGAGGCGTCATCCTGATGAGAAGGAAAGCCGGGGACTGAACTCATAAGAGCTGGGGCAGACCCCAGAGGCTCATATACGACTTCTACCGGGTAAGTTCGCCCGGAAACTTCAACAAGAGGAACAGGATGCCCCAGGATCTGACTGAAATGGTCCTGAAATTTCTGGGAATCAATGGTAGCGGAAGTGATGATCAGCTTGAGGTCCTTCCGCTTGTTCAGAAGTTGGCTAAGGTAGCCCAACAGAAAGTCTATGTTCAGACTGCGCTCATGAGCTTCATCTATCATGATGGTGTCATAGGCAGTGAGAAGAGGATCCCTCTGAATATGAGCCAGCAGAATACCATCGGTTGCTACGCAGAGTCTGGTAGAAGGGGAACTGCGGTCAGTAAACCGTACCCGGTAGCCGATTTCTTCCCCCAGGCTGGTGCCCATTTCCTGAGCAATGCGCTCGGCAACGGTACGGGCGGCCAGGCGGCGTGGCTGGGTAAGCATAATCTGTCGGCCATGGCTGCCCCGGCCCAGCTCCAGGAGCATCTTAGGGATCTGGGTAGTTTTACCGGATCCGGTTTGTCCGCTAACAATTACTACGGCAGAGGAGCGAATGGCCTGCATGATGCGATCTTTGGCTTCGCTGACCGGAAGCTCAGTCGGATACGAAAAGGTCAGGCTCATTGCTGATCCTCTGCTGCCCGATGAATCTCAATTATGCGGTAGCCTTTGGCAGATGAATATTTTCTGACAGAAAAACCGTTCCCCAGTTCCTTCGACAGCCAGGACAGGAGGGAATCGGAGCCCAGATTTTTTTGAACAACCAGGTATGCATAACCGTTGGAAGACAAGCGGGGCAGGTAGGTCATGAGAAGATTGTGCAGTGGATCTTTTCCTATCCGGATAGGGGGATTAGACCATATGAGATCAAAAGAAGCATCCGTCCATTCAGCTCCGTAGCGATCTTCCAGATCCTGCCTGGTGCCGGCTGCAATGGTAGTCAGCCCGTTGCGGTTTGCATTAGCTTGAGTCAGCTCGACAGCCCGTTCGTTGCTGTCAAGCGCCCATACCCGGGCCTGAGGGTACTCTCGAGCCAGGGCCAGACTGATTGGCCCCCAGCCGCACCCCAGGTCTAAACAGGTTGCTACCGTTCGGCCCTCAGCCTGATCTGCTGCGGATCCGGGAACATGATCAAACAGAACCTGAGTCCCCGTATCCAGCCGATGAGCGGAAAAAACACCGGCTGCGGTTTCCACCTGGACGGGGATTGATCTGAGGCTCACCTCGATCAGCTCCCGCCTGTCATCGGAGGATGGATGGGCTGAGAAATAGTGATCGGTCATGTGGTGCTCCCCAAAGTCCTGATACTGCTGGCTGTCTGCCGCAGCCTCTTCTTGCTTGTCGGAGTTCATTATAACCGTTACATCATAAGTTTTTACCGCTTAACCTGATAGTTTCCCCTGCCCAATTTGATGATTCTTCCCTCCTGAGCAGCAAGAGTCATCTGCCTGGATAAGGTTTCCGGACTTGTGCCCAGGTATGAGGCAAGCTCTGACAGGCTTATGGGCAGGTGAACCCTGCTTGATTGGTTCTTGTTGGCCAGATCGGTAAAGAAAGCTGTTAACCGGTCTTCCACCTTGGGCATAGTCAGATAATGAATTTGCTTACGCTGTCGGTTGATGTACTGGCTGCTGATTCCTCCACCATACTGAACTGGCGGAACTGATCGGTAACTGTTGGAATCAGATCTCCTTCAGCTGCCAGAGAATCATTGAGTTTTCTGAGGAATTCTGCTTCAGATTTTTCCCAGTAGAGCCCGGTTTTCTCCAGGAATTCAGCGGCCCTTCCCCGGGCAAAGAGACGGGCCCGTTCTATGAGCAGCACATGCAGAACCAGATTTGAGGTGATATGACCAATCATGGCTCCGGCTGTGGGCTGATGATGATCCTTTGTGAGAAAGGGCCAGGGCTGACAGGTCGATTCTTCTTTCTTCCATCAACAGGCGGTTGCCGATCAGCAGGATATGGTGATCGACTTGAGCTTCCAGCCCTCCTGCGGCAGCTGTCACAATCATTCCCCCCGCATAGAGCCAGGAAAGGGAGGCAAACTTCCCCGCAAAGCTAAGGACTACCAGTTAAGGACTACCAGTATTGTCATCATAATGACAAGCTGTTTTTTATATCTGGCAAAGGAATTCTGGACTGTGGTCATGGTTTTCCTTTCTGCCTTTTTGTATAGGTGGTCATTCCTTTGTATAATGATGATGAGGGGCCGGTGACGGCAGCTTTCTGCTGCGCGAATGATTCCCAAGCTCCTGCTCCATGCAGATGAGCCTAAACGATGGGGAATGGAATGTAATTGATATCTGTCAATTAAACGGAGAAAAGTAAACGAAGAAAAGCAGGGAAAAGGCTAAAGAGCAGTGATAAACAGATTGGCTGCTGGCACGTGGGCCGCAGCTAGAACAGATTCGAGGCTGAATGGTACAGGAACATAGTCATAAATCACAGGCAAGCTATAAGAGCGTTAGAAAGGAAGGACGCCGAAATACTCGTTTGGGATCAATTCTTGAGAACAAATCCCAAGTCCTTCTTCAGGATTCTGACCCTGGTGTAAGCGGACGGGATATGGCTGCCGACGACCAAAACCAGCAGGGGGCCGGCAGCCGTGAATGGGAACAGGAAGACTGGCAGGAACGGGAAAGCCGCAATCAACTGAAAAAAGTGTCCGGCCTGGGAGAACTTCAGGATGTGACCGAGGTTGAGTACAGGCGAGTTCGGCTGGAAAAAGTTGTTCTGGTAGGAATTTGGTCCAGCAGGGACAGCAGCCAGTCGCAGGCAGAAGAATCTCTGAGGGAATTGGCTGCCCTGGCTCAAACGGCCGGAGCTCAAGTAATGGAAGGGGTCTTGCAGCATCGGTTTAAGCCAGACCCGGCTACATACATCGGTAAGGGAAAGGCAGGGGAGCTGGCAGCCATTGTTGCCGCAACCCAGGCTGATACCATTATTGTTGATGCTGATCTTCCCCCTTCCCAAAGAAGGGCTCTGGAAGATGTGACCAAGGTGAAGGTAGTGGACAGGACTGCCGTTATTCTTGATATTTTCGCCCAACATGCTACCAGCCGTGAAGGCAAGGCTCAGGTGGAACTTGCTCAGCTGGAATATATGCTTCCCCGTCTGAGAGGTTGGGGTGCAGCCCTGTCCAGGCAGGCGGGCGGTCAAGCAGCCGGAGTTAATGGCGGTATTGGTTCCCGAGGACCGGGTGAAACTCAACTTGAGCTTGACCGTCGGGTGATTCGTACCCGCATGGCCCGCCTGCGCAAGCAGATTGCCCGTATGGCACCTGCCCGTGATATCAAAAGGGGCTCCAGGCGAAGGAACTCTCTTCCTACGGTGGCGGTAGTGGGGTACACCAACGCTGGTAAATCATCCCTGATAAACAGACTGACAAATTCTCATGAGCTGGTGGAGAACGCTCTTTTTGCTACCCTCGACACGGCTGTCAGGCAGAGTAAAACTGCCGACAGCCGCAAATTCATGTATGTGGACACAGTAGGATTTGTCCGCCGGCTGCCGACTCAGTTGATTGAAGCCTTCAAATCTACCCTGGAAGAGGTGGCGCAGGCCAGTCTGATTGTTCATGTAGTTGATATTTCTTACCCTGATCCTTTTTCTCAGATTGATGCCGTGAACAAGGTCCTGGCTGATGTACCTGGGGTGGAAGGGATACCCACCCTGATGGTCTTCAACAAGGTAGACCGGGTCGATAACACGACCAGGCAGAGAATCGAGAATTTGGCTCCTGACGCCTTTTTCGTTTCTGCTGCCACGGGTGAGGGGATTGACCGGCTCCGCCATGCAGTTCAGGCAGGTCTGCCCCGTCCGAATGTGCATGTAGATGCCGTTATTCCGTACTCTCAGGGATCTCTTATTTCTCAGATTCGTCAGTTTGGCTCCCTTGATTCTGCTGACTACATGGATAGGGGAGTACACCTTGTTGCTGATGTTGATGACCGACTCGCCGCGCGTATAATCAGCTGCGCCGAAAACAGTGGTCAGGAAGAAAATCCGGGCGGATCAGGTCAGACTGAGGCGGTACAATAAATGTCGGTTCCGATAGTGCGTCCTGATTTTCGTCTGGTACATAAGACGGAATGTGCAAGGCCATTATTGACGAGAGAATCACAGTTGCACCAGTAATCTGGTACATAATAATTTAAAGAGGTTAATGTGGAAAAAACATATCACCGTCCCACCAAGCTGGCTATCATTGGTGCCGGAGCTGTAGGATCGACGACGGCTTTTGCTGCTGCTCAGCGTGGCATCGTCCGTGAAATTGTTCTTGAAGATATCGATAAGAAGCATGTGGAAGCTGAGGTGCTGGATATGCAGCACGGCTCCAGCTTCTATCCCACAGTCACTTTTGATGGATCTGATGATATTGAGATCTGCCGTGATGCCGATATTGTAGTTATCACTGCGGGAGCCCGCCAGAAGCCTGGACAGACCAGGCTTGATCTTGCCGGAGCTACTATCAACATCATGAAGTCCATTATTCCCGGTGCTGTTGAGGTTGCTCCTAATGCTATCTTCATGCTGATCACCAATCCGGTGGATATTGTCACTTATGTTGCTTTGAAGTTGTCCGGCCTGCCCAAGAACCAGATGTTCGGTTCCGGTACCAACCTGGATTCTGCCCGCCTGCGTTTTCTTATTGGACAGCAGACTGGTGTTAACGTCAAGAATGTTCATGCCTATATCGCTGGTGAGCACGGAGATTCTGAAGTTCCTCTCTGGTCCTCTGCCACTATCGGCGGTGTACCCATGCTTGACTGGAAGGAACTGGATGGGCATCAGCCTTTGACTGCTGAGGTCCGCGAACAGATCCACCAGGATGTCAAGAATGCTGCTTATAAGATTATCGAAGGCAAAGGCAATACAAATTATGCAATTGCCATGTCTGCTGTAGATATTATTCAGGCAATTATGCAGGATTCCAACCGTATCCTCCCGGTCAGCTCCCTCCTGGATGACTTCCACGGTATTTCTGATGTCTGCATGTCTGTCCCTACTCTGCTGAATAGGAATGGGGCTAACAGCCACCTGAACACACCACTGAGCGACGAAGAGCTGGCAGCCCTGAAACGGTCTGCGGAGACTCTCAAGTCTACTGCTCACGAGTTTGGATTTTAGTGAAAATTTTATCCTGCTAAGCCTGCTAAGGGCAGCCGAGGATAACTGAGGGCAAGACCTGGGGATAGTAAGAGCGCAGTCTCCGGGTTTTGCCCTTTTGTGTACAGAGCATTGTTTTTTGTGTACAGAGTACTGCCTTTTGTATATGCAGCATATATATGTAGCATATGTAGGCTTGGCAGAAGTCTGGGCCAGGAAGACAGGAACCAGCGGCATAAAGCAGGGCATGCAGATATGCATGCAGAAGAGAAATAAGAAAACAGGAGGTTGGAGATGGACAGATTTCACCTGAAACCGGTGATGGATAATCCTCATTCTGACCGGGTACGCAGGATTGCTGATTTATCTCGATCGAAAACCAGGAAAAAGACCGGTCGTATTTTGGTGGAAGGTCCGCAAGCCGTGCGGGAGGCTGTTCACTTCGCTTCTGATTTCGTAACGGATTTGTACTATGATGCTGCTGCCGGAGAGGATCCTGTTCTGGGCAAAATTATTTCTGAAGCTCAGAAAAAGATACTCTATTGTCATCCGTGCAGCAGTCAGGTGATGGAGGCGATCAGCAAGGATTGTCAGGGGATAGGGGCCCTTGTCAGAACTGAGGCTGTGACTGGCGGTTTAGCCCCCGATGCCTCTTCTTTCGCTGCTCTTGCTTCCTTGGCTGATTCTGTAAAGTCACCAGGGCCGGTTGAGACAGCTGGGCATCCGGCCAGGCCTCTTTTTCTGGCTTGCTGGCAGCTGAGAGACCCGGGGAATGCAGGGACTATCATTCGAGTGGCTGATGCTGCTGGCTGCCCTGCTCTCATTCTGGTGGATGACTGCGTTGACGTCACTAATCCCAAGGTTGTCAGATCTACAGCCGGGTCACTCTTCCACCTGCCTATAGTGACTTTGTCTACTGATGACTTCTTTACTGAAGCGGCCCGGCTGGGGCTGCCAGTGTGTGCCGCCGATGCTTATGGGACTGATCAGGTGGAGGCCATTCCTTTACCTGATCTGATGGACAGTCTGAAATCTTCCTCTCAGCCCCTGTGCATATTATTCGGCAATGAGGCCAGGGGTCTGGATGACAGCCTGATCAACCGCTGTCAGTCGGCTGTCCGTATACCTCTGTATGGGAGGGCTGAATCCTTGAATGTAGCCATGAGCGCGTCAATTATTGCTTACAGCTTGGCTATGTCGTAACGCGCAGGAATAATATTCAGTAGTACTTATACAAACAGTGGCGTCAGCGGGCTTTCGGTCTTAGCTGGCGTTTTGCCTATGTATACCAATGTTTACATTTCTGGAAGGCGGCTGACGCTTTCCGGCTCGATTAGGAAAGGTGAGCTGTGGCAGAAGCTCTGGTTTTTGACGCCGATGCAGTAACATCAGCAGTCAGCGAAGGTATTGAGAAGATTGCCAACTCTTCCACCCTTGATGAACTGCATGCTGTCAGGACAGCCTATGCCGGCGGAGATTCCCTGCTGGCTCAGGCGAGTAAAGCTATTGGTAGTTTGGATCCCAGCCAGAAAAAGGCAGCCGGGCAGTTGGTAGGGAAGCTGCGGGCAGATTTTGGACGGGCCTATGGAGCTCGGGAAACTGATCTTAGGCAGGAAGAAGAGAACAGAAGACTGGCCGAGGAGACGGTTGACATGACTCAGCCAGTCCGCCGCCACCCCCTGGGGGCCCGTCATCCCTTGCAGAAGCTCTTGGAAGATGTGGAAGATTTCTTCGTCTCTATGGGCTGGCAGATTGCCGAGGGCCCTGAAGCTGAGGCTGAATGGTATGATTTTGATGCTTTGAATTTTGGCCCTGACCATCCTGCACGGCAGATGCAGGATACCTTCTATATCAAGGGAAATCAGGCACGGGATGCGGCCGGTTTCGTGGGGTCTAATATGGTAATGCGCACCCACACCTCTCCGGTTCAAGCTCGGTCTATGCTGGAAAGGGGAGTTCCTCTCTATATCGCCTGCCCGGGCCGTGTGTATCGCACCGATGAACTTGATGCCACCCATACCCCAGTTTTCCATCAGTGTGAAGCTCTGGCTGTTGATAAGAACCTGACCATGGCCGATCTCAAAGGAGTGCTGGATAAGCTAGCTGCGGCCATGTTTGGCCCCGAGTCCAGAACCCGACTGCGGCCTTCCTATTTCCCCTTCACCGAACCCAGCGCTGAGATGGATCTGTGGTTCCCAGATAAGAAAGGTGGTCCAGGCTGGATTGAGTGGGGCGGCTGCGGGATGGTGAACCCCAAAGTTCTTTTGTCGGCCGGTGTGGATCCCGAGGTTTATTCCGGATTTGCTTTTGGAGTAGGAATGGAAAGAACCCTCCTCCTACGTCATGATATTAATGATATGCATGATTTGGTTGAGGGTGACCAGCGGTTTAGCCAGCAGTTTGTCATGGGCGAATAAACGAAACTTCTCCATTCACCGGTAAACAAAGCAGACAAGAGACAATAGACAAAGATAGGGCCGGATGGCCCAGGTAGGAAAGCTGTTACAATGCCATTGATTGATATGGGCTGGCTGCGGGAACATGTAGCTGTGCCGAAAGAGGAAACATACAGCCAGCTAGCCGCAGATCTGGTAAAGGTTGGTCTGGAAGAGGAAGCTATCCATCAGTCGGATGTTACCGGCCCTATTGTGGTCGGCTATGTTCAGGACCTGGTCAAGGAACCTCAGAAGAATGGCAAAACCATCAGCTGGTGCCATATTGATCTTGGTCCTTACAATGGGCAGGATGAAAATGGTCAGCCAGTCCCCCGCTCCATTGTGTGCGGAGCCCCCAATATTGCTCAGGGACAGAAGGTAGTTGTTGCCCTGCCCGGGGCAGTATTGCCTGGAAATTTTACAATTGAGCCTCGCAAGACTTACGGACACCTGTCGGAAGGTATGTGTGCCTCAGCTCGGGAACTGGGACTGAGCAATGATCATACCGGCATTATTGTTCTTGGTGACTATGGTCTCAGTCCTGACCAGTATGAGTCCCTGAAACCTGGTGATGATTTGATGGAAATTCTGGGCTTGGGAGAACCTGTCCTGGAAATCAACATCACCCCTGACCGGGGCTATGCTTTCTCCTATCGCGGAGTTGCCCGTGAATTCCATCACTCAACAGGGGCTGCTTTCCGCGATCCTGTTAAAGCTCTGGATAAGGCTGCTCCTCGCCTGGTGCGGGGGGCAGGAACGGGGCCTGGCCGTGATTTGGATGTTGCTGTGGAAGACGGCAACCCCATTCATGGAGTTTCAGGCTGCGACCGGTATTATCTGCGGGCTGTTCGCGGGGTTGACAACAGTCGTCAGACTCCCAGCTGGATGGCTCGTCGCCTGCAGCGCAGCGGCATGAGATCCTTATCCCCCCTGGTGGATGTGACCAATTACGTTATGCTTGACCTGGGCCAGCCCCTGCATGCTTATGATCTGGATAAGATCGCCCCTCCCATTGTTGTGCGCAGGGCTCAGCAAGGTGAACATCTGACCACCTTAGATGGCAAGGATCATGAGCTGTCTGTGGAAGATTTGGTGATTACTGATTCTCCTGAAGGCAGTCGCGGATCCAGGATTCTGGGAATTGCTGGAGTTATGGGGGGTATGTATGGTGAAGTGACTGCTGAAACCACCAATGTTCTGATTGAAGCAGCACATTTTGATCCAGTCTCTATTGCCCGCTCTGCCCGCCGGCATAAGATTCCGTCTGAGGCTTCACGGCGTTTTGAACGCGGTGTAGATACCAAGCTCCAGGCCGCTGCTGCACAGGAAGCAGTTTCATTGATTTCCCGTCTATGCGGTGGTCATGCTTCTGATACCCCCACAGACTATAAGGCAGTTAAGCCTACCAAGCCTATCCGGTTCAAGACCAGCGAAGTCAAACGACTGACTGCGCTGGATTGTTCTGTCACGAAAATTTCCGATATTTTGATTGACATTGGCTGCCATGTGGGCGGCGGGGGTAATGGGGAACTGGTCGTGGATCCGCCAAGCTGGCGTCCTGATCTGCGGTACCCCTGTGATTTAGTGGAAGAAGTAGCCCGTCTGGTGGGCTACGATCAGATTCCTATTCATGTTCCTGCTGTTGGGGTAAAAGATGTAACCGGTCTGACTGCCGATCAGCTGCGCCGTCGTCAGGTTGCCAATACTTTGGCCGAAGCTGGCATGACTGAGGTTTGGAGCTATCCTTTCGTGGGTAAGCAGGATTTTGATGACTTTCAGCTGGATGCTGCACAGATTGAACCTGTCAGCGTAGAACTGGCCAATCCCCTGGCTGCCGATCGTCCCTATTTGCGCCGAATGATTTTGCATACCCTGGCCCGAACCGTTCAGCGCAATATCCGTAGGGATAATCCTCAGGTCTGCCTGTATGAATCCGGCCATGTCTTTGAGTGGGATCCTCAGGCTCCTGCAGTCCCGGCACTTCCGGGAGCAATTCGCCCTACAGATGATCAGCTTGCTGCTCTTGATGCCGGTCTGCCCTACCAGCCTGAGCATACTGCCGGTATTCTGACCGGCCTGGCTCAGGAAACGGGCTGGCTCCAGGACAATCGTCCTGTGGACTGGACATATGCAGTGGAAGCAGTTACCCGCATAGGCCAGAGAGTAGGGGCAGACTTTAGTTTGTATCAGCCTGCTTCCGAAGCAGTTCCTCCTCAGTGGCATCCGGGTCGTTTTGCTTATGTCCGCCTGTCGGATGGAACTCAGGTTGGTCTGGTGGGTGAGCTTCATCCTCACCTGAATGACCGCATGGGTTTCCCCCAGCATTCTGCTGCTTTTGAGTTGGATATGACTTCTATTTTTGCCAAAGTTTCCAGCGAACCCCTGCAGGCCCGACCCATCTCCACCTATCCTCCTGTGCATCAAGACCTGGCTTTCACCGTCAGCAATGAGGTGACAGCCCAGCAGGTAGAGGAGGCTATCCGCTCCGGAGCTGGTCAAGCCTTGGAATCACTGGAACTTTTCGATGTCTATCGGGGGGATCAGGTCGGCAGCCAGGAAAAGTCTCTGGCCTACTCCCTGACTTTTCGCCTTCCTGACAGGACGTTGAACTCGGCAGACTCCGATGCTCT
This sequence comes from Scardovia inopinata JCM 12537, assembly GCF_001042695.1. NCBI lineage: Bacteria > Bacillati > Actinomycetota > Actinomycetes > Bifidobacteriales > Bifidobacteriaceae > Scardovia > Scardovia inopinata. The sequence continues at coordinate 1,219,795 of NZ_AP012334.1, read as the reverse complement.
TCGTTCCGCAATCATCCAGGAGGTTTCCAAGCTGGGAGCTCAATTACGCGCATAAATTAAGCCACTATCTGGAATTATGTGTAATGATATACACTAGTCATGCATGAAGAATTTTTTCCTGCCGGCAACTATGCGCCGTATTGCAGAGCGTGGAAGCTGGCGGGAGAAACCACCTGAGCTGGGAGCCTCACTATGACCGATACTATGGATAAGACAGACAGCACTGATAATAATGCTGCCGACGAATCATCGTCGCCGTCCGCACAGCCTGCCCAGCCGGAATATGGACAGATCAGCGAACCTAAGTATGGGCAGATGGCCAGTAAGTATCCCGATTGGGATCCTTATGTTTTTGGCAGGGAAGAGCAGGATAAGGATTCAGACCAGAAACAGGCCAAGGCCAAAAAGCAGGGGCAAGCTGCTTCTTCGACTGAAACAGGGAATCAGGCACAGTCTAGTCAGCAAGGACAAAAAGGGCAATCGTGGTTCCCCGGATTTACTTCCTCCGCCAACGGAGGCAATCAGGGTAATTTCGGCAACCAACCTTTCTTCTATAACCGTCGGGGCCAGCAGATCCCTCTCTCTGAGTTTGATCCCAACAATCCGGATCTAAATCCCCTCTATGGGCGCTGGTCTGCAATGGCTATTTGGGCTTTTATTCTTACTCTTCTTAACTTTCAGCCCATGGCAGTTTTCCTGGCGTTTTTGGCCATACCCAGGACTAATGCCTTTCATATGAAAGGAAAGGTTCTGGCAATTTTATCAGTGGTTATTTTTGTAGCGGAGCTTATTTTCCTTTTCTGGTGGATTTTAAGTGGGCACAGCGTTGCAGATTTGTATGCTATTCTTGACAGTTTTCTGGAACGTTTGAGGTTTTAGCATCTGACTCATATGCAGCCTTACCATCCCTGCCGGCAGTTTCTGCCGGCAGTATGCTGTGCTAAAACAAAAATTTTCGAATTTTATGTCTTTATGCACATTTTTGGCATAAATGGTTATAGAATATAAATGTAACCTTTGATAAAAAAAATAAAAATATTAGATAGGAACAGATATGCTACAAGGTGATACCCGTCCATCAACCCGTGTCGCTCGCCGCGACGCTATTGAACGCATTCTCAACTCTCAGGATGTTAATTCTCAGCAGCAATTGCAGGTCTTGCTTTCCCAGCAGGGGATTGATGTGACTCAGGCAACCCTGAGCCGAGACCTGGACGAGATGAAGGCTATTAAGGTTCGTCATGATGATGGATCCGTTGCTTACACTCTTCCTACTCAGGATGAAATTAAGCGATTCTCTCGCAAAGCTGAGACTCAGTCAGCATATGGACTGATTTCTCAAGGTAAAAAAGTTGAGAGCTCTGACGACTTCAGCCGGGGGGAGCAGCGTTTGGCTAAGGTAATCAACGGATTGGTGACGTCTGTGGATTATGCTCAGAATCTTATTATTGTCAAGACATCCGAAGGTGCAGCTGAATATGTGGGCAGCGCTATTGATCATCAGATTTTGCCGGATGTTTTGGGCACTCTCGCTGGAGATGACACGGTAATGTTGGTAGCCCGGAGTGAGGAAGCCGCACGCAATCGCAGCATCTGGATTTTGACCCTGGCTTCCGGAGATGCCCGCAAGGAATAAAATTCATTAAACTTCTTTCATTATTTTTCCTCTGATTATCAGATTATACGGTGGCAGCTGCCAACCGTGCCTGTGAGTGTTTATCTGGTATGAACAGGGAAGAAACGCCGCGAAAGCGGCTTTTTTTATGCAAGCCTGTACCTGTCCTCCCGTGGCTCGGAGGAAGATATCCACCGACTCTATTATTATAATAATATGCATAAAAATACTCATATTTGCGATACTATAATTAATATTTTCTCTATGAAAGGCGGGCATGATGACTAAGGGGGAGCAGGGTCAAAATGACTATAATCAGGCTGATAGTCGGAAGCTGGAGCAGAGGCAAAAGCAATATCGGAAGGGGGGACGTATTGTTCTGGCTTATTCGGGCGGCTTAGATACATCAGTAGCAATTCCTTTTCTCACAGAGAGAACCGGCAAAGAGGTAGTTGCTGTTTCCGTTGATGTTGGTCAGGGAGGGGAAGATCTGGAAACCATCAGGGAGCGGGCACTGGCATGTGGAGCCGCAGAGGCTTATGTGGTTGATGCCCGGGAGGAGTTCGCTCGGGATTACTGCATGCTGGCTCTGAAAGCCAATGCGCTTTATCAGGAACAGTACCCCCTGGTATCGGCAATTTCCCGTCCTCTGATTACCAAACACCTGGTAGAAGCTGCTCATCGGTTTGGGGCCGATACCATTGCCCATGGCTGCACAGGCAAGGGGAATGACCAGGTTCGTTTTGAGGTAGCCATTCAGTCCATCGATCCTTCTCTTACCGCCATCAGTCCTATTCGCGACCTGTCCCTTACCCGGGATGTGGAGATTGATTATGCACAAAAATATCATCTTCCTATCACTCAGGATAGGAAGAATCCCTATTCGATTGATCAGAATATGTGGGGGAGGGCCATAGAAACAGGCTATTTGGAAGACCCCTGGAACCCTCCCACCGAAGACGTCTATGCCTATACTGCTGACCCCAGTCAGGATCGGCCAGCCGATCAGGTGATCCTTACCTTCAACCAGGGGATTCCTACCCACATTGACGGGCAGCCTGTCAGCCCTGTGGAGGCGATCAGACAGCTGAATAAACGGGCGGGAGCCCAGGGAATAGGGCGGGTCGACATCATGGAAGACCGGTTAGTGGGGATTAAATCACGGGAATTGTATGAGGTCCCGGGGGCTCAGGTTCTTATTCAGGCCCATCAGGATTTGGAAGATTTGTGTCTGGAAAGGGAGCAGCACAGGATTAAGCGGTTGGTAGATATGCGCTGGGCTCAGTTGGTATACGATGCTCAGTGGTATTCGCCGGCAGTCAAGTCTTTGAATGCCTTCATTGCCGATACTCAGGTTTATGTCAGCGGCCAGATCAGGATGAGCCTTCATTCCGGCAAAGCTGTGATTACCGGCAGAAGGTCGGATACGTCCCTTTACAGTTACAGTCTGGCTACTTATGAAACCGGAGACAGTTTTAACCAGAATGCATCCAACGGATTTATTGAGCTTTATGGACTTCCTTCTAAAATTGCTGCTGCCCGGGATATTGCTTCAGGCAAAGGAGTAAAGCATGTCTGATCGGGATCATCTTGCCCTGTGGGGAGGCCGGTTTACTTCCGGTCCTTCAGCTTCCCTGGCAGCTGTGAGTAAGTCGACTCAGTTTGACTGGCGTTTGGCTGACGATGATATTGCAGGCTCCCGTGCTCATGCCAAGGCTCTGAACCGGGCAGGATTGTTGACTGCCAATGAGCTGCAGGAGATGGAAGAAGCCTTGGATAGGCTGCAGCATCAGGTTGATAAGGGGGAATTTTGTCCCAGGGAGGATGACGAAGATGAAGCAACGGCTCTGGAGCGCGGTTTGCTTACCATCGCTGGGCCCACTGTGGGAGGCAAGCTGCGGGCGGGAAGGTCCCGCAATGATCAGATTGCTACCCTGATTCGTATGTGGCTGCGCCGGCATAGCAGAAAGATATCCCGTCTCCTGCTTCAGCTGGCAGAGGCCCTGCTGGATCAGGCTGTGAAGGTTGACCATGCCCTGATGCCCGGCAGGACACACATGCAGCACGCTCAACCTATTCTTCTCGCCCATCAGCTTCTTGCCCACCTGTGGCCTGTGATTCGAGATATTCAGCGACTGCAGGATTGGGACAGGCGGGCTGATTCTTCTCCCTACGGGTCAGGAGCTTTGGCTGGCAATGCCCTGGGCCTGGATCCTATCATGATTGCGAACGATCTGGGCTTTACATCAGTAACGGAGAATTCCATTGATGGCACATCATCTCGGGATCTGGTGGCTGAATTTGCCTTTATCGCCGCCATGATTGGTATAGACCTGTCCCGTCTGTCTGAAGAAATTATCATCTGGAACAGTCAGGAGTTTGGCTTTGTCACCTTGGATGATGCCTATTCGACCGGGTCATCCATTATGCCTCAGAAGAAGAATCCTGATATAGCCGAGCTTGCCCGGGGAAAGGCTGGCCGTCTCCTGGGGGATCTGACGGGTCTTCTTGCTACTCTCAAAGGTTTGCCCACAGCTTACGTTCGGGATTTGCAGGAAGATAAAGAAGCAGTTTTTGATCAGACTGATAATCTGGAACTTTTGCTCCCAGCTTTCACTGGAATGATTGCTACCATGGTTTTTCACACGGATAGGATGGAAGAAGAGGCCCCCACAGGTTTTGCCCTAGCCACTGATATTGCTGACTGGCTGGTTCGGCAGGGAATTCCCTTCCGCAATGCTCACCAACTGTCTGGTCATTGTGTTGCCTTGGCAGAAAGCAGAGGAAAGGATTTGGCAGATCTTTCGGATAGCGATTTTGCCCGGCTCTTTGCCGACTATCTTCCTGAAGAACAGGCAGTTACAGTTAGGGATGTTCTTTCTGTTCAGGGATCTGTCAATGCAAGAAACCAGGCAGGAGGAACTGCCTATGAACGGGTGCAGGAACAGATTCTCCAGGCAAAAAAAGCCATGAAGGAGGCAGAGGTTTTCGCTAATTCTTCCAGCGATGGCCCGGCTTATAAGGCTCCAGGATCAGTTTAATCGCCTAGGTGCTTTACTCTTCCTCCTGCCTGTCTGAGACCAGGGCTTTCATGAGTTCTTCGTCCCTGCGGGCGATGGTCTCAGCGCCTTTTTGCCCGGTCCATCTGTAAAAACCCTGGCCGCTTTTGCTGCCCAGGTCCCCCTCCGCTACCTTATCTGCCAAGAGTTTGTTGGGCTCGGTGCTGTTATCCAAATCTTGAGGCAGATAAGTACTGATCTTGTAGAAAATATCGAGTCCGCCCAGGTCGGCGCTGATAATCGGGCCGAGAATATTCCAGCGGCGACCCAGAGAATAGGTGACAATAGTATCCACATCTTCTACGGACGCTATGCCTTCTTCCACAATATGCAGGGCTTCGCGAATAACGGCCATCTGAATTCTGTTCCCGACAAATCCAGGGGATTCCCGGTGCAGGCGGGCAGGCTTCTTTCCAATGGCCGTCAGCAAATCTACTGTTGTATTAACTGTTTGTTCCGATGTGTATCTTCCGGGAACTACCTCCACCAGAGGCATGAGATGAGCAGGATTCCAGTAGTGCGCAACCACGAAACGGTCTGGTTTCTCTAAAACGTCAGCAATGGCTGTTGGTGATAAACCGGAAGTATTCGTGGTAAAAATGGCATCTGCGGCGGCCGCTTCTTCTACAGCTTTCCAGAGATCTTTCTTCACCTCCAGATTTTCCGCAACGGATTCAGTAATATAGTCAGCATCTTTTACTCCAGCTGCCAGATCGGTGAAGAGGCTAAACCGTTCCAGAACATCGTCCCTAGTTTCCTCCTTCATCAGGAGCCCGTGCTGATAAAGCTCGTCAAGGTCCCGGCGAATCAGATCCATCCCCTTGGCCAGGGCCTGATCACTTAGGTCGATAAGATTGACATCATACCCGTGGACGGCAAACTCCAGGGCTGTGGCATGCCCCATCGTCCCAGCTCCTATGGCAGCTATGTGTGTGATGGCAGGAAAGTTCATTTTTCTCCTTTGAAAAAAATTGATTATGTCCTTCCCATTCTACCGCTTTTCCTCCGATAGGTACTGTCGTGTATATTTGGCAAAATTGGTAGGTACTTTAAGCCCTAGGGAGTTTGCATGACACAGGTTCGAAATTACAAAGAGGCGGGTTTTGCCACCCTCCTGGAAGAGTTAGAGTGGAGGGGGCTGGTTAATCAGTCTACAGACCGACAGCAGCTGGCCGCAGCTCTTAATGGCAATCCTCTGACCTTTTATGCAGGTTTCGATCCTACTGCAGCTTCTCTTCATATTGGAAATTTGGTGCAGTTGGTGGTCATGAGGCATCTACAGGAGGCCGGGCATCATCCTATTGCCCTGGTCGGAGGGGCAACGGGTCTGATCGGAGATCCCCGCCAGTCGGGAGAACGGACTCTGAACTCCAAGAGCGTTGTTGAAGCATGGGCTAGGCGTCTTCAAGCTCAAATCAGCCGTTTCCTGGTTACCGATGGCAGCAACCCAGTGAGATTTGTCAGTAACTATGACTGGACAGCCTCTATGTCAGTTATTGATTTTCTGCGGGATGTGGGTAAGAACTTCCGTCTGGGAACCATGCTGTCCAAAGATATTGTGGCCAGAAGACTCAACTCTCAGGAGGGGATTTCTTTCGCAGAATTCAGCTATCAGGTGCTTCAGGGCAATGATTATCTGCATTTATACGATGAATGCGGAGTAACTTTGCAGATTGGCGGCGCTGATCAGTGGGGCAATCTGGTTTCTGGTCTTGACCTTATCCGCAAGGTGAGGGGGGTCCAGGTCAATGTCATGACTTCACCGATTATCACTGATTCCCAGGGTAAGAAATTTGGAAAATCGGAGGGAGGGGCAATCTGGCTGGATGCTTCCATGCTGAGCCCTTACCGATTCTACCAGTTCTGGTTTAACCAGCCCGATGATCAGGTTATCAAACTGCTTAAGTACTTTACTTTCCTCCCCAAAGAGGAGATTGAACGCCTAGAGATTGAGGTTGAATCACATCCTGGTGCCAGGGAAGCCCAGCGTACCTTAGCCTGGGAAGTAACCTCCTTTGTCCACGGCCAGGATGCGGCCCAGGAAGCTATCGACGCAGCTGCTGCCCTTTTTGGACGCGGCCAGGTTTCTCTGGAAGATATCGATCAGTCTGTTCTGGAAGCTGCCTTGGATGGATTGAAAGTCAGCGGCCAGACAGGGCAGAAGGAGTTCGCCCAGGCCCGGGTGGGTATGAGGATAACTCAGGCAGCAGTGGCAGCAGGCTTGGTAAAGTCACAGTCTGAAGCCCGTAAGACCATCGCATCCGGTGGAATTTATATTAATAATAAGCGCGTTGAAGATGTGGAGCAGGAACTGGAGCAGTCTGACTTTCTGCACAATCGCTTTGCTCTTCTTCGCCGTGGAAAGAAAGCTCTTGGAGCAGTGGAGGCTCAGCACTAGTGGCAGACGACAATTCTCGTTCAGGCAGATCACAGTCATCTTTTCGTTCAGGATCTCATTCCGGATCCAAGTCCCGTCATGGCTCCACATCTGGATCCCGCTCAGGCTTCCGATCTGGGCACAGGTCAGGATCTAAATCCGGAAGCGGTTCGAGCGGCAAGACTGGCCGGAAGACATATTCCAAATCTTCTCAATCTTCCAAATCTTCTCAATCATTCAAATCCTACGGCCATCATTATGGTAACCATTCTTATCGTCAGGATAAGAAGGCTGACGATAAGCGATCCGATACTTATCAGGGGAATCGGTCAGGTCAGGGAGCTGATTACCGTCATCATGGTGGTTTCCAAGGCAAAACCTCTCAGGTAGACAGGAAGGAAACAGGATCTTCCTCCTTTACCGATAAGCGCTACAGGGGCAATCATCAGGGACGCCAGTCTTCCGCCAATTATGATCATGGCCGTCGCAATTCTGATGGAACTGTCTCTTACCCTTCTCAAAACCCTTATACCGATCGTCGACCCGGAGAACCCAAGATGCCCAAGGGTCTGGAATGGTCCATGCTTTCCAGGGAGGAGAAGGAGCGCCTGCGGGGACTGAGCAAGGAGCATGCGGAAAATATCGGTCTTCATATGCTTGCCGCATATGCCCTGGAAGACAGTGATCCAGAAGCTGCTCTGGAGCATGCCAAGTGGATTGCCCGTCAGGCTTCCCGGATTGATATGGCTAGGGAAACTCTGGCTTTAATTGCTTACCGGGCCGGAAAATATAAGCTGGCTTTGAAAGAATTCCGTACTGCATACAGGATGAACGGGTATGGAGATTATCTTCCCTTCATGGCTGACTGCGAACGAGGGACGGGGAATCCCAAAAAGGCTATTGAACTTGCTACTTCTCGGGAAGCTCAAGAGCTCAGAGGCGAGTCCAAGGCAGAAATGTTTCTTGTGTACGCTGGTGCTTTGGCAGATTTGGAAAAGTATGACAAGGCTATTGATGTAGTTCATACTTTGGCTCATGCCCGAGGTGTTGGCGGTGCCTACAGGATGAGGGCTGTTCAAGCAGAGCAGTATTTCAATGAGCAGGCCGGCCATGAAGAGGCTGCCCGGGCCCTGGATTCTTTGCTCGATAAGCTGGAAGCAGAGTATGCAGACAGAGAGGAAGAGCCTGAAGAGGATGTTGTGGACAACGATATGGAAAATATCGATGATGACATGCTCAAGGGGATGGGAATTGATCCTGCAGATTTTTATCGGCATCCTGATGAGGAGAAGCCACAGGCAGAAGAAGAGTCTGGCTCAGGATCGCGCGAAGAGCCAGATTCGGATCCTCAGTCTGAGCCTGCTTTGACTGAGCCTGCTCCTGCTCAGCTCGAGAATGAAAACTCTCCAGAAAATGGAGACTCTTCCGAGCCCGACGGCCAGGAAGAGCCTCACGAGAATTCCCAGGAAGTGGATGCTTGATTATGACATATCCATCTATTATTGCCGGGACTGATAAGCCTCTGAGCTCTATCTATCAGTTAGCACTCTTGGACCTGGACGGGGTTGTTTATAGGGGTGCCGATCCTGTAGAAATGGCTGCGACAGGTATTGCTCATGCCAAAGAAAGAGGCATGCGCATTGCCTATACCACTAATAATCCCTCCAGATTCCCCTCTCTTGTTGCTGATCAGATCCGCAGCTTTGGGGTAGAATTGAGCCCGGATGATATTATCACGTCCGGCATTGTTGCCGCAGGCATGCTCAGCAAAGAATTGAAGCCAGGTGACACTGTTCTGGTCATCGGGGGAGACCATCTGAGGGATGAACTGAAGAAAAGAGGTCTTCAGGTTTGCGATTTGGCGTCCGACCGTCCTCAGGCAGTCATTCAGTCTTGGTATCCCGATGTTTCCTGGCGGCAGCTGGCTCAGGCAACGTATGCGATTGCTCACGGAGCCCGCTATTTTGCTACTAACAGAGATATGACCCTGCCTCGTGAGGGAGGGATTACTCCCGGGAATGGGGCTATGATCCTGCCTGTTGTTGCAGCTACCGGGGTTGAACCGGAAGCATCGGCAGGGAAGCCTGAGGCGTATATGTATGATATCGCCCGCGATATGTTTGGCCACAACGGAAACCGCCTTCCTGTGGAAGCCTGCCTGCCTGTAGGGGATCGTCTGGATACTGATATTGAGGCTGCAAATAGGGGAGGATATGCCAGTGCGGTGGTAATGACCGGGGTTGCTGGGCCAGATGATATTATGCGGGCTGTTCCCCAGCTGAGACCTGCTTATATCTGTGCAAACCTGGAAGGATTGAATAAAGCCCAGCCCCGGGTTGAGGTTAGTTCTGAGCCTTTTGAGTCTTCTAGCCATGATGAGCAAGGGACTGGTGATACTCTCCGCCGGTTTACTTGTGGTGCTGCCTCTGCTTATCGGAGATCAGTATCCAGTACCCGCGTTCACTTGGAAATAAAGGGGCGGGAGGTGCAATCCGCCTGTGGTAGTCTGGATGCTCTCAGGGCTGCAGCCAGTGCTGCCTGGGATGCAGTTGACCGAGATGGAATTCAGGCTCAGGATCTGAACCTTCCGGTTTTTTCCTCTGATCTGTCTGACTGCGGCGCGACTGAGACCAGTGTATCTGACCAGGAGAAGAAATCCTGATGTCTGCTGATTTTTCTGATTCACTCCCACTTCCTGATTCGGCTTCCTCTTCGCAAGAGGGAAATTCTCCTGATCCTAATCAGTTTCCTAATCAGTCGAATCAGTCGAATCAGACTGCTGCCAACTCGCTTTTTGATCAATTTCCTCAGCTGAAAGATCTGGCTGATGCCGATTTCGATCATGTGATTTCTTCTTATCAAGAGATCCTGGACTCCTTGTCTAATCAGCTCAATAACAAAAATGGCAGCAGGGGTCAGCAAAAATAGATATTGTTGCCTGGAGCGGAAAATGCGTATAGACAAAGCCCTGGTTAGTCGTGGATTATGTCCTTCCAGGACTCGTGCCCAGCGGCTGCTTGAAGCCGGGCTGGTCCTGCTCAATGGTCATGTTTGTACTAAGCCATCCCAGACCGTGGAAGACAAGGATCAGATCAGCCTGCATCAAGCAGTCCGGGAAGGGCATTCTTCCCTGACTTATGTTTCCCGGGCGGCAGCAAAGCTTATGGGGGCGTATGAAGCTTTTGCCACGCAAGGACTTGCCGATCCCAGCGGTCAGCTCTGCCTGGATATTGGTGCTTCAACCGGCGGCTTTACCCAAGTGCTGCTGGAAAAGGGAGGGAAGAAAGTAATAGCTTTGGATGTAGGACATGACCAATTGGATCCCCTGCTTGCAGCCGATCCCAGGGTTATTCCTATGAATGGGGTGAATTTTCGGGAGGTAAAGCCGGAAGATTTACCTTTTCTGCCCTCATATGCAGTTTCTGATGTATCTTTCATCTCCCTCTCTTTTATTATTCCGCCTTTAGCGCAGATAGCACGGGCTTTTCTCGAGCACAGTCAGCCCGGTCCCGATAAAAACAGGCAGATTTTTACTGCTATTCTTCTGATTAAACCCCAATTTGAAGTGGGGAAGGGGAAGTTAGGAAAAGGAGGGATTGTCCGGTCAGATTCTTTGAGGAAGGCGGCTGTGACCAAAATTCTGTCTTCCGCGCAGGATGAAGGATTTGAGATTCGTGGCCTAGCCCCTTCTCCTGTGGAGGGCTCTCATGGTAATCAGGAATATCTTATGTGGATAACTGTGGATAACATGCCGGATAATCAGAGAAAATTTAATACCTGAGGAGCTTTAGAATAGATTGTGAATTTGGAAAGTATGACTCAGACGGTCTGCGGGAGGACTCGACGATGACTGCACGAATAGCTTATATTGTAACCCACAAGCGTTTTGCTGCCTCTTCGCCTATAGTCAACCAGGTTTCAGGGCTTCTTGAATCTTATGGATTTACAGTTTCTACTATTGAGCATGATGATAGTCGCCAGTTTGGCAGGGATGCGCATCCAATCAATAAATCTGCTGAGATTGTAGTTGTCCTGGGCGGAGATGGGACTATTCTGCGGGCTGCTGAACTGGTAAAGGGAACCCAGGTCCCCATTATTGGCATTAATCTGGGGCATGTGGGCTTTTTGGCTGAATTCGAGAGCTTTGAAATTGGCAATGCCATAGAGAAAATCGCTCATAAGGAATATACCATTGAAAAACGTATGATTGCTGATGTTGAACTCTTTCTCCCCGGGGACAGGCAGCCAATCCAGGATTGGGCTTTGAACGATACAGTCGTTTATCACGGTCCTGGTAGCCCCATGGTCCAGGTGGGAATCAGTGTTGATGATGTGGCTGTCAGCTCATTCGGCTGCGATGGGGTTATTGCTTCCACTCCGACCGGATCTACTGCCTATGCTTTTTCTGCCGGGGGACCTATTATCTGGCCTGGGGTTCGGGCTCTGGAATTAGTGCCTATTGCTGCTCATGCCTTATTCACCCGTCCGCTGATTATAGGGGCTGAATCCAATTTTGGGATTCAGGTACTGGAATCGCGCGATGATGATGCGGTAATTACCTGCGACGGCAGGAGGGAACATACTGTTCCCACCGGGTCTCATATAACTATCAGGCAATCTGCTGATTCCCTTCTTCTGGCCAGGCTGTCTGACGCCCTCTTCACAGATCGTCTGGTAACTAAATTTAATTTGCCTGTTGTGGGCTGGCACGAGCAGGCTGAGCAGCGTCTTCATACGGATGGCAATCAGGTTGGTCAGGCAGAGCCGGCAGCCTCGTCTTTTGTTCATTTCCCTCACTATCTGAGTGCCAAGAATAACAGTCAGGCGATTGCTGAGGGTTTGAGCGAAATGGAGCAATACCGGAAATATAACGATCTGCGGGCGGACGAGGATTAGATGCTGGAAGAACTGGAAATTCGCAACTTAGGGCCAATCAGGCAGGCTTCTTTGCGGCCAGACTTTGGGATGACTGCTATTACTGGCGAAACCGGAGCTGGAAAATCCATGCTTTTGAGTGCTGTTCAACTCCTATCCGGCCAGGAATCTCAGTCCAGCAGGGTATCGCCCGGGGCAGATCAGGCTTGGGTGCAGGGAATTTTTGATCTGGCAGATAATCCCCACCTTCAGAAGGCGATGGACGAGGCAGGAGCCCCCTGTCAGGATGATGAGCTTTTCCTGTCCCGCACCATACCGGTCAAGGGACGGTCACGATCTGTTGCCAATGGTAAGAGCGTGCCCCGGTCTGTTCTTTCTGAGGCTGGGGGCAGTTTGATTACTATTCATGGCCAGACCCAGCAGCTGAAACTGTCATCAGCAGCAAGTCAGAGAGAATTTCTGGATCGGTGTGCCCACGACGGCAGGCAGCTGGAGGCATATCAGCAGGCTTACCAGAGCATCAGGCAGATAGATGAGCGCTTGGAAAATCTTGTCCAAGAGCAGTCCCGAGTTCAGGCTCAGGCAGATTACCTTCGCGAAGCCATAGCCAGGATTGAAAAAGTTGATCCCCAAAGGGGAGAAGACCAGGAATTGAAGGAGCAGCGTTCCCGTATAGAAAATGCAGCAGAAATTGCTGAAGCCGTTTCCGGGGCGCTCCAGGCTCTTGATGGCTCCCCGGTGGATATGGACGCAGAATCGGGCAGGAGCGCTGGCGACCTGATTGAACAGGCAAGTGCGCGTCTACAGTCTTCTGCGGCCAGAGAGCTTTTCTCTGATGCAATTGAACGGCTTGAATCTGCCCACGAAGAAATTGAAGATATAATTTTTTCTCTGTCAGATCAGATTCCTCAGGATGTCAGCCCTCACGAGCTGGATGACATCAATTCTCGAATCTACGATCTGGATGATTTAACCCGCCGCTGGGGTCCTGGTCTGGATGATGTGCTGGCCTGGAAGGAAAAAGCTCAGTTTGATCTTGAGGACTTAGATGCTTCTCCTGAGCATCTGGATCAGCTACGGGAGCAGAGAGCGGACCTGGTTTCTCAGGCAGAACTCCTGGCAGCAGATCTGTCTGCCGAGCGAATCCGGACAGCCAAGGCTCTGACAGAAAGGGTCAACCAGGAGCTTGATTCTCTGGCTATGGCTGGATCCTTCCTGCAGATTGAGGTAACCAGTCAGAAAGAATTAGGCCCTTGGGGTGCAGACAGGATTTCCTTCCTCTTTACTCCTTTTCCCGGGGCTTCTGCTCTTCCTGTGGGTAAGAGCGCCTCAGGAGGTGAGCTTAGCCGTCTTATGCTGGCTTTGGAACTAGTGGCTTTCGACTTGCAGCAGACCATGCAGAGCCCTCGTGATTACCAGGAGAATCAGTCGGACAAGATTCCTGGGATGACTTTAATTTTTGATGAGGTAGATGCCGGGGTGGGAGGCAAGAGTGCTGTGGAGTTAGGACGACGCCTGTCCCGCCTTGCTCGGAACGCACAAGTAATTGTTGTTACTCATCTAGCTCAGGTTGCCTCCTGGGCAGACAGCCAGTATGTGGTTCGCAAGGAAACCAAGGAGCTCAGCCCCCACTCAGAATCTCAGTCAAGCGCCGACAGACAGCCAGAAGAGCTGGTTTATACGGAAGTTTCTCGGGTGACAGGCGAGGATCGGGTCGGAGAAATTGCCCGCATGCTGTCAGGAACAGACACCCAGGCTTCCCTGGATCATGCCCGCGAGCTTCTGGAATCCAGCAGGCTGTAGCTTTGGAAATTCGCAGCCCAGAGGATTCCTGCTAATAGACTTGATAACCTCTGACTGTGAAAAGTGACTGTGAAAAGAGCTAAGCTGGAATGCCAGTCAGCTGGAAAGCTAGTTAGAGAACTTGAATCTGTTGTTCTTCTTAGCCGACTCTGTTCAGTCAGCCGAGTCGGAAGGCCAGAATTTCTGAGCAGCCTGGATAACATAGTCCCTCATATCAGACAGGGGGAGGGAATCAGTAAAGCGGACCTGCTTATTCTTCAGATTCTTCAGCTGGTCAGGGGCGGTGAGCCCCGTTACCTTTTCCAGCAGGTCTAAACAATCAAAATCGGACAAAGAACGTAAATGAGACAGGGCCATCGCATCATCTTGTGCCAGTGAAGCCAGTAAATCTGCCTTGTCTGCCAATTTCCCGCTCTCCCTCAGGGCTTCAAGAGCAACACGGGGAAATTTGAAGGGGCTGGCTGTTGCCACGATGATCTGGGGATTGGTAATCTGGCAATTACCTTTTCCCCTTGGTGAATCCACATTTTGTTTTTTCCTCTGCTCCAGGGCATGGTAGGCGCAGGCAGTGTGGGGGTCAAGAAGGTATCCGGTTGACTGATAGCAGGAAGCAATCGCCTCCTGAACCTGGTCCTCATCAGCCCAGAAGCAGTCAAAAACTTCTCTGATAGCCTCCATGAGGCTATCAGGAGCTCTAAAGTGTCCAGTTAGCGCTAAATCTTTCATTAAGGAAGCAACCAGGCTGGTATTTCCGTGGCTGAAATAGTAAAGCATCCTTTCCAGATTGGAAGAAATAAGAATATCCATGCTGGGAGATGTTGTTGTATAAAAATCCCTGTCAGTATCGTACACACCGGTGGTCAGGAAATCATACAGTACCTTATTTTTATCAGAGGCAACAACTAACTTCCCTACCGGCAGGCCTAATACTTTCGCATAATAACCTGCAAGAATATCTCCAAAATTTCCGGTGGGAACAATAAAATCAACCAGATCCCCCCTGCTGATAGTTCCCGCTTCCAGCAAATGGCCATATGCTGCATAATAATACACCACTTGGGGCATCAGGCGGCCTATATTAATGGAGTTAGCGCTGGACAAGACGGCTTTGCTCTGGTTTTGCAGCCTATCAGCCACCTGCTGATCTGTAAAAATGGATTTAACCGCGCTCTGAGCGTCATCAAAATTTCCTTCAACTGCGCATACCTGTACATTGCTGCCGGATTGGGTCACCATCTGAAGTTGCTGAATCCTGCTGACTTTTCCTGCTGGATAAAAGACCACGATGCCAGTATGGGGAGCGTCAGCAAAACCTGCCATGGCTGCCTTTCCTGTGTCTCCGCTGGTAGCAGTCAAAATCAGAATGTGCTCCCGGTTTTTGTCTTTTTCTCCTGTTTGCAATGTCTGCTGAGCCACAGACATCAGACCAGGAAGAATCTGTAAGGCAAGATCTTTGAAAGCACACGTAGGCCCGTGGAAGAGCTCCAGAACATAAGAATTTCCCTGAAGATGACGGACAGGAGTGATCAGGGGGGTATCGAAATTACTGCTGTAAGCCTGGTCAATGCAGGTCTTTAACTCATCAGGACTGAATCCGTCAAGAAGCTGACCCATGATAGCTGCGGCCAGATCCTGGTAAGAGGCACCGGGAACAGCCTGAAGATCCACCTGATGCTTGCCCAGGCTGTCGCTGACAAAAAGGCCGCCATCTGGGCTGATCCCCTGGAGAATAGCCTCTTTGGCAGTATAATTCATATTCTTGCTGCGGGTACTGTGAAAATGCTCCATGCTTCAAGTTTATCTGCACCTGTGCAATTATGACTTTTTTGGCAAGCACCCCTATCTGTGCAATGACGGGCTTTCCTTCCTGTTCTCGTCCGGACTGATTGAAACAATAGGGGTATTATGACTTATTCCAAACTGGACGTGGAGCGTTCGGAGCGAGATCATCCCCGAATGTGGCTGCGGATTATATCTGAACGCTTGAGTACGATCCGCTATATTTTTGTGGTCACCATTGAAGATGAACTGCCTACTGTTGATCAACGGGCGGCTTTGGAGTATGCTGATGCGGTTTTATTGGGGTGGCCTCAGGCGGATTCTCGAGAGGTAAGGAATATTCCAGATCAGGATTTGGAAGCGATGGCTGAAGATATTGAATCCATTGAGTCCCGGGTTGATTCTTTCCGACAAAGTGAAAAAAATTCAGATTCAGATGCCATGGCAGATACCCTGATGAGGATCAGCGAGCTTGTAGCTAATATTCGAAAGGCGTATCAGCCTGATTTTCTTCTGCCCACATACGCTGAAATCCGCAGTTTTGTGGAAAAGGAGTGGAATAAGGACATGGATAAGCTTGAGTCTGATGCTCAGGAATATTTGAATTCACAAGATACCAAACCTTTAGCGGACACTGATGATCATCAGGAGGGAAAGTCCCATGAGTGATGATCAGGATTCGCCACTGTCTGGCAACCAGCCGGGCACGACTGCGCCCCGG
Organism: Scardovia inopinata JCM 12537; assembly: GCF_001042695.1. NCBI lineage: Bacteria > Bacillati > Actinomycetota > Actinomycetes > Bifidobacteriales > Bifidobacteriaceae > Scardovia > Scardovia inopinata. The sequence goes on along the minus strand of NZ_AP012334.1, from coordinate 1,203,566 downwards.
GCTGATTCCACCAGTGTTGGGTCTCAGGAACGGAGCATGTCGGATTTAAGTCGGGAGATAGGTGCCCGCCATAAGAGACGGCTGTCTGCCAGGGGGAATGTTCACCCTATTCCCAGGGTAGGCATTATGGGAGGTACCTTTGACCCTATCCATAACGGTCACTTAGTTGCTGCTTCGGAAGTTGCCTGGGTTTATGATCTGGACGAAGTGATTTTTGTTCCCACCGGCCGGCCCGTTTTCAAGTTGGATACGGAAGTGACCAACGCAGAAGATCGGTATCTGATGACCGTTATTGCTACTGCTTCCAACCCTCAGTTCACAGTGTCCCGGGTAGATATTGACCGGCCAGGTGTTACCTACACCATCGATACCCTGAAAGATATTCGCCGCCTCCGTCCCCAGGCTGAGCTCTTTTTCATCACCGGGGCGGATGCTCTGGCAGAAATCATGCTCTGGAAAGATGCTGATGAAATGTGGGAATTAGCCAGATTCGTTGGCGTTTCCCGTCCTGGTTATACTTTGGATTTGAAAGAATCCGAGGTTCCTGACCATGCTGTTGACCTGATGGAAATACCGGCCTTGTCCATCTCATCTACTGATATCCGTCACCGGGCTCACAGCGGTGAGCCGGTCTGGTATCTGGTTCCCGATGGGGTCGTCCAGTACATTAATAAGCATGGATTATACCGCGATTCTCGCAGCCAAGTCTGATCAGCTGACAGCCGACGCACAGAGGAGAGCTTGTGCCCTCTGCCTGTTAATATGGAAAAGTTCCACAACACCGCAAACAATGGAGACATGGTGAGCGTAGTTCTCGAAGGCCAGCCAGACAAAAACCTTATTCTGGTTACGGGTAGAGCAAATCCAAAATTGGCGCAGGACGTCGCAAAGTATCTGGGAATAGATGTTTTAGAAACTACTGCTTATGACTTTGCAAATGGCGAGATGTACGTCAGATATACGGAATCGGTCCGCGGAGCGGATGTATTCGTTATGCAGAGTCATACCGATCCCATTAACAAGTGGATAATGGAGCAGCTGATTATGATTGATGCTCTGAAGAGGGCATCGGCCCGGTCTATCACGGCAGTCTGCCCCATGCTAGGGTACGCCAGGCAGGACAAAAAGCATAGGGGTCGGGAGCCCATTACCTGCCGCTTGATTTTTGATCTGTTTAAAACTGCAGGAGCGGATCGCGTTATGTCAGTTGATCTGCATGCAGCCCAGTCTCAGGGCTTCTTCGATGGTCCGGTGGACCACCTTCAGGCTATGCCTGTTTTGGTTGAATATGTACGTACCCGGGTTCCTCTGGACAATGTAGCTGTGGTGTCTCCTGATGCCGGCCGTATTCGGGTGGCTGAGCAATGGGCCCAGCGCCTAGGCGGATGCCCCCTGGCTTTCATTCATAAGACCCGCGATATCACCCGCCCTAATCATACAGTGGCTAACCGGGTCGTTGGAGACGTTAGTGGCAAGGACTGCGTTCTGGTTGATGATCTGATCGATACCGGCGGCACGATTGCTGAAGCTACCAAGATTATTTTGGAGGCCGGTGCCAAGTCGGTCATTGTGGTAGCCACTCACGGAGTTCTGTCTGATCCAGCGGTTGAACGCCTGAAGAATTGCGGTGCCAGCGAAGTTGTCCTGACTGATACGGTTCCCATTCCTGAAGAGAAGCGGTGGAAGGGTTTGACTGTTCTTTCCATTGCCCCTCTGCTGGCCGGAGCCATGAAGGCTGTTTTCAGCGATGGATCGGTGGCTGAGTTGTTTGAAAATTATCCCCGTTATCATGGGAATGATATTCCTCTGGCATATCCTCGAGCCCTTGACGAGTAAGCTGAGATGAGTAAGTTCACAGTTACCGGGTGGGCGACATGCTGTGACTAGCGTCTGTGTCATAATAGAAAACTGGGTGTCAACACCAGCACCTATTTATTCCCCCATGGTGTAATGGCAGCACACGGGTCTTTGGAACCCTTAGTCTTGGTTCGAATCCAGGTGGGGGAACTGATGATTGCGCAGTCGGCTGACTGCGCAATTTGTTTATCGTCTGCCGTCGGCAGGCTGCCCAGTCTGTATAACCACAATAAAGATAAAAGTAAAAGAAAATAAAAATCAGTTACTTCCGGTAAGTTAGTTACCACCAGTAACAGAGCATAGGAAGACAGAATGGCAAAATTAGATTGCGCAATTATTCTCGCAGCAGGTGAGGGAACCCGCATGAAGTCTCATACTCCCAAGGTCCTTCATGATTTTGCAGGCAAGACTTTTCTGCACAGGGTGATGGACAGTGTCCGAGCCTTAAATCCTGCAAGTACAGCTGTGGTTGTTCGCCATCAGGGGCAGAGGGTAGGTCAGGCTGCGAAGCAGTATAATCCCCAGGCTCTGGTTGTCAAGCAGGACGAGATCTCCGGAACAGGACGGGCGGTACAGTGCGCAGTTTTTGAGCTGGAAAAAATGGGTAAGTTCCATGGAACTGTCTTGATTGTGGCTTCCGATATGCCCCTGCTAGATACGCAGACCCTTCATCAGCTCCTGTCAGATCACGGGGATAGGGGTAATGCGGCGACTGTTCTGACCACAAGCCTGCAGAATCCCTTCGGCTATGGTCGTATCATTCGTGATCCTCAGGGAAATTTGCTCAGAATTGTGGAGCAGAAAGACGCTAATGCCAGCGAATTGGCCGTAAATGAGGTCAATACCTCGGTTTATGCCTTTGACGCGGCGATCCTTTCCCAGGCCATAGCAAGTCTGAACAGCAACAATGCCCAGGGAGAATTCTACTTGACTGACGCTCTGGAGACTGCCCGTCAGATTGGACATGTGGGTGTTTTCCAGGCCCCTGATTATTTGGCGGTGGAAGGAGTCAACGACCGAATCCAGCTGGCGAAGCTGCTCAAAGCTCATAATATGCGGATCTGCCAGGAATGGATGCGGGCTGGTGTCACTATACAGGATCCATCTACAACCTGGATTGACGATACTGTTCATTTGGACAGAGATGTAACTATTTTGCCGGGAAGCTATCTAAAAGGCACTACCAGCGTTGCTTCCGACGCCGTTATTGGCCCCGATACCACTCTGATTGATGCCCAGGTAGATCAGGGAGCTATAGTTGAACGGTCTCGAGTGGAAAAATCGCATATTGGATCTCAATCCACGATTGGCCCCTGGACGTATCTGCGGCCTGGCAACAGTTTGGGTCCCAGGACCAAGGCTGGGGCCTATGTGGAGATGAAGAAGGCTACGATTGATGAGGGAACCAAGGTTCCTCATCTGAGCTATGTAGGTGATGCCCACATCCATGAGAATACAAATGTTGGCGGCGGCACCATTACTGCAAATTACGATGGTGTTCATAAGAACAGAACTGAGATTGGTGCTAACGTTCACATTGGTGCTGGGAATATGATAGTTGCTCCGGTAGAGGTGGGGGACAACGTTACTACTGGAGCCGGCAGTGTAATTCGTCACCAGGTTCCCTCTGATGCCATGGTATATTCTGAGAATACTCAGCATGTGGTCAATCGGTGGAAGCCGGCATGGGAACGATCTGAATTTGAGCATGAGTCTGAGTCTAAGCCTGAATCCGAGTCTGAATCCTCTGATCAAGAGCAGTAGGAAGCATAAACTAGCGTAATCTAGCTTACGCTGAGACAAACAACAAAGGAAGTGAGTTATTCTATGCCAGCCATGCAAGAGTCTATTGATGCAGTACGTTTAGCTGCCAAGGCCGCTGACTCCATGAAGGGGGAGGACATCGTTGCTTTTGATGTGACTGAGCCCCTGGCAATTACTGATATTTTCCTGCTGATTACCGGTGACAATCCCCGTCAGGTTTTGTCCATTGCCGAAGAAGTAGAAAAGCAGTTGTATATACAACTGGGTTTGAATCCCAGAGAACGTGAAGGGGTAACGGAAGGGCAATGGGTCCTGCAGGATTACGGTGATTTTGTTGTTCATGTGATGGACAAGGAATCGCGGAAGTTTTATGATCTGGATCGTCTTTGGAAGGAATGTCCCCGGATTGATCTCCAGCTTCCTGATACTGCAGAGAATGGCGATACTTCTGCGGGTATTGAGAATAAAGTAAGTGCCAAGACCGGTGAGCAGGGTTCAGATTCTGCCAGTTCCCAGGAGTGAATTATGGGGACAGGTGAGCATGTTCATTCAATTTTCCTGATTCGCCATGGACAAACCTCGTACAACAGTCAGCACAGATGGCAGGGACAGATAGATATTCCTCTGAATGATGTTGGCCGCTGGCAGGTGAAACAGACTGCTGCTGAGCTGACCCGCCTCTATGTTCACGGTAGCACAGACAAGACTTTTGATATTCAGGCAGGAATGGGCCAGGAAACAGACAGTGATGGGGAGCGGATTGAGTATTTTGGAAGTCACTTTTCTCCTGCTCCCTCTGAGCCCCAATCTCAATCTCAATCCGGTCCGGCAGCTGCATCCTTGTCTGCCTCAGGCCCTACCTCCTCACTCAAGCTTTCTGAGCGTCGCCAGCTGGTAGTTGCCTCCCACCTCAGCCGTGCTCAGGAGACGGCACATATCTTTGCTGATCCTCTGGGAATTGAGGTTAACACCGATGAGCGAATTGCGGAACGCTCATTTGGAGAGTGGGAAGGCTTGTCCATGGACGAGATCAAGTCTCGTTTTCCTGAAGATTATGCCTCCTGGGAGCATTTTGGCGGCGGTGAACTCAAACACGGGGCAGAGCCCAAGGAACATGTTGGCCGCCGAGGTATGGCTGCTCTGAAAGATTGGGCTTATAAGGCTGGAGATAACACTGATCTGTTTGTGTTTTCGCATGGAGCTTGGATCAATCAAACTCTTCAGATGCTTCTTCGCTTAACTGATGCTCATCCTGATTTTACTAGTCTGGTCTCCATGCGCAACGCCTTCTGGGTGAAGCTCTCCGCTCTTGATCTGCCTGACGGGTCTGTCCGCTGGCGGCTGGAAGAATATGAGCATGGCCCGGTCGCTGCCTATATTACCAATTGGAATAATCCCTGGGAAGGATCAGGACAAATGTCCTCATACCTAGACGAAAAATGAATTCGAGTAAAAAATAATTATGAGAAAGAAGAAAAAAAGAGTTCCTAAATTTTCAAAGGAGTATTGGCCATGGATACTGGTAAAACAGCAAAACGGAGGAGTTTGCTTGCTGCCGCTACATCCCTTCTCATGATGGGAGCTTTGTGTGTTCCGACAACGGTTTATGCTTCTGGAGCAGATGGTGGTAACTTTACCTGCAAATTCTCCAGGTGAGTGAGGTTTCTGCTGTGCATAGAATTTTTAAGGTTTCATGGATTATTGCTTTGATTTTTGGCGTTTTCTTTGCATTTCAGGCTTTTATTGTCATGGATCAAAATCAGCCCTATGGTACTCAGTCATCTTTCACGGTAGAACAAATTTCAGGTAAAAAAAGTGCAGCTCTGACGACTTTTAAAAATCTTGCTCAAGAAGAAAAAATCAATATTTATAAAATTCAACCTGATCCCGAGTCTGCATCGGATAAAAGCATAGCTTTCGTTTTTATTGGTAATCAAGCTGCATTTGCCAGAGCTGGAGGGTATTCATACCCGACTTTTTCGTCTTTATCGGGAAGATACACCATCAAACCTGCCTCTGCTATAACCTATCAGGATTTACGGGGGCAGTATGCAGTTAATGTATCTGGCAGTAAGTTCTCTCAGCTGGTTCACAAGTTGTCAGAGCAGGGGATGAGTATTTCGACAGCGGGATCTTCATATAAATCCAATGCAGCAGCATACTTCATATTCGGGATTGGGCAAAGTAACTCGGCTGCCTTCTTCCTCGCTTTGATTCTGGCTCTGATTCTTTCCATTGCCTTTTCCTGCTCCAGGCAGCGAAAATCCTATGCTTTGCGTGAGCTCCACGGATATTCCCACGGGCAGATTGTCAGAGGGGAGATTGCGGATTTTCTGGCTTTTTCAGGAAAGAGCATGATAATAGTTCTTGCTCTTCTGACCCTGGTACTGGGAATATATAATCATTTCCATCAATATTTTCGTTTTCTTTCCCTGCTCTGTGTTTCCTGGCTTGCTTTGCTAATACTAGGAATTACGGCTGTCAGTTTTATTTCATCTATTTTTATTCGATCGATAGCTATTGTTCCTGTTATCAAAAATCAAAATAATACAACTGCCAGTTTTGTTATTGGTTTTGCTACCCAAATCATTGTGGTAGCTTTGATTTTCGGTGCTTTGTCAGGGACAGTTTTACGGATTTCTGCTGTTAACCAGGCATCAAATGAACTTACAGTGTGGCAGAAAACGGGGCCTCTTTATTCAACCAGTATCTATGTAAATCTACCTCAGGAGAAAATGTTTGATGATGGGGCTCCTTTTCGACAGGTAGCCGGTTCTCTGGAGAGCAAAGATCAAACAGTTTTTATTCACTCTAACGCCCAAGATTCCGAAGCAATTGCACACGGTGAAAGAAGTTACTTCCCAGGTGAAAAAAATTCTCTTTATATCAATAATGGATATTTGCAGAAGAATCCCATCCTTGATGTTCACGGTCATAAAATCACCTATCCCACTGGGGAGCTTAACAAGGTCCTGCTGATTGTGCCTGAAACATATCATGGAAGCATTGAGAAATTGAAGAAGAGTTATGCTTCTGACTTAAAAGGATGGTGTGAAACCTCGGAGTCTGGCTCAGATTCTCCATCGAATAAGGCGGCTTGTAAACCTGAGCTGTCGATAATCAGAGCCAAGGCAGGACAATCCTATTTTCTTTATAACAATGCGCAATTGGACATGCCAGCAGAGGGGCAAAGCGGAACAACAAGCCGAACCGCTTCTTTGAAAGATCCGGTTGCTGCAGTGGCCAATGTTCGATCGCATTTAATTGCTCCAGCAGTCTTCATCTCTTATGCTTCAAGTGGGAATGTTCTTTTTACTAATCCTGCAGCCTTGACCGCGGCTCTTGATAAAGCTGGGATTCTGGGTGATTTCTCAGGAATCAACAATGCCGCTGATATTGTTGCCTATTCCATTCAACTCTCGCAGCGGGAACAGGTGATGGATATACTGGGCATGATTCTCGGTTTTGGTGTTTTTGTTATGTCGATTGGCGTTTTGATAAGTGCATACTGTGAACTCAGGAAAAAACAGAATTTTATAAAACTGACTCATGGATATTCATTCATCAGACGGCATGTGGGAATCATACTGGTTGGGTTTGTTGTCACTGTCGCTGCTCTGGAAATTGCCTCCCGGATTGGGCATATGCGGGATGGGGCCAGTATAGTTCTTGCTCTTATAATTCTTATTCTTCAGGTGAGTATGACAGTGGGAATGCTAAAAACTTTCGAAAGTCAGACCAGGGCAAGTATGATCAAGGAGTCCTAACATGATGGATAACAATAAACAGCAGCTTCCGGCGATTACAGTTAAGGATGCAGCCAAGCGATTTGGCCATCATATCTTGTGGGAAAATTGGTCTTTTACTGTCCCCGCCGAGGCCCTGGTAGCGGTAACCGGTCCGTCCGGTGCAGGAAAGACGACACTTATCAACTGCCTGGGACTCTTGGAAGATTTTACCCAGGGGTCCATGTATTACGGCGACAAGTTGGTTCTTGATATCAAGCCCGGTAAAGGAGGGAAACCGGGCAAAAGCGGCAAAATTACCAGGAAAAAAGACCTGCTGACTGCCAAAGAACGCCGTATGTATTTTCATGATACCCTAGGATTTCTTTTTCAGAACTATGGTCTGGTTGATTCCTGGACTGTTCGTCAAAACCTGATGGTTCCTTTGAAAATTAATAAAAATATACCCAGACGGCAATATTCAGACCTGTGCAGAAAGGTTCTATTTAGGGTTGGCTTGGCGGATATGGAAAAAGAGAAAATCTATACTCTTTCTGGAGGAGAACAGCAGAGGGTGGCTTTAGCCCGGCTGATGCTGAAAAAGCCGACAATTATTCTTGCTGATGAACCTACTTCATCTTTGGACACCGCCAATGGGGATATGGTGATGGCTATCCTGCGGGAATTTGCTGATTCTGGGTCTGTGGTGCTGATTTCTACCCACAGCCAGAATGTGGTGGAACAGTGTGACCTGCAGTTGCAGATTCCTGGAACTGGTGAGGCTGCTCCTGGTTATTCAAACGACACGCACTCAGCCGCATGAGAGATCAAAATTCCCTAGGGTGTGTACAATAGCTTTTGTACTTCGGGGCTATGGCGCAGCTGGTAGCGCATCTCCATGGCATGGAGGGGGTCGGGGGTTCGAATCCCCCTAGCTCCACGATTGCGAAAAGCCGGGATTCGTCTGTGACGGATACCGGCTTTTGTGTATATTTTCTCTTTTTATTTTTGCAGGCTCAGCATGGTGACAAATCGGCTTAAATCGCCTTAAGGGTATGATAGAAGGAAGTTGATAATTGAAGCTGATAATTTTACAAATAATTTTACAAAGCCAACCGCGGAGGTGGCATCATGGCAAGAAAAATTATTCTGGACTGCGACCCTGGGCATGATGATGCAATGGCTCTCATCCTAGCTGCGGGCAATCCGCAGATTGATCTGCTGGGAGTTACCACAGTTGGTGGCAATCAGAGCCTGGACAAGGTCACCTATAATGCCCGTTCCGTCTTGGAAATGGCTGGCGCTCGCTCCACGCCTGTGCATGCCGGTTGTGGCAGACCGCTGGTTAGGCCCCTGTCAGTTGCCGCCGAGATTCATGGGCAGACCGGGCTTGATGGGGTCGATTTGCCTGAGCCAGTCCGTCCTCTGGACTCAGGACATGCAGTGAATTGGATTATCGACACTATTATGTCCAGCGAGCCGGGAACCATCACTCTTGTTCCTACGGGTCCCCTGACCAATATTGCCCTGGCCGTCCGTCTGGAGCCGAGAATTATTGATCGGGTGCAGGAAGTTGTTCTTATGGGAGGCGGCTATCATGTGGGGAATGCCAGTCCGGTTGCTGAGTTCAACGTGAAGACTGATCCTGAAGCCGCTCATATTGTTTTTAATGCAGGCTGGCGTATGGTGACGATGGTAGGGCTGGACTTAACTCATCAGGCTTTGTGCACTCCACAGATCCAGAAACGGATTAATGCTATAGATTCTAATCTGGCCTCCTTCGCCAGCGGTCTGATGGATTTCTTCCGTCAGGCTTACCAGAATAATCAGGATTTTGTAGATCCCCCGGTGCATGATCCCTGCACGGTTGCTTATCTGATTGATCCTACAGTTGTTGCTACCCGGCGCTGCCATCTGGATGTTGAACTGTACGGTCAGCTGACTGCTGGCATGACTGTGGCCGATCTTCGCGGCCCGGAGCCTTCTGCTGATCAATGTCATACTCAAGTCGCTACCAGGCTGGACTTTGATCGTTTCTGGGAGCTGGTCATCGATGCAATTACGAGGCTGAGCGATTCTGCCCGCAGCAATTACCTTGCCTAAACTTAATCCTCGCAGCCAGTGTATTGTATAAAGCAATATATTTGTGATATTTATCACTAATTGTGATAAATATCACTTAAGCGAATAAAAGTTTGATTTTTTTTTCTAATCACTGTATCTTTAATTGTATCTTTATCATAAAAATAAAAGAGCCAACCGTGGAGAGTTTTCCGGAGGCCGAAATGAAAGTCAGGAAAAACCAACTGATACTTGCCATAGCAGTGATTGTGCTCGAACTGATTGGGGGCATGCAAAGCTATGTCAGCCAGCTGATTCTTCCTATTATGTCCGCTGACTTCCACGCTCAACATTTGTATGGCTTGATCACAGGAGTATCATCTATAGCCAGCATGCTGGGACTTCCAACCGGCGCAGCCCTTTTGCAACGGTACAAATTACCTCGTCTCCTAATTATTATGACAGCAATTTTATGCGGGGGATCGGTAATCAGTGCGACCTCAGTAAATATCTGGATGTATGTGGTTGGTCAGTTTATTCGAGGATTTGCTGGTTCGGCCCTGGCAATGGCTTCGATTGGGGCTGTTGCCCTGGGCCTGTCTGGCCGAGCTCGGCAGCTGACCCTTGCCCTTCTCTTCCGCCAGTTGGGTAATTTCTTCCCTGGTGGGACCGGCATACGGAGCTTGGGTAACTCACTTGCTCTCCTGGCGGTGGGCAATGCTGCTCTATCTTCCCTTCCTCCTGGCTGCCCGTTTTGTTATTGCTTTTAGCCTGAATTCTCAGCAGAAAACACAGAAAACTCCTCTGCCGCTGACAGCTGCAATAGGAATGTGCCTTGGTGTGCTGTTGACCATTCTTCCGGCTCGCGGCTGGAGTAAATATCTTCTCAGTATCTTGGGAATACTTATTCTTTGTTGGGTGACTGTGAAGCTGATGCCCCGGGCCACTTTTACTGAAAACGCGCCGCGTAAACGGGCCCTGGCTGGTATGTTCTTCTTGACAGCTGCATATTATTCAGCTAATGAATTAATCACATTAACCGCGCATGATTTATATAATGCCAATGCGGCTCAGCTCGGCTGGATTCAGCTGGCTGGCGGCCTTGGCTGGGCAGTGATGGGACTGATTTGCGGAATGAAACCGGCAACCACTGCAAAAATCTATCGCCTGCGGGCAGGGATTGGAGTGGGAGCAATCATCCTTTCCTCAGTCGCGGCTGCTCTGATGATTCTTGGTCCTTCCCTTGTCTCGTCTCATATGATGATTTCAGACAATATTGCAAGCAATATTGCAAGCAATATTTCAAGCAATATGATTATTTTCTGCCTGATTTTTTGGGCTCTGTGTGGTCTGGGAATGGGTGTTACTTATGTTGATACTCTCAATATTTTCTTTGAAGAGCCTCTGGTTGATGATCATATTTCCATTGAAGAGATTTTCAGCGCATCTGTCATGGTGGAATCTCTGTCCAATGCCACCTTTGTGCCTCTAATAACTTCCTTGGTTTCAATCGCTTTTCAGCGGGCCGCTTCCAAGGGCTCAACTGTCCCCGGTCAGGCAAATTCTGGCCATGCAATTATTGGGATGGGGTTTTCTTCGGGCTCTTTTCTTTACGGCCTTGCCTGGGTACTGATCGTTTTCCTGGCTCTTGTAGCCTGGATTTACCTCCATCAGTCTGGTCCAAAAGCATCCGTCCCTGTGAATTCGAGCGGTTCTTATGCCTCAGATGACTGGAGTGATTCACACCATTCTGGCTGATTACACTGATTTCTGCTGGCATGCCATCAATTGGATAGGAAGGTATCTCCTTTCAGACGTATAGGTGTAAACGAGATGCAGCGAGAGAAAAGATACGGCCGAATAAGCCACTAAATTTTTCTATCTCGGTTTCATATGCACCATCAGAACCTTAAAAGGGGTCTTCTTCAAAACTACCCTTCACCTAACTGCAGTGTCAAAAATAAAGAATGGCTTATTTCTGCGGTTTTTGATTTCAAACCTTGCAGTTGGGTGAGGGCATATCACGCAAAGGAATGCGAAGAGGAGATGGAGGGCGGAGAACGACAGAAACGGTCAGGGCAGAGCTCGCGCGGTATTCACCACAGTATACAATCGAAGACTGTAAGCAGCTGAGGGTGGTGATAACTATGATGCGTATATTTAATACGGTTGATGGGCAGACAGAGCAGATAGCCACACCGGTTCGCGGTTCATGGGTGTCACTGGTCGATCCTTCAGACATGGAACTGTCTACTGTTTCCCAGAATTATAACATTGACCTGGCCGACCTGCGAGCTCCCCTGGATGATGAAGAGCGGTCTCGTACCGATGTGGAAGATACTTATACCATGGTCATTGTAGATATTCCAACTGTGGAAGAGAGGGCGGAACGCAACTGGTACAATACCATCCCCCTGTCAGTGGTGGTAACCAAAGACGTGATTATCACGGTCTGTTCGCAGGATACCCCTTTGCTCCATCCCTTTATGGATGGGACCATCCGCGGATTTAATACTTTTATGCATACCCGCTTTATTCTCCAGGTCCTGTACCGCAATGCAGCCATGTATCTGCGCTATCTGCGCATCATTGACCGGGAGTCAGATAAGCTGGAAAATCGTATGCAGAACTCCACTCAAAACCGCGAAATCCTGATGCTGATGGAGCTGACCAAGTCCCTGCTGTACTTTACTACCAGCCTGAAGTCTAACGAGATTGTTTTAGAAAAGCTGACCACTTTGGACCTGATCAAGCCCTATGAGGATGATAATGATCTCTTGGAGGATGTAATAACGGAAAATAAGCAGGCTATTGAGATGGCCACTATTTACCAGGGAGTTCTTCAGGGCATGACCGATGCTTTTGGGTCCATCGTTTCCAACAATATGAACGGGGTAATGCGAATTTTCACCATTATCACTATCGTTTTGTCCATCCCGACTTTGATTTTCTCCCTCTATGGTATGAATTTCCGCTGGATGCCTTTGCTGAATCAGCCGTGGGGATTCTCGGACATTCTTTTGTTGACCTTGGCAATTACTGTGGGGACCACCTGGTGGCTTATGCACAGCAAATTCTTTAAATAAAAGTACATAAGTCATTCAGCAATGAATAAAATGAATAGAAATAAGTAAAACACATATATGCATAACAGATATAGTACAAACCTGAGGTTTCGAATAAGCATGCAGATTCAGACCGATTTTATCTTTCGTCGCTTTCGCAGCGATAGGCTGGGAAGTGGGGCGGCAGCGCAGGATAAAGCAGCTCCAGGAGGTAAGGCTGCGAAAACAGTTGCGGCAGTCAAAACTGCTAAAGCAGCTAAGGCTGTTAAAGCTGCTGCGGCCATGACCTGCCTTGTAGTGGTAAGCAGTCTGGGATTTTTAAGTGGATGTGGTCCAACCTTGCCGGATGTGACTGGCCCCAAAATTACTATCGGCATAGCCTATGACCGGCCGTATCTCAGCAACCGCCGGGCTGAAAAGTTTTCCGGCCTTGATGTAACAGTGGCAACTTATGTGGCTCATCAGCTGGGGTATTCTGCCGATCAGATTACTTGGGTTGAAGCGCAGAATTCCAATCGTTCTCAACTTTTCGATTCACAGGATGTGGACATGATTGTAGGAGTGCATCAGTTGCTGAACGATTCAGATGATGATATATCTTTTTCCGGTCCTTATATGACAGTTAGGCAGCGTATTCTGGTGAGAAAAATGGATAAAAATAAATATATGAATGTAACTTCACTCAGAGCGACTGATATTTGTGCTATTAAGGGGGAGCTGTCGGCATCAGTAGAAAGAATGCTGATTGGTCAAAAAACTCAGTTTCACTGGCAAGGCCGCTATTCCCAGTGTATCAGCGCCCTTTTCTCAGGAAGCGTTAGCGCTGTTATAGGTGATGAAACAGCTTTGGGCGGGTATGCAACAGCCATGAATAATCATCAGATGGTTCTCACTGGCCCAATTTTGGCAAAAAATCAATATGGAATAGCTTTGCCAAAGGGCGATGACCGATTGCGGGCCTTAGTTGACCAAAGTCTGCACTCTTTGGTGGGGTCTTCGAGCTTCCGCACCGCTGCATCTGCCTTCAGCAAGGCAACACGCATAAAAATACGGACCGCCAACATTCCCCGGGAATCCAGCGATCCCAGCAAGAGAAGCGCCAGCAAGACCAGCAAGAAAAGTATCAGCACAGACGACGAGAGGTCTTCAGAAAATCAGTAGTTCTCAGGTGAGCGGTAATAGGAAAGCAGCAATAGGAAAGCGGAAAGCAGTAAGCGGAAAGCAGCAACCACCTGAAAATCAATGATCTTCTGGGAGACAGTGGCACCGCAACCGGTGCCGATAATTGCTCCTAATCAGGAGCACAGTAATGAGTCAACCGAGAAACTGACCATTGGTCACCATTCATAAAAAGTCGCAAACCCTGACGATAATTCAAACATAACTGTTGTAACTATTCGTCACTTATACCTTAGGAGAATTATGAGCAAGAATTCTGACAAAGCTGCAGCCATGGGGCAGGAAGAGGAAAACGAATTAGCACACGCCCCCAGTTTCAGGTATACTGCTGCTCTGGCCCAGAAGATTGAGAAAAAATGGCAGAAAGAGTGGGACGACCGCGGCACTTTCTGGGCTGCGAATGTTAAAGACGGCCTGGAAGATGGGGAAGGCAGGCATGCTGGAGGGAAGTCCCCCTACTTCGCCATGGCTATGTTCCCTTACCCTTCAGGCAAGGGCCTGCATGTAGGCCATCCCCTGGGGTACATTGCAACCGATGTGATGGCTCGGTATCATCGGATGAAGGGTGAGAACGTCCTGCACACCATGGGATATGATGCTTTTGGCCTGCCAGCTGAGCAGTATGCTGTGCAGACCGGTCAGCATCCAAGAATTACTACTGAACAGAACATTGCCAATATGAAACGGCAGCTGCACAGGATGGGCCTGAGCTTTGACTATCGTCGATCTTTTGCCACTATCGATCCTAGTTATGTTCGTTGGACTCAGTGGATTTTCTCCCGAATTTATGATTCCTGGTACGACCCTGAGGCTGTAAACCCCAGTGGCAGCAAAGGAAGCGCCCGCCCAATCAGCCAACTGATTGACCAGTTCAGGCTGGGACAGCGCCCCATCGATGGTTACGAAGACAGTGGAACTCAGTGGGATGATCTGACTTCTGCCCAGCAGGCTGATATTCTGAATAATTATCGACTGGCTTATATTTCAAAATCGCCTGTAAATTGGTGCCCTGGTCTGGGAACCGTCCTGGCCAATGAAGAGGTAACTGCGGAGGGCCGTTCTGAGCGGGGAAATTATCCTGTTTTTCAGCGGGAACTGAGACAGTGGTCCATGCGGATTACTGCTTATGGACACCGGTTGATTGACGATCTTACTGAGATTGATTGGCCGGAGAAGATTAAGACCATGCAGCGCAACTGGATTGGTGAATCTCATGGTGCTTCAGTGCATTTTGAGGTTTTTGATGATCAGGGTGCAGACCTGAAAGAGGATATGGAAGTGTATACAACCCGTCCGGATACTCTTTTTGGAACGACTTTTGCCGTGGTTTCTCCTGAACATCCTCTTCTGGACCATGTTCCTGATCAGTGGGATGATTCCGTTCCCCAGGTCTGGAAGGGTGGTTTTGATAATCCCCAGACTGCTGTCAGCCAGTATCGTCGGGAAGCTGAGGCTAAAACTGCCCGGGACAGAATTGAAGAAGCAGGGGCCAAGACAGGATTTTTCACTGGTCTTTATGCAAAGAATCCTATCACTGGCGCCATGCTTCCTATTTTTTCTGCAGACTACGTGCTGATGGACTATGGAACCGGTGCTATCATGGCAGTGCCTGGTGGGGATCAGAGAGATTATGAATTTGCTCAGGAGTTTGATCTTCCTGTTATTTATACCTTGAAGCCGCTCGAAGATTCCGGGGATAGTCTGGATAATTATGAAGATAAAAGAGCTTATGCATCCAAGGAAGGCATAGTTATTAATTCTTCCGTTACAAAGACTGCTGTTGGCTCCCAGCCTCTGGATATTAATGGCCTGAGCGTTCCCCAGGCCATTGACACGGTTATTTCCTATCTGGAGAATGATAAGGTTGGTACAGGCAAGGTTTCTTACCGCCTGCGTGACTGGCTTTTCTCCCGTCAGCGTTACTGGGGGGAGCCTTTCCCTATTGTTTATGATGAGGATAATGTGGCTCATCTGCTTCCTGATGATCAGCTTCCCCTGAATCTGCCTGAGGTGCCTGATTATTCTCCTCGTACTTTTGATCCTAATGATAGTGAGTCTAACCCTGAAGCTCCCTTGACCCGCAATCCTGACTGGGTTAATGTGACCCTGGACTTGGGGGACGGGCCCCGCCAGTATCGGCGAGACACCAATACCATGCCCAACTGGGCCGGATCCTGCTATTACTATCTGCGCTATATTGATCCCACCAATACCGTCAGTCTGGTTGATAAGGACGAGGACGCTTACTGGCTGGGACCCAATCATAATGCGACAGCTGGTGCATCCGGTGGGGTAGACCTCTATGTAGGCGGTGTCGAGCATGCGGTTTTGCATCTGCTTTATGCGCGTTTTTGGCATAAGATCCTCTTTGATCTGGGGTATGTCAGTTCGCCTGAGCCTTTCCATAAGCTCTTTAACCAGGGATATATTCAGGCCTATGCTTTCACCGATAGCAGGGGGCAGTATGTTCCAGCTGCAGAAGTGGAGGAGAGAATTACCGAATCAGGTCAGACCGAGTATTGGTGGAATGGGCAGCAGGTCTACCGGGAGTTCGGGAAGATGGGCAAGAGCCTGAAAAATATGATCACTCCCGATGATATGTATGAGCAGTATGGGGCTGATACTTTCCGTCTGTATGAGATGAGTATGGGTCCTCTGGATGAGTCCCGCCCCTGGAACACCAAGAATGTAGTAGGTGGCATGCGCTTCCTGCAGCGTCTGTGGCGTAACGTGATTGATGAGGAAACAGATCAGCTGAATATTACTGAGGATGAACCAGATCTGAAGACCTTGAAAATCCTCAACAATACCATTGCTGAGGTGACTGTAGAAATGGAAGCCATGCGTCCTAATACGGCTATTTCCAAGCTGATTGTATTGAATAATCATCTGACTACCCTGCAGAAGGTGCCCCGCAAAGCGGTAGAGCCTCTGATTCTTATGCTTTCTCCTATCGCTCCCCATATTTGCGAAGAACTGTGGAGCAAACTGGGACATAGTCAGTCTCTGGCTCATGAACCTTGGCCT
The DNA here is from genome assembly GCF_001042695.1 of Scardovia inopinata JCM 12537. Classification (NCBI taxonomy): domain Bacteria; kingdom Bacillati; phylum Actinomycetota; class Actinomycetes; order Bifidobacteriales; family Bifidobacteriaceae; genus Scardovia; species Scardovia inopinata. Next base: position 1,186,888 of record NZ_AP012334.1, on the reverse strand, counting down.
CAGGCAGATCAGCGGTATGTTGGTCAGGACATGGTCACTGCTGTGATTCAGATTAAGGGCAAGGTCAGAGGAAAGCTGGAAGTATCGCCTGATATTTCTGCTGAAGAGCTGGAAAAGCTGGCTCTTGCCAGTGATGCAGTCACTAGCCGTCTGGGAGGCAAAGCGCCCCGAAAGGTGATAGTGAAGGCTCCGAAGATTGTGTCGATTGTTCCGGCTGACTAGGAGTCGGTGCTGTTGATGCCAGCCCTGGTGAGGGCTGATTTTGGTGACTGAAAACTAGGGGCCAGCCAGGTGTGATCTGATAATCTGACGACCCAGTTGATCGGGGGCGAACGGATGCAGATATGTGACTGCTGGTGGTGTGCGACCTGAAGATGTCAAGTCATCTGTCGGGCGTGTTTTCCACATTCGACCACATTAATGAATTATCGTGTCATGAGAGTGCTTCTTGTGGCACGATATTTTTATGTGGAGAGCGCGTCATCGTCAGCATCAGCAGTATCATTGGCGGCATCAGAATCATCAGAACCCTGATCAAGACCAGGGTGCCTATCATCATGCTCAGCATGCTCCACAACCTGCTGCCAGATTTTTTATGACTCCCTCCCAGGCTGTCTGCATTATTTTGGTTTTGATTACCGCCCTCACCGCCAGCCTGGCTTTGCTGGTTGTTCAATCGTCCAGTTTGCGCTCGCTGCAGCAGGCGGTGGGTTTTCTGTCATCGTCAGCATCGCCAGCATCGTCATCCGCCCCTTCCAGACAGGCACCTGCACCTTCCTCCACTTCAGACCAGCAGTCATCGGCGTCGCCTAATCAGCAGGCTAAAGATGCGCCAGCCGTAAGTCCTTCGTCATCTCCAGCCAGCCCCCAATCTGGCGGTTCACCTCCTGGAAGGTCAGCATCAAGTAGGGATTCGAGGATTAACATCAACACAGCAACCCTCCAGGACCTGGAGACCATCAAGGGGATAGGGCCGGCAAAAGCCCAAAAGATTATTGACTACAGGAATCAGCATGGCCGCTTTTCTTCAGTTGATGATCTTCTTCACGTTTCAGGGATAGGGTCAAAAACGCTTGCATCTATTCGTGATTTCATCACAGTAGGGGGATGAGACTATGCATAATAGACTGTACAAAGATTTTCGTCTTTTTCTGGTCGCCATGATTTTGTGGGGAACCGCACTGATATGGCATGTCTACCCCCAGGGGCTCATTTCCGCTGCAATAGTGGGGTTGGTGTTGCTCATTTTCAGTCTGGGCCTGTGCCTGAACTCTTCTTCCAATCGTTCCAATCATGGGCAGGTACTCATGAATATTGGACTGTATGGCCTGGTCTTGACCGTTGCTGCCCTGTGTATGGTTATCAGCCTAGCTGCTCATCAGTCAGTTGATTTATCGCCTCAGGATCTGCCGGAAGGAACAGATTCCATTCGTTCCCTCCTGGTCCGTGTGCGCTCTCCGGTTATGGCTTCAGACAGACGGGCTTTCGATTGCAAAGTTGACGGTCAGGCTCTGGTGTCAGCCTCTGAATCACAAGTTTTGACTGTTTCCAATTTTCCCTTGCGGATATATGCCTCCGGGCGGGACTGCTCCCTTCGCAATCAGGGGGAATACTGGATTCAGGGGAAGCTTTCCCCTGCCCAATATGGGAAAGTTCCTCTCTGGTTTTCTCTTTCCTCTCAGAGGGAATCGGTCCATTGTCTGAATCCTCCCGGTTGGTGGCGGCAGAAAATTTCAAGGATGCAGGAAGTTTTCCTGGAAGAAACCCAAAAACTGTCTCCTCAGGGTCAGATCCTGGTTCCAGGCTTGACCTTGGGGGTTATGGGAAATGAGGCTTTCGTCTCTGGATCTCGACAGGGAACAGACAAGACCCTGTCAGAAGCATATGTATCTAAGGTGAAGGATTCTTTCCTGAATTTGGGAATTATGCATTTAATGGCTGTCTCTGGCAGTCATTTTGTGCTCCTTGCTTCCTTGATCAGGTGGATTCTGGTTCGCTGTAAAATGGGGAACCGAATCATCGCTGTGGTTACGATCCTGGCGTATTTTGCCTTGTCGACGATGATGTATCCATCGGATTCGCTGATCAGAGCTTTAGTTATGGGTCTCATAGGATCGTTCTGTTTCGGGGTGGGATTGGTTACGAATGCTTTTAACTCGCTCAATCTGACAGTCATAGCGATTCTCCTGTGCAATCCTTCTCTGGCCTGGAGCTACGGTTTTGCCTTATCGTGTTCTGCAGTTTATGGAATCCTTCTTTTCCACCGGCCTTTATGCCGTGCTCTCAGTCGATATGTGCCCAAGCTATGCGCTGAAACCATATCATTGACAGTCTGTGCCCAGGTTTTCAGTCTCCCCATCAGCATATTGATGATACCGGCAGTTCCGCTTCTGTCCCTGCCAGCCAACCTTCTGGTATCTCCTTTGGTATCAGCAGCGACAATTCTGGGCTTGTCTGGTTTTCTCCTGGCTCCGATCTGCAGACAGCTGTCATTTTGTCTGGTTTATGTGGCATCAGGCCTGACTCAGTTGATGAATAGCCTATCTTTAGCTTTATCTGATAACTCGTGGTGCACCATCGCTTGGCCGGCTGGGGGGACAGGTGTACTTATTCTGGCTTTCCTCTATGCCGGCAGCGCACTATTCTATCTGTTTGTCAAAGAAGCGAAGCAAGGAGTCAAGGCTCATAGAGCAAGAGTTCAGGGAGTGAAGATGCAGGGGGAAAATCTGAAGATTACGCTTAAGCAGCGGCTTTCTTATTGGATTGGAGACATCAAAGACCATGTTTTTCAGCAGGATTGGTAACGTATTTTTTCATCAGGATCAAGCTAAGTTTTGTACTGCCCTTGTTCGGCCTCTGCAGGTTGCCTTAGCACTTGCTGTCTTGTCTGTTTCAGCACCTTCCTGCCGCGGCAGAAAGATGAGCTTGTTTGTCCAAGTATGCAGGAACAGTGGAAGCATGCCACACATGCCACAGGGGTTTGTTCATATTGTCTCAGGCGAAGATGATTATTTAAGCGGTCAGCGCGTACAAGAGCTGAAGACCGTCGCCTTCCGCACACTACCTGAGGCAGAGATCATTGAACTGGATGCAGCAACTTGTACGGCTTTTGATTTTGACCAAGCGGTCAGCCCCTCGCTCCTGTCCGACGCTTCCATCGTACTTATGAGCCACGGGGAAAATATGGATGAAGAGGTGGGAACAGCCCTTGTTGAGTATTGCCAGCGCTTTCGGAAGGAATCCAACCCTGTCAGTATAGTGATTGTTCGTCATAATGGCTCCACCAAGGGGAGTGGAATTATTAAACGGGCTCAGAAGGCTGGAGCAGTTCTTGACCCAATAGAAAGTCTTAAAAAGCCTGACTCCAGGAAGAATTTTGTTCTTCACTGTTGTGAAAAACGAAAGAGACGAATCACCCCCGACGCCGCACAGCTTATAGTTGATGTTCTGACTGACAAAACTGGTGAGATTGCCGCCCTGTGCGAACAGCTCTGCGATGATTTTCCCCAGGATCCTATCAGCCGCAATCAGGTAGAAACCTATCTTTCAGCTGATCCCCGAGTGACGGGTTTTAATGTAGCAGACCGGGCTATATCAGGGAATGTGGCTCAGGCTGTGCTGGGCCTGAGATCGGCCCTGGCTCAGGGGGTAGATCCCCTTGCTATTATTGGTGCTATTGCAATGAAAATCCGGGCAATGGCGAAGGCGTCGGCAGTCGACAGGGGAACAATAACTCCTGCCGAGGCTAGAATGGCACCCTGGCAGCTGCGGAATGCCAGGAAAGACGTTCGGGGCTGGACTTCTCAAGGCTTGAGAAAGTGCATTCAGACCGCAGCCTGGGCAGATGAACAGTGCAAGAGCAGCGGCACGGATCCGCTCTATGCTATGGAAATATTAGTGGAAACTCTGGCAAAGAAAGGCAGGATTTCAGCAAGTGACCGCTGATAACACGAGTATTGTTTTTTCCGTTCCTTACGCTGACGATATGCGCAGGTTAGGGCGGAGCATTGGCCGGGCCATGAAAGCAGGAGATGTGCTTGTTCTTTCCGGACCGCTGGGAGCGGGGAAAACGACCCTAACTCAGGGAATAGGACAGGGGCTGCACATTGATGAGCCCATGGTGTCCCCAACTTTTACCATAGCTCGTGAGCTGATAGGCCGCTACCAAGATGGTTCACCGGCCCGTGTAATCCATATGGATGCCTATCGTCTTCCCGGGTCTGACAATGATGATTTGTTAATTGGCCGGGGAGGGCAGTCGGAAGCTGATAGGCAAAGATCGCGGAACAGATTGCTGGATGAGCTAGAATCTCTAGGGCTGGACGAAGAACTGGAAGATCCTGGCCCGGGGACCAGTATAGTGATCGAGTGGGGGTCGCTCATGGCTTCAGCCTTATCTGATGATAGACTGGAGATCTCTATCAGCCGGCCCGCGCATGCTGCCTATTCTGATCGGGGAGAGCTAACCAGTGACGGAGAGAGGACCGTCACTATCCGGGCAGTAGGAACCTCGTGGAAAGAACGACAAGGAGAAATAGATCTATGAGTCACTCTGATCAGGATTCCTGTCTGGTGATTGACACTTCTTTTGGCTCAACTGTAGGCCTGGTAGGGCACGAACCGCTTATCGAGACTGATTCGCGCTCGCATGTGGAAAAACTGGAACCCCATATTCGCCGGGTCATAGAGGCAGCCGGTATTCAGCCGGAAGATCTGGGAACAATCGTTGTAGGAACCGGCCCTGCTCCCTTTACCGGGCTGCGGGCGGGAATAGTAACTGCCCGGGCCTTATCTTTTGTCTGTGGAGCCAACCTTTTGGGGCAGAATATTGTGGAAGCTCAGGCTCTGTGGTATGCCCGCAAGAAGATGTCAGACTCTGGTAAATCATTCCCTCACTTGGTTTTAGCTGTCAATGATGCCCGCAGAAAACAGCTTTATTATGCTTTATATGACGTATCTGGGATCATTTCTGGCAACAACCTGATTCCCCAGCAGCTGACAGACCTCAATATTGCCTCTGCCAGCACCATATCTTTGGAAATAAGCCACTTTCTGGCTTCCCACCCTGCCTATAGGCAGGCCACTCTTGCTATCTCGGGCAGAGGTGCCGGCTCCTACATGCAGGCCTGGGACGATCTGGAAGATCAGCGCAGACGGATGCACAGCGACTCGGGCTGCACAGTCAGCGACTTATCCTGTCTGGTGGACGGAGGAGCCGGGGGAGTGGACTTATTCGCTGCTGTGGCCCGCGCTCATCAGAGCCGGAAGGATCCCTGTTCTACCGATCCTTTATACCTGCGTCGTCCTGATATCACTGTGCCCACAGCTTCCCGGCACAAACTGGGGGAAACTGCCATATCGTTAACTTTGACTGAAAAGAACCAGAAAAAATGATACGACCTATGGTCCAGGAAGATATCGAGGCCGTCTCTAACCTGGAAAAAGAGCTATTCGGCCCGGAAGCCTGGAGTCCTGAAGTTCTTAAAAGTGAGCTGGCGGCAGAGTCTCGATATTATTTTGTGGATGAGGAGTTGACTCCTGAACCCAACGACAAGCCCATCCGTATTCGAGGTTATGCTGGCATCTGGTTTGATGGCAGCGATGCCCAGATCATGACCATTGGGGTTGCGCCAGCAGACCAGGGGCACCATATTGGGCAGGCCCTGCTTGGGGCTGTAATGAATGCTGCGTCTGCTCTTCATGCTCAGCGAATGCTGCTGGAAGTTCGGGTAGATAATGAACCTGCTTTGGCGCTCTATAAAAAGAATGGTTTTCGCTTGATGGGGTTGCGTAAACGGTATTATCAGCCTGAGAATATTGACGCTTATACTATGGAGTGCACTGTATCTGATTGGGCACATGCTTCAAGACATACAGTAAACTTCAATAAGCACATCAAATAAATATGCCACAGGTATTCAGTCACAAAACTGAATATTGCGAGAAAAAGGTTAAGTAATGGCCGAACCGATTGTTCTGGGAATTGAATCAACTTGCGATGAGACTGCAGCAGCAGTTGTTCAGGGGCGGACGCTCCTGTCCAACGTTGTTGCCTCATCCATGGAAGAGCATGCCCGGTATGGAGGCGTTATTCCCGAGCTGGCTTCCCGGGCACACGCTGAAGCCTTTATTCCTGTGGTCTCTCAGGCTTTGGCCCAGGCTCATCTGGATCTGTCCGATCTTGATGCCCTGGCTGTTTCTGCCGGTCCCGGTCTGTCTGGCTGTCTGGCCGTAGGCGTCTCCGGCGCCAAGGCCCTGGCTTATGCTGCTCATAAACCCTTGTATGGGATTAATCATGTTATTGGCCACGTTGCCGTAACTCAACTGCAGTTTGGTTCTTTTCCCTCTAACACCCTGGCTTTGATTGTCTCCGGCGGTCATACTTCCCTCTTGCGCATCAATGATATTGCCAGATCCATTGACCTGGTGGGAACTACCCTCGATGACGCTGCCGGAGAGTGCTTTGATAAGATAGCCCGTCTCCTCGGCTTTCCTTACCCGGGCGGCCCCTTCATTGACCGCCATGCCAAGCGGGGGAATCCTCATGCCATTCGGGTTCCGCAAGGGTTGACTCAGGGGCGGTCCGCTGTTCAGCATCCTTATGACTTCAGTTTCTCAGGAGTGAAGACTGCGGTTGCCCGTTGGCTGGAAGAAGAGAATGGTCAAGGACGCACAATTCCCGTTGATGATGTCTGCGCTTCCTTGGCTGATTCTGTTGCTTCTGTATTGGCCAGAAAAGCTATTAAGGGTTGTCAGAATTATGATTCATCAACCTTAATTGTAGGAGGCGGTTTCAGCGCAAATTCACAGTTGAGAGCAAAACTGACAGAATATGGGCAGAAAGAAGGGATAGAAGTCCGCATTCCCCGGATAGATCTGTGTACAGATAATGGTGCCATGGTAGCCATGCTGGGAGTCAATCTGGTTCAGGCAGGGTGCAAGCCATCGTCCGATGATTTTCCCATTGATTCCTCCATGTCCATGACCACTGTTGTTATGGACTAGACCTTATAAACCTAGCCTCTATAAACTAGAACCCAGGGTGAAAAAGAAAAGCTGGGGAAAGAGTAGAATGATCCGAGGATGATTTCAGGAGAGTACTGATGCAGTTTGATATTAATCTGGAGACCGGGCCTCTTCCAACAACTGTCACTGTATTGATGATTATTATGGCTATCTGTTGCCTTCCTGTGGGAATTCCTGTGGGAAGAAGGCAGGCTGACAGCATGAGGCAGGCCGACAGCATGAAGAAGAAAGGCTCCGGCCGGTCGACCCTGTCTATTTTGCTCAGACAAGTTGCCGGTTTTTGTATCTTCTTTTTTCTGGGTGGTATGTTGACCTACCTCATTTCTGACGTCTGGGTTCTCTTCAATGTCCAGCTGGGCGCTCTGGTGATTCGTACAGTCGCCGTGGGCATGGGAATCCTCGGTTATGCCCTTGTCAGCCTGTCGGTCTGGAAAAAGTGGAGAAAAGCCGCTGCTGTTTTTCTGGTTATTCTTGCCCTGATCTGGTCAACTTTGGGAGTGAATGCAGTCTACGGCCAGTATCCCACGGTAAAATCACTCCTGGGGAAGCGGGTATATCCCCAGCTTAGCGAGAAGCCCCATCGTCCTTCTGTTATGACAGTAAAACGGTGGAAAGCCATGTTCAGCCACAGCAAGTCAGGAGAATCTCTTTCCTCGCGTCCGCTTTCTGTGCGAAAAGAGGGGATCGTAAGAATCGTTCCTATTCCGGGTAAAACATCACATTTCAAAGCTCGTCCTGCAACAATTTATTTGCCTCCTGCTGCTTTGGTCAAAAATCCTCCCCGCTTGCCTCTGCTGATTCTCATGGCAGGGCAGCCGGGAGATCCTGACAGGTTTTTTGCCGCAGGAAAAATCCATAAGATCATGGATGCTTTTGCCAAGAAAAATGATGGCCTGGCCCCAATTGTGATTTCGCCGGATCAGCTGGGAAATCCTTCACATGATACCTTGTGCTCTGATACTCCTGTATATGGGAAAGTGGAGACCTACCTGACCGTCGACGTGACCCGCTGGGTTGTGGCTCATCTGCCGGTTCAAAAACCAGGAGCGTCTTGGGGAATCGGTGGTTTTTCCATGGGTGGTACCTGTGCAACCCATCTGGGCCCCCGGCATCATCAGCTCTATGGCCATATTTTTTCAGTCGGTGGGGAGGAACATGAAACTAATGGGTCAGTCTCGTCCATGATTACTCGCTTTTACCGAGGTTCCCGGGAACAGTACGATGACCATGTGCCGGCGACAGCCATAGCTAAGTATGGGCAACCCAGTCAGACTTTTCTTTTTGGGAATGGATATTACGATACGTTGGGTCAAAAAAATGCCCGCATTATTGCCAGGGCAGCTCTGGCAAAAGGAATGAGCGTTACCGCTGTGGTCGCCCAGGGGACCGGGCATGACTGGAGAACAGTCAGGACTGTGATGAACTTCGGAGTTGCTCTTTTCTGCTATCAGACAGGTCTTAGCTCCCAGCCGGTTGCTATCAAGAATTTTCCTCATGTCAAGCGTATGGCTGGGATAGGTCAGTGAAATATCTGCAAAGATGCTTTCACTTCCAGGCCTGCCCCAGACGTATTCGGTGTGTCTGCTGGGGCCGGAGCTTATTATGGTAACAGACGTGCGAAGAAACAGAGGAGACTGAGATAATGCTACAGACTGGGGATAGTCGGAGAAATCAGCAGAATCAGCTTAATCAAAAGAATGCTGGGGAAAGTAAAACCAGCTCGATTGCCAAGAGCACTGATAGTCAGGCTGGTGAGCATCAGGTTACGAAGAAAGCAAAACGTCCCTTGCTAACGGCTAACAATTCCAGCAGACATCCCTGGAAGCCTTTGATTCGTGATGGTCAGCAGTGGATCGCGCATCATCCGTTAACAATTATTTCCTCTTTTCTTTTTCTTCTGATCAACATTATTCCTCGGATAATTTTCTCGACTCCGGTTGATCTAAGCTTGGCTCAAACAACCGACCGCCTGGGTTTCCTCCAATCCAGCTATGAGAACATTATGCAGGGACGCTGGTATACCGTTCTGACAGCTGTCTTTTTTGTTGATGATTCCTGGCAGATCTTGCTCGGGCTTATAATTATTCTGACTATGATGTCAGTAGCAGAGTCTCGATTGGGGCGAAGGCTGACCGTAGTCATCAGCATAGTTAGTATGTTAATTGGTCTGAGCTCAGGACTGGCACTATGCTTTGCATTCCAAGGGCATCGAAAACGATGGGCGATCCTCTATGTGATGTCCCAGTCGTATGGACCATGTGTCCTGGTTATTGGGGCTTTTATGGCAGCTGCTATTATGATGACCCCACTGTGGCGCAGACGTGTCTATATTTACACCTACGCAGTTATTGCGGCTACTCTGCTCTACAGAGGGGAACCTGTTGACTATGCCCTTCTGGTTTCTGCCTTTGTTGGCCAGGCATGTGGTTTTATTGTTTCCCGCCTATCTCTTCGCGATTTTGACGCTCAACCTGCTCAAACAGCTGAAACTTGGCATATCTTGGGAATAGTTACCCTTATTTCTGCCTGTGGCCCCCTTATCTCAGCCACATCGCCTATCCATGCCGGTCCCTTTTCACAGCTGAGTTTTTTGGTCTCTTCGGCACAGATCAATACCAGGAATTTGGCTCCTTGCATGATGGCCGGCGGATCACGGGCCTCATGCTACCTCCGGTATGGCTTCTTCCACGTCAATTCTTTCAGCCATATTTTGGTATCTCTTCTATCAGTACTGGTAATGGTTCTTATTGCCCGGGGAATATACCGGGGACGACTTTTGGCTGTCGATCTTGCCATCATCTTTAATACTGCTATGGTAATCATTGCCGATCTGTACTATTTTATTTTTCCCTTTCTTCTTCTTAAAATTGATCCCAATAATAAAAATCTGAAAGTATCCTCTTTGATTCAAGTGTCCCTGAGGGAACTCATTGCTACCTGTGTTTTGCCTCTGACACTCCTGATTATCTATGCTTTTCAACGCAGGAATTTCACTATTGTCACCCGTCGGCGACGCAAGGTGATTGGGGGAGCAGTTATTGTTGCGTCTTTTCTTCTTTTGTGCCTCCTTTATGTGATTATTGCCAAAACTACTGGCGGTCAACACCGTCAGTGGGAATCAGATGTCTTCAACGGAGGCTGGCCTCGGGCCAGACGGCCCTACGGAGATTATCAGCGGCAGTATCGGTACTCTTCCTGGTCTTCGACTCATCCAGACGCTGCATCCATCCTTGAGATTGTTCTTTCTCTTACCTACTATTTTCTTCCCACAGGATTTTTGAAGATTCTCCGACATCTGCATTTTACTTTCCTGAGTCCTCTGACTCAGATGACCGGGGCTGTTTTTGGCCCTCTTTTATGGGTGATCATTGTCGTAGTGGTTGCAGTCTGCCTATCGGATACAGGTGTGGTTGGTGTTTCAGAACATCGAAAAGCCGACCAGATCGTAGAGCTGGGAGGAGAATCCATGTCTTTCATGACAACCTGGCAGGGCAACAATTACTGGTTTTCTTCTTCAGGCCGCAGTGCCATTGCCTACCGGGTGTATGTAGGAATAGCGCTTACTGTGACCGGCCCCTTCGGCGACCCTTCTGAATACGAACAGTCTGTTAATGATTTCATTCAATTCTGTCAGAACCGGTCCTGGACCCCGGTCTTCTACTCGATTCATCAGGAGCTGACTGAGTTTTTGGAGAAAAAGCATTGGTCAAGTTTGGATGTCGGCACTGAAATGATTATTGACCCCACTCAGTGGAAGACGACCGGTAAAAAATGGCAGGATATCCGAACTGCCATTAACAAGGCAAAGCGGGAGAACATTACTGATGTTCTGTCTACCTACCAGGACTCAACCCTGGATATCCAATCGCAGATTATGGGAATTTCAGAGGCCTGGAGCGGGCAGAAAGCTCTCCCCGAGATGGGTTTCACCCTGGGGTCAGTTAAGGAGCTGATGGATCCGCGGGTAAAGCTCTTGTATGCAGTAGATCCTCGGGGAGTCGTTCAGGCGGTGACTTCCTGGCTGCCAACTTACCGCCAGGGGAGAGTTATAGGCTGGACTCTTGATTTTATGAGGCATCGGCCGGATGCGTCCAATGGCATAATGGAGTTCCTGATAGCCAGAATGGCTGAGCGCCTTAGGGATGGTCAAGGTGGTCCTGATATGCAGAATGTTGAGTTTATGAGTCTGTCTGCTGCCCCCTTGTCGGGAATCCGGGCCAGTGACAGCGCTTCAGCCAGCCTGACTCACCTGCTCCAGATGACTGCTGATATCCTGGAACCCGCTTATGGATTTCACTCCCTGCTCTTCTTCAAAAAGAAGTTCCAACCCCATCAGGCTCACGTTTATGTAGCATATCCGGATTCCTCCAAGCTGGGGCAGATTGCTCTGGCTGTCGGACATGCCTATCTTCCTTCGGTGAAGGTAAAAGACCTATTCTCCATGGCTGGAAGTCTGACCAGGCATGCACATCCGGCTGAACAGGCTAGGGCAAACGGGGAGCAGGGATCATAGTCAAAGGGAATCTCAGGAATCAGGCTGGACACGCCGGATTCCCTTTTTCTACCCCCCGTGCTTAAATGTATGTTTGTTGTCAGAGAGCAGTTGACGACAACAAGGCGCCAGTAGCCCAACGGATTAGAGCATCTGACTACGGATCAGAAGGTTGCAGGTTCGAATCCTGTCTGGCGCACCGACTAGCCGGAAGCCACTAACTTCCGGCTTTTTTGATATTGATTTCTCCGCTGGGCCGGGGGGATGACAGAGGCCCAGGAGGCGGGTCAAGAGACACTATGTGAGCGAATAGGCCAGGAAAGGATAGGCGAATGGCACAGTCTTCCCGTTTTAGCCGATCGGTTCAGCGCTTAGCCCACTCGGACAGGGCTTCGGGGATTATCATGGTTGCTTTTGCGCTAGCGGGTCTTCTCCTGGCAAATATGCCCTTTTCAGCCTCAATCTATAGGAGAATTTCTGACTATTCTCTGGGAATTCCCGGAACCAATCTGATTCTGGAGATCAGTCACTGGGCTCAGGACGGGTTGTTGACCATTTTCTTTTTGGTCGTGGGTCTGGAGCTGAAGCAGGAACTGTCAACTGGTTCTTTATCAAAACCCAAGGCGGCAGCAGTGCCTATGCTAGCTGCTGTGGGTGGTATGCTGGTTCCTCCGGTAATTTTCCTGGCTACTGTTGGAGCAGGCTATAAGTGTAATCTGCTCCACGGGCTTGATTTTTCTCAGGCAGCTACCGGCTGGTCTGTTCCTACAGCCACCGATATTGCTTTTTCTCTTGCTATTCTGGCCATTTTTGCCCAGGCCCTTCCAGGTTCTATCCGAGCCTTCCTCATGACTCTGGCAACTGTGGATGATCTCCTGGGGATTATTGTTATTGCTGTTTTCTATTCATCTCTCAACGCCTGGTACTGGTTCCTGGGAATCGTGGTCATGGCTCTGTTCTGGTCTTTCCTGGTTCGGCGCGCAAAGGTTCCCTGGCTTCTGGTTGCTTTGGTGGGAATACTTACTTGGATCATGATGTTCGAATCTGGTGTCCACCCTACTTTGGCAGGGGTGCTTGCCGGTCTGCTGACACCTGCACGGCCGTTACACGGTGAGTCCAGCCCTAGGGCAGAGCGGTACCATGATAAACTTCAGCCTTTTTCCTCTCTGCTGGCCCTGCCTGTTTTTGCTTTCTTCGCTACCGGAATTTCCCTGGCTGATTCTGGCGGGGTCAATTTCTTTCTGTCTCCCATTGTTCTGGGGCTGATTTTGGCTCTAGTTATTGGCAAACCGTTAGGTGTTCTAACGGCAACCTGGGTGACCACCCATCTGTTGGGGATGAAGCTTGCACCTGGTCTGAAAGTTAGAACTCTTCTGCCCATGTCAGCCTCCTGCGGGATTGGTTTTACAGTCGCTTTTCTGATTGCCTCCTTGGCCTATAAACACCCTCTGCTGCAAAATGAGGCTCGGATGGGCGTTCTACTGGGGTCGGTTTTGTCTGCCTGTCTTGCAGCTGTGCTTTTGCACAGGCAATCTAACCAGTACAAACGCTTGTCTGTCGAGGAAAGAGACCGGTGGGACGCATCTGACCTGGAATTTAACCGAGAGGATTAGACCATGAAGATGTGCTGTAGACGTGTGGTGTGCTTTTTATTTTTATGATGGTTGATACTAAGGAGTTATAGATAATGACTGAAGCTGATTTTTCTGGTATTCATAGTGGAAATTCTGAGGAATGGATTGAGACTGTTGCCCAGGAGTTTCGAGATGGTTTTAAAGTTCTGTCTGATATTGGACCGGCGATTTCTATTTTTGGTTCTGCCCGTTTAGGGAAAGGAAGCCCTTACTATAAGGCAGCGCAAGATATGGCTTCCCTGGCTGCTGCCCGGGGAAAGGCAGTAATTACAGGCGGCGGACCGGGTATTATGGAGGCGGCTAACAAGGGTGCTCATTTGGCCGGGGGCCGTTCGGTTGGTTTGGGAATTACCTTGCCCAGGGAGCAGGGAATTAACAAATATGTGGACACGTCAATTATTTTCAAGCACTTTTTCGTGCGAAAGATTATGTTTCTTCAGCATTCTCAAGGTATTATTATCTGCCCGGGAGGATTTGGAACTTTCGATGAGATGTTTGAAACCCTGACCATGATTCAGACCCGAAAGGCACCTCGCATACCGATTGTACTCTATCAGGGAAATTACTGGCATGATCTTTTCGACTGGTTGGATACGACCGTCTTGAATAACGGTATGATTTCTCCCCTGGATCCTGGAATTGTCAATTTTACTGATGACGTTGAAGAGGCTGTGGATATTGTAAGTCCGCCCCACACATTTACTTCCTTACACTAAGGAAAACCCCAGAGCCGATAGGAAGTAGAACTGAATTGAAGCTATCATCGTCAGGAAGCTGAGTAATCAAGGCTCTCATATCAACTGCTTTTTCACTGCGGTCTGCTGGGTTAACAACTCCCCCTTTTGATCCCGGTGTTTGTAAGGCCATAACATCGCTGATGACCAGGACTCCTCTGCTTTTCAACAGACGTGCTGACATGCTGATTGCTTTTTGCACGTCGGTAATCCCGTCTTTGAGGACAATCATATCGTAGTCATTTTCATTCAAACGAGGCAGATATTCATTGATGTTGGCGTTGACCATGCGTAACTTAACCGATGTATCGGCCTGGACGGATGAATAAAAGCGGCGAATAGCCTGGCTGGTCTGAGAAGATGGATTGACTATTGTCACCAAAGCCGATGAGGGCAGGGAATAGGCCAGATGAAGGACTTCCATTAGACAAGACGTTCCAATCACAATGACTGAATGCGCATTCAGAATTCTTGCCTCTTGGGCTATAAATTCGCATTCGCTCGCAGATGCTGTCAGCTGCCCTTCCTGGACTAAGACACTGTTTTTGCGGGTATCATGCATAAACTCAGATTCCTGGTCCAGTTCGTGCTGTTCCGTATACTCCCAAATTTTTGAAAGAGATGTGTGAAAATTTTGATCCATACCTAAATAGTAGGGGTATCGTCGGAGAAATTAACCCTGTTTATTGACCGGCTGAACGGGTAATTGCCTGCCAGATAACTTCCCCTACATCAATATTTTGTGGGCAGTTCAGGGAACAAGCTCTGACCGATTGGCAGGCGGATAGGGCATCGTCTTCAGACAGTCGTTTCCATCGTTCAGTCTGTGCACGATCTCGGGAATCCTTAATGAATCTAATCTGGCTGACCAGGGCTGCCGGACCGATGAAGGCTTCCCCGCCGACAAAAACAGGACAGGCTCCTTCGCAGATTCCACAACTGATACAAGTTGAGAGCAGCTCAAATTGTGCTAATTCTTCTGGTTTTTGCAGATATTCAAGAGCGGTGATATTTCCCTTATCTGCTGATGACGAATTTTCCGGATCCTGCAGAGAATCCGGATCCTGCAGATAATCCGGATCCTGCAGATAATAAGGTTTGAGTTTCTTTATCTGGTCAAGCATGGGTTTGATATCTGTTATCAGATCTCTTACCGCAGTAAAACCAGGTAGGGGAGCCAGGTCAATCCACCCGTCTAGGCCTTGTTTTGTGATGTTATCTGTATTGGTATGTGTGCTTTGGGTTGTGCCTTCGTGTGCGTGCGCATGCTCGTATATGTCAGGTCTCTGGTTTGCGTTGTCGCCGAGTCTGTGGCTGCCGGTTTTGCGGAAACCGTTAGGAGAAGAAGCTTTACGAATCCTGTCCTGATCCGGATAATCTGGGTAATCTGGATAACCTGGGTAATCTGTCTGACTTGCCTGGTCTGTTTGGTTTATCTGGTTTATCTGATCTGTCTGTATATTGTCTCCTACTGTCGATGAGCACAGGAGCTTGGGGACAGAATTGATGGCTACAGCATCTGTTCCGCACATTCCATGACCACAGGAATAGCGGAAGGCCAAGGTCGGGTCCTGCTCTCGTTTTATCTGCAGTAAGCAGTCCAGGATAGTCTGATGAGGGGAGACAGTCAGATTGTAAGTTTGGACCCAGGAGCGGGTTTTGGTTTCCTCAGATGAAGGTTCTTTAGGGGCAAATGTAGTAGCGAAAGGACTACGATGTCTCCTACGGGGCAGGCCTCTCGGTCTGGAATTGTTGCCTACACCCGCTGCTGTGTTAACTACTGCATCTGCAGACGCTCTAGCCGCCACATCTGCGGCGCTCTTTGGTTCGGTTGCCACCTGAATATGGCTGAGGCGGTGAACCCGAAAGGCTACTCTAAGCTTATTCATGTGCCTGATTTCCTCATGAGCTATGAAAGTATGACTGCTGCTTCCTCGTCCTGTGACGAGGGTGGATTTTCGGTTGGGCAGACTCATGCCCTGTGTTTATAAAAAATAGTCTAGTAGGAGCGTTTCTCAATGGGAAAGAATCCAACTGTCACAGGTTTGGTCTCAACGTCGCCGGACAAGTTGATGAATGTGTGGTGGAGGAAGTGAGTATCATCACGCTGCGGAAAATCAGTGCGGTATAAAGAACCTCGAGATTCATGACGATTCATCGCGCTGCGAAGCATGGCCCTGGCGACTTCAGCTAAATTTCTCACTTCCAGGATAGCGGTAAGTTCTTGGTTATATTCCTTCTGATCACTGTGAGCACTGAGAGCACGGATTTTCGGGATAAGTACGGATTGAAGGGTATTCAGTGCTTGACTGATAGAGTCCTGATTGCAGCGGATGGCGAATTTGCTTTCCATCAGTGTACCCAACTCTTCCATGAGCTCGTAGGCGTTCTCTTTCCCATCATTGCCCGACTCCTGAAAAAAATTCTGGTCCTGTCCTGAATCCTGTTTTGACCGCTGGACTGACCCCTGTTCTGACTCTGGATAATTTAGATCGTCGCTTCCTTCTTTTTCATGGTTTGCGCTGAGGTCGGAAGATGTGTAGTTCCTTTCTGATCGGATAGCAGACAAATTATCTTGTCTGATACAGTGGTGCAGCAAATGAACAATATCTTTCTGTCGTGTCTGGAAGAGTTCTTCCAACTTCTGTTGGCCCTCGCTGTAAGCTGGTAACTCGCCATTCGAGGCAGTGTGTGATCCATCATGGAAGACATGAAAGATGCCAGACGGGTCATGTGGTGAGTCAGGCTCAGCATTACAAGTACAGTGCTTTTCCAGACAGCTGGTGATATGTTCCCCGGCTCGTTTTCCAAAAACACAGGCATCCAGGAGGGAATTGGCCCCTAACCTGTTGGCACCGTGGACGCTCAGGCAGGAACATTCACCAACCGCATAGAGACCGTGAATCAGAGTTATCGTGCCCTGAGCTTTTATGCCCCGAGTTTTTGTATCTCGAGCATTTGAATCTTCGTCCTTGCCAAAACCTGATTGCCAGGTATAGACCTGTCCATACTCGGTGACGGGAATGCCACCCATGGTGTAGTGGGCAGTAGGTTTGACCGGAATCATATCTTTCCGAGGATCTAATCCCGCGTAACGCTTGATAGTAGCGACAACCTCAGGCAAAAAATTCTGCAGTCGATGGTTATCTATGGCGGTTAGATCTAGCCAGACGCAATCCCGGAGGCCATCAGGACCTTGAGGGTCTGCTACTCCCAGACCTGAGTCAACCTGATCCATGATTGCCCGGGTAACTACATCTCTGGGTGCAAGGTCTTTATGCTCAGGGGCATAATGAACCATAAATGCTTCTCCCTTGCGGTTGCGCAAAACCCCACCTTCACCTCTGGCAGCCTCAGAAAGAAGGATCCCTGTATGGGCCAAACCCGTGGGATGGAACTGGATAAATTCCATATCTTCAACCTGGAGTCCTGCTTCCAGGACAAGACCCATACCGTCGCCTGTTAAATCCCAGGAATTTGACGTAGTGTGAAAAAGCCGCCCTGCTCCACCGGTTGCCAGAACAAGATTAGAGGCGGACACTTTATGAAGAGTTCCAGTGCTTGTATCGAGAGCAACTACCCCCTCCACCTGATTATGGTCAATGGCGAGATCAGTCACATACCAATTTTCGGCAAAGGTAACTCCCTCTTTGATGCACTGCTGCCACAAAGAATAGAGAATCTGGTGACCAATTCTGTCCGCCGCATAAGCAGTTCGTTTAATCGGAGCTTTCCCAAAATCTGAGGTATGTCCACCGAAGCGGCGTTGTGCAATTCTGCCATTCTCTTTCCTGCTGAAGGCGACTCCATCATGTTCAAGGTTTATCACTGTTTGCGGTGCTTCTTGCGCAAGAATACGTGCCTTGTCTTGATCTACAAGCCAGTCTCCTCCTTTCACCGTGTCATACCAGTGCCATTGGTAGGAATCTTTCTCTTCATTACCCAGGCTTGCAGCAATTCCTCCCTCTGCGGAACCTGTGTGCGACCGCAAGGCTGGAAGTTTGGAGATGACGAGCAGGCGAGGCCTGTTACTATTAGATAAGTCAGGCGATGCGGCAGAAGCTGACCGAAGAAGGCCCAGAGCGGCAGATAAACCCGCAGCACCTGCCCCAACAATCACGACATCGTAATCTTCCTTTTTGCGATTGGTTCCTCCGGGAGTATTCCCAGGTTTGGGCTTATCCGATTCATGTGATTCGCCTATCCTGTTTGACCTGGTGGATGAAGATGAAAAAGCAGAAACCATACTGTGATTCTGTCATATCTCTTTAACATTTCTGATTTGATTTATTAATATTGATTCTTGTCCATTTTTTCCTCCTTATGCGTTCGTTACGGTTCACGATTGGTCTTATGAGTTATCAATCTTGTGTTATCAATCATGACTTATCAGAGGATCATGCGGTTCATGACATATGTCTGACAGATCCGTTGAGGTTAGTAGAAGTGACGCCTTTCCTTGAGCAATTAAGCCATTGCAACCGGTGTTATAAGGCTTAATGTTGTCTCCCGGGGCTGCATAAACCATCCGATTGAGATCAGCCGCCCAGGTAGCAGTGTTCAGGGCGCCAGAACGGTGACGGGCCTGAGCCACAATTAATGTTCGTGACAAAGCAGCGATCAGTCTGTTCCGCATCAGAAAACGAAAGCTCTCCGGCAAGGTATCAGGTGGCAACTCACTAATGAGAGCTCCATGATGATTTTCGATTGTCTGGAAAAGGCGTGCATTGCGGTGGGGACCACAGGTATCGAGCCCTCCGGCAAATATGGCTATAGTTCTACCAGCATTATTTCCCAAATCTTGGAAGGCTGACAGGGCTCCCCAGTGGGCTGCACTATCAGCTCCCATGGCCCCTCCTGAAATTACGCAGTGTCCATGGAGAGCCGCATCTCTTCCGCAGTTGAAAGCCGTTGTCTTTCCATACTCATTACAGTCTCTGGAACCTACGATTCCCACGGGAGAAGAGCAGGAAGTCAGGGCTTGCGGGTCTCCTTTCACCCATAAACAGAGGGGAGGGGTATTCCCCAGTATTTGATCCAGATCTTCCAACTGCCAGGGCCAATAGGGACTGGAAGGGGTAATAATGCTATATTCGTTGTTCTGTGTTAAATAAATCCACAGTTCGGAAGAGTCAAGATTCTCAATTTTTTTCATTCTTTTTACCCACCGAAGTAGGACTTGGGCAAAAGCCTTATATGCTTTGTCTTCTTTGTCATACCGATGATAGCGAAGAATCCTTTCTACATACTTATGCTGCACAGCTGATAAAGAAATCCTCTCTGCCAGAAGATACCTGATTTCTCTCACCAGGTCTGCTGCTTCAACGCCGCCTTCTTGAGGTTTAAGCAGGGCATACATAATAGCCTGAGGACTGTTGGCGCAATAGGCTAAAGTCGCCAGGGCTAAAATTTCCTGCTGCTGTTCAGTAAGAATAGTGTGACTCATGTCAGATCACCGGTCCTTAGCATAATAGCTTCTTCCATAGTGGTGCTAGTAGGCTCAGCATGTCCTTCCAAATCAGCTAGAGTCCAGGCTATACGCAGTGTTCTGTCAGCGCCACGCATACTGAGTTCTTCTTTTTCAACCGCGTGACGTACCAGCCGCAGCACTTTTTCTGGTGTATTTTCCCGCATCCACTGTCCTGGGGCCTGTGCATTGGTGGACCAGCGAACCTTCTGAAAACGGCGGGCCGCCCGCTGACGAGCTGTAATCACTCGATCGCGCATGGCGGTAGAAGAGTAGGTTTGGTTGCCATATGCTGTTTTCCCTTCCGCAGCTTTTTCAAAGAATTCCTGAGTAGTTTCTATATCGATGAGTTTGGGGGTATCGACTGCAATATGAATATCAATCCTGTCCATAATCGGCCCTGATAATCGTCCCCAATACCTGCTTCGCTGCCGGGGTGTACAGGTACAGCGTTTGCCGCTTCCCCAATTAAAACCACAGGGGCAGGGATTGGCAGCCATAATAAGCTGAAATCGGGCTGGATAAAACGTTGTTCCTTTTGCTCGAGACAGGCTTATGATCCCTTCCTCCAACGGCTCCCGCAGGGCTTGAAGACATTTTGTTGAGAATTCAGGAGCCTCGTCCATGAATAAGACACCGCAATGCGATCTGGTTGCTGAGCCAGGCTGTGCAAAACCGGCTCCTCCTCCAATCAGAGAGGCAACGGTTGCTGTGTGGTGAGGAGCTTCAAAAGGAGGGAGAAAGTCCAGATCTGCTCCATGGAGGGTGCCGCAAACAGATTTAATCGAAGCAACTTCCAGGCGTTCTTCCTTTGTCAGAGGGGGAAGAATAGTGGGAAGCCGCCGGGCTAGCATGGTTTTTCCTGCGCCGGGAGGCCCCGTCATTATCATGTGATGCCCTCCAGCTGCAGCTACTTCCAAAGCGTGTTTGGCAAAGGTTTGCCCTATTACCTGTGTGAAATCAAGATTTTGCTGGTTGTCAAATCCGCAGCTTGCTGAATCGGAGAACTCTGATAATTCTCTGTGCAGCTGGAAGTGATTGTTATCCAGCTGGACAGACAAACCAGCAAGAGTGCTCCCATCATCCTTCAGAGGCCCGTATCGTTTGATCAATGTTTCCTCCATTTCCGACCGAGGCCTTAAAAGCATCATGAGCTCAGCAATATGGCGGATTCCAATCACCCGCAAGCCAGGGACTAAAGTTGCTTCCTGAAGATTTTCCTGAGGAATAACAACAGTATGCAAATCATTGCGTTGTGCATATAGAAGCATAGGGAGAATGCCTTTCACAGGCATAACAGATCCGTCAAGATTGAGCTCACCAATGAGAAGACACTTGCTGATAACATCGGTGTGGATAGCTTGGCACGAAGCAAGAATGCTTGCTGCTATCGCTAGGTCGAATGAAGACCCGCTTTTCGGAACTGAAGCAGGAGATAGGTTAACGGTTACCCTGGTTTGTGGCCAGGGAAAGCCACAAATTGTGCAGGCAGACTTGACCCTGTCACGGGCTTCAGCCAGGGAGGTATCCGGCAGACCAATTATGGAAAAGAAAGGCAGACCACTGCTGGTGAAAGCCTGTACCTGAATTGTGTATGCTTTCAAGCCCCATAATCCGACAGAAAAGGCAGTTCCAATAGGCATGTGATTCTTAGATTCCTTTCACATGAGAAATGGTGGGTTTTAAGGAATCTTCAAAATCAATTGCTATGGCATCAAAACGAGTCTGTCTTTTGCCCTCCGCCGGATGAGCATCACGCCAGAGAAAACTAGCCCTCCTCATACGCTCGAGTTTCTGCGGGGTGATAGCCTCCATAGGTGTTCCGAAGAGCATGCTCCGTCGGGTTTTCACCTCGGCGATGATCAGTCTCCTGCGAGGTTGAGCAACTGTCGGCGGTGCCAGAGCGACGATGTCCAGCTCTCCATACCGGCATGACCAGTTACGGTCAATTATCCGATAGCCGTTTCGTTCAAGATAGGAACATGCTATTGTCTCTCCGTATGCTCCTAGCTCCTTTGCTGTCATGGAAGCTACGGGCTGGAGACAGTCCTTATGTGGCTTACTTTCCCAAAGTCCCTGCAGGGGCTTTAATACATGTGTTTGACTCATATCTCTACTAAAGCATGCAACGCCTCAGCATGAGAAGTTTTTTGCCCAATGTGGTCAAACGTGAAACACGCCTCAAAATTAAGGACTTTATCACTGCGGATAAAATGTGGAAAAGTGGCAGCAGGCTGGTAATAGCCTGCTGCCACTGCAGTTTATACCTCTACAATTTAGGCCTATACAATATAGGCAGCCTTCCCCGGGTGCTTGGCCATATTGTTTGCAGCAATTTTTGCAGCAAAACTTTCTTTATATGCCTCTGAGCATAGACCTCTGAACCCTATTCCGGGCATGAAAAGTAAGAGCTCTCGATTTTGAGTTCTTAATCATAAACTCTTAATCATGAGCTCCTAATCGTGTAAGAGGAAGCAATTAGTCTTGTACCAATGCAGTCAGCTGAGCAAGATTTAATTCGAAACTGACCCCTCTCTGCTCAAAATTCGGCTGCCGGCGGGTAGAAACCATAGCGTTGCGAACAAAATCGCCAGCAATGTAAGCAGCTTGATCCAAGGGTTTCCCAGCCATAACTGCTCCGCAGAGAGCGGAAGCGAAGGCATCGCCAGTTCCATGAATCATAAAGGGAAGTTTCTCGTGGGCAATCTCAACTTTTCCTGCGGATCCACCTGTCTGAGTTGCCACAAAATTCCTCAGCACCCCATCCTGCCGATCAATACCTTTGAGAACCACATTTTTGGCCCCCAGATCCAGGAGGGAATCTAGAGCAGCATTTACCTGAGTATCGGTAAGATTCTGTCCTTTATACTCTCTTCCAGTCAGTATAGATGTTTCAGTCAAATTGGGCATGAGAATATCTGCCCCATCAGCCAGCCGGCCCATAGCCTGACATAGCTCCTGGGTATAGGTAGGATACATTTTCCCACCATCGCCCATGACTGGATCTACTAATCTCAGAGCCCGAGGATAGTCCTTATATAATCGTTCAATCAAATCAACCTGCTGAGCGTTCCCCAAAAAACCTGAGTATACAGCGTCCAGGTCAACCTCTTCTTCTTGCCAGGCATCAAGATAAGCAGACAGGATATCCGTAGTGTCGTGAAAAGTATAGGTTTTATATTGAGTGTGGGCTGACAAAAGAGCGGTGGGAACGGGGCAGACGTCGCATCCGCTGGCAGAAAGAATAGGAATCGCCGCAGTCAGAGAGCATTTTCCATAACCACACATGTCATGAACAGCAGCAACTCGGGGGATATATGTAGAATCGCGCTGATAAAGAAGTGGACCGGTCGGATCGGTATTTTTTTGGTAGATAGACATAGCAGCTCGCCTCGAATCTGTTTTATTTTTGTTCTAATACTGTTTAATACATCCAATACATCTGCAGCAAACTTCTATTCTATTCAATGCGTCAATATTAGGTGTGTTCTAAAGGTTGTTTTATCCAGGGTGAGCTAGATAAAACAACCTTACCGGTAAAGCTATTATAAAGTGACTTATGTCCCAGATCTCTTAACTGGGGACACTATATGAGACGGTTATGTATTTCTGCTTTGCTATGCCTGTGCTTCGTAATGCCTCTATTCGGCAATACTTCTGTTTCTCCACTCAAGGTGAAAGATAATTCAGATTCAGAACAGTACGTTTATGCTGATGAAGAAATTTTTGACTATTACCAAGGATAATGGAACAAATAATTTGTTTCCATTTCCCATCATGGAGACATCATGGAGAAAGGGACTTTTCGAATAGAGATATGCAAATGCCTTGATTAGCAAGGCATGATAAGAAATTAGTCTTTTGCGACACGCCGGGGGGTTGTGGTGTGGGGTGGGGTGGTGTATTGTTTTTTTTTGCTGCCTGCGGGGTTGCTTCCTTCGTGGTTGGGGGTTGTGGCTGGTTGTGTGGTGGTGGTTTGAGAACTCAATAGCGTGTTTTGTGCTACTTTTTATGCCTGAACTGAAAGTTTGTTTTTGGTTTGGTTTTTGTTTTTTGATTGCCAGTGTGTTTCTCATGGGTGTGCTTGTGTGGTGTGCTTGTGGGGGGCATGTTTTTTGTGTGAGGTGCTTGGCTGCCTGTGGGTGGTTGGGTGTCCTTGTGCTTTTTGTTTTTTTCTTTTTTGTGGGCTTGTTTTGAGTCTTCTGTGAGGTTTTTTTGTGGAGGGTTTGATTCTGGCTCAGGACGAACGCTGGCGGCGTGCTTAACACATGCAAGTCGAACGGGATCCTGCTTGGTTTTTGCTGGGTGGGTGAGAGTGGCGAACGGGTGAGTAATGCGTGACTAACCTGCCGTGTAGTTGGGTATAGCTCCTGGAAACGGGTGGTAATACCGAATGGTCCACTGGGCTGCATGGTCTGGTGGGAAAGTTTTGTGTGCTATGCGATGGGGTCGCGTCCTATCAGCTTGTTGGTGGGGTGATGGCCTACCAAGGCTTCGACGGGTAGCCGGCCTAAGAGGGCGACCGGCCACATTGGGACTGAGATACGGCCCAGACTCCTACGGGAGGCAGCAGTGGGGAATATTGCACAATGGGGGGAACCCTGATGCAGCGACGCCGCGTGCGGGATGGAGGCCTTCGGGTTGTGAACCGCTTTTATTGGGGAGCAAGCTGGCCCTGTGTGGGTTGGTGAGTGTACTTGGTGAATAAGCACCGGCTAACTACGTGCCAGCAGCCGCGGTAATACGTAGGGTGCAAGCGTTGTCCGGATTTATTGGGCGTAAAGGGCTCGTAGGCGGTTCGTCGCGTCTGGTGTGAAAGCTTACTGCTTAACGGTGGGTTTGCGTTGGATACGGGCGGGCTTGAGTGCAGTAGGGGAGACTGGAATTCTCGGTGTAACGGTGGAATGTGTAGATATCGGGAAGAACACCTATGGCGAAGGCAGGTCTCTGGGCTGTTACTGACGCTGAGGAGCGAAAGCGTGGGGAGCGAACAGGATTAGATACCCTGGTAGTCCACGCTGTAAACGGTGGACGCTGGATGTGGGGCCTATTTCCACGGGTTCTGTGTCGGAGCTAACGCGTTAAGCGTCCCGCCTGGGGAGTACGGCCGCAAGGTTAAAACTCAAAGAAATTGACGGGGGCCCGCACAAGCGGCGGAGCATGCGGATTAATTCGATGCAACGCGAAGAACCTTACCAGGGCTTGACATGTGAGCGTTGATCTTAGAGATAGGGTTTCCCTTCGGGGCGCTTTCACAGGTGGTGCATGGTCGTCGTCAGCTCGTGTCGTGAGATGTTGGGTTAAGTCCCGCAACGAGCGCAACCCTTGCCTTGTGTTGCCAGCGGGTCGTGCCGGGGACTCACAAGGGACCGCCGGGGTTAACTCGGAGGAAGGTGGGGATGACGTCAGATCATCATGCCCCTTACGTCCTGGGCTTCACGCATGCTACAATGGCTGGTACAGCGGGATGCGATACGGTGACGTGGAGCGGATCCTGTAAAACCGGTCTCAGTTCGGATCGGAGCCTGCAACTCGGCTCCGTGAAGGTGGAGTCGCTAGTAATCGCGGATCAGCAGTGCCGCGGTGAATGCGTTCCCGGGCCTTGTACACACCGCCCGTCAAGTCATGAAAGTGGGCAGCACCCGAAGCCGGTGGCCTAACCCTTGTGGGGAGAGCCGTCTAAGGTGAGGTTCGCGATTGGGACTAAGTCGTAACAAGGTAGCCGTACCGGAAGGTGCGGCTGGATCACCTCCTTTCTACGGAGATGTGTGCCCCCTGTGTGGGGGTGTTTTTTCTGCCAGTCGTGTGGCTGGTGTGGTGTGGATGAGTCGGAAAACAAGAGGGTAGTGTGGGGCATGCTGTTGGGTTTCCAAACCGCGACTGTGCGGTGTGGGGGCTTCCTGGTGTGTGGTGATTGCTGGTGGGTGGTTGCTGCGTGTCTGGGGTGGTGGTTTGAGAACTGGATAGTGGACGCGAGCGAATGCCTTGCCTGTTGGGGTGGGGTGTTTGTGGTGCATTTTCTTCCCGTGCTTCTCTCTTGTGGGAGGGGGGTGTGGGGTGAATGTTTTAGTTTAGTGTGATCATTATTGTGTGATGACAGTTGTTGTCTGGGGTCGTTAGGCTGGTGAGTGATGTGAGTGTTGCTTGCTGTGGCTTATGGTGGATGCCTGGGCACGCATGACCGATGAAAGACGTGTGGGGCTGCGATAAGCCTCGGGGAGTTGCCGACAGGGCGTTGATCCGAGGGTGTCTGAATGGGGTAACCTACTGGCTGTTGTGGGCTGGTACCGCGTGTGTGCGGGGGGTACGCAGGGAAGTGAAACATCTTAGTACCTGTAGGAAAAGATATTCTGTGAGTAGTGGCGAGCGAAAGCGGAGGAGACTAAACCATGCGCGTGGTAGAGGCGCCTGCTGATGCGTGTGTGGTGTTGTGGGGTTTCCCGTGGGGTGCAGGCGTGCCCCGTGCTAGTGATAAAGTTGGATATGAGGTGAACATGGTTGAATACATGACCGTAGAGGGTGATGGTCCCGTAGCCGAAAGTGTCTGGCCTGGTTGTGGAGTGTCCCCGAGTAGGACGAGACTCGTGGAATCTCGTGTGAATCTGCCCTGACCGTGGGGTAAGTCTAAATATGTGTGCGTGACCGATAGTGGACGAGTACCGTGAGGGAAAGGTGAAAAGTAGCCCGGGAGGGTAGTGAAATAGTTCCTGAAACCATAGGCTGTCAATCCGTCAGAGCCCTTTGTGTGGGGTGATGGCGTGCCTATCGAAAAATGAGTCTGCGAGTCAGTGGCATGTGGCGAGGTTAACCTGTGTGGGGGAGCCGTAGCGAAAGCGAGTGTGAAGAGCGCGTGGTTAGTCGCATGTTCTGGACCCGAAGCGGGATGATCTAGCCGTGAGCAGGGTGAAGCGCGGGTGAGACCGTGTGGAGGCCCGAACCCACCTAGGTTGAAAACTGGGGGGATGACTTGTGGTTAGGGGTGAAAGGCCAATCAAATTCCGTGATAGCTGGTTCTCTCCGAAATGCATTTAGGTGCAGCGTTACCAGGTCGCTTGCTGGGGGTAGAGCTACTGGATGCCGACGGGCCCATGGTGGGTACTAACGGCAACCAAACTCCGAATACCAGTAGGTGTGTGGTGGCAGTGAGTCAGCGGGGGATAAGCTCCGTTGTCGAAAGGGAAACAGCCCAGATCGTCGTTTAAGGTCCCTAAGCGTGTGCTAAGTGGGAAAGGATGTGGAGTCGCATGGACAGCCAGGAGGTTGGCTTAGAAGCAGCCATCCTTGAAAGAGTGCGTAACAGCTCACTGGTCTAGTGGTTCCGCGCCGACAATGTAGCGGGGCTCAAGCACACCACCGAAGACGCGGCAATCAGCTTGAAGGCTGGTTGGGTAGGAGAGCGTTCCCTGCTGGGGTGAAGCATGAGTGGAAGCTTGTGTGGACTGTAGGGAAGTGAGAATGCAGACATGAGTAACGACAGGCGGGTGATAATCCCGTCCGCTGGATGACTAAGGGTTCCGGGGCCACGTTCAACGTCCCCGGGTGAGTCGGGTCCTAAGGCGAGGCCGACAGGCGTAGTCGAATGGATGAACGGGTTGATATTCCCGTACCGGTGGTATACCGTCATAACTTGAGGCGCTGGTAGGGTGGTCCTGCTTGTTTTTTTCCTGTCTTTCGGGGTGGGAGAGAGGCGAGTGGTGTCATTACTGGCTGGTGTAGTAGGGTAGCAGAGGAGTGACACATGAGGATAGCTGTCCAGCCCGGTGGTTGTGGTTGGCTAAGCGTGTGGGGCGTGTGATAGGTAAATCCGTCACGGTGTGCGTCTGAGGCGTGATAGGCATGATCCTGTAAGGGGTTGTGTGATGGTGGGTCCTTGTGTCGAGAAAAGCTTCGCTGTCAGGTGTGCTACCGCTCGTACCCTAAACCGACACAGGTGGTCAGGTAGAGTATACTAAAGCGTTCGAGTGAATCCTGGTCAAGGAACTCGGCAAATTACTCCCGTGCCTTCGGTATAAGGGAGACCCTGCTGGGTGATCTAATGTACGTTAGGGAGCTTGACGGGGTGGCACAGACTAGGGGGTAGCGACTGTTTACCAAAAACACAGGTGCATGCGAAGACGTAAGTCGCGGTATATGCACTGACGCCTGCCCGGTGCCGGAAGGTTAAGAGGATCCATTAACCCTGTGGGTGACGTGGTGAATTTAAGCCCCGGTAAACGGCGGTGGTAACTATAACCATCCTAAGGTAGCGAAATTCCTTGTCGGGTAAGTTCCGACCTGCACGAATGGCGTAACGACTTCCCCACTGTCTCGACCAGGACCTCGGTGAAATTGCAGTACGAGTAAAGATGCTCGTTAAGCGCAGAAGGACGAAAAGACCCCGGGACCTTTACTATACCTTGGTATTGTCGTTCGCTGCTGGTTGTGTAGAATAGGCGGGAGACGGTGAAGCATGGTCGCTAGATTGTGTGGAGTCGACAGGTGAAATACCGTTCTGCTGGCAGTGGGCGTCTAACCTCGAACAGTTATCCTGTTCAGGGACAGTGCCTGGCGGGTAGTTTAACTGGGGCGGTTGCCTCCTAAAGAGTAACGGAGGCGCTCAAAGGTCCGCTCAACCCGGTTGGCAATCGGGTTACGAGTGTAATCATATAAGCGGGCTTGACTGTGAGAGTGACGGCTCGAGCAGGGACGAAAGTCGGAGATAATGATCCGGTGCCGGTGTACGGACGCGGCATCGCTCAACGGATAAAAGGTACCCCGGGGATAACAGGCTGATCATTCCCAAGAGTCCATATCGACGGGATGGTTTGGCACCTCGATGTCGGCTCGTCGCATCCTGGGGCTGGAGCAGGTCCCAAGGGTTCGGCTGTTCGCCGATTAAAGCGGCACGCGAGCTGGGTTCAGAACGTCGTGAGACAGTTTGGTCTCTATCCTCTGCGCTCGTTGGAATCTTGAGGAGCCCTGCCCATAGTACGAGAGGACCTGGGTGGACGAACCTCTGGTATGCCAGTTGTCACGCCAGTGGCATGGCTGGTTAGCTACGTTCGGATAGGATAACCGCTGAAAGCATCTAAGCGGGAAGCCTTCTCCAAGATAAGGATTCCCGAAACCCTTCGAGGTTTGAAAGACCCCCGGTAGAACACCGGGTTGATAGGCCAGACGTGGAAGCATGGTAACATGTGAAGCTGACTGGTACTAACGGTCAAGAGCAACTACTCTCTTTCTCACCATTCTTACCATCAGCTTATACGAGTATGTATGAGCATGCGGGTAAGAACAGTGTAACACTCCTCACAGCAACAAGAGAACACACTACTGTTAGTGACACACTCTCAAACTATATACTACACCACCCAACCTCAAGCAAGCAGCCGCCCCGTCCACTAACCGGTCCCCAACCCACCACACAATAAAACAACAGAATAATAAGAGAATAGAGTCTTGTGGCGGTCATAGCCCAGGGGAAACGCCCGGCACCATCCCGAACCCGGAAGCTAAGACCTGGCACGGCAATGATACTCCATCCGACAGGACGCGGGAAAGTAGCACACCGCCACACACAAACATTAACAGTACGATGAAGGGTTTAACCGGCCACACCAGTTAAACCCCCCACCAATACCTATTAAATTCCTGATTTGCCAATTTAATCGTTACAGTTTGGCGATGTATGAGTCATAAATATTTTGTGTGGTGTTTTATAGTTAGACTCTCACAAGGAATACGATTGCGTTTAGCTGCGACACGACGAATATACCAGGCGTTCACGTTAGTGAAGTCCATAGTTTTAGGCAGCCCACTACGACGTAGCAATCCATTCGAGTTCTCGTTTAAACCACGCTGCCCAGGGCATCCTTGATTAGCAAAGAACACACTTGTATCAGTATCACGAATGGCTTGTTTCCACTGAGCAATTCTAAACCCCGGCCAAAAGTAATAGACTTTACCGTGTTTATTGGCTGTCGTGTAAGCCACTCATGCAGAGATTCTTCTATATCATCTGTTTTACGACCCGTGGTAGGTAGAGTTACGATACGTTTACTCAGTCTTTCTACTAGTGTTATGACACAGCGTATTCTGCCTTTACCCACGATAGTGTTTCCTTCCCAATGTCCAAACACGTGCATGTAGTCAGGAAAGATGCTGCTTCTTTCGTGGATAGACACCGCGCCTATTAACCGGCTCTCTTTTCCTCGTGATGATTCTTCCGTCGTTTCCCCTTCCATTGCAGTAACGCGATAGAGAGAGTTCCTTTCTGAGCAAGCCAGTAGAGACTACGTGTAGAACACCCAACATTCTTCGTGCGAGCGATTACACCAGGACTATACCCATATGACAGATACTGACGAATGCGCGCACAGTCCTAGAAGCCAAACACAAGCGATGTCTTCCTCGAAGACTTCTAGGGATACGAGTGTATTGGAACCATTCAGAAATATTTTACCAGTGTCTACCCACTGATTAATACGATAAATGGTAGGGCGAGACTGATGAGTAATGACGCTAACCTGCATAACTGATAATCCTGAATGAAGGTACCTGTGTATGAGTGCTGCTTCTTGTATGGTAAGTTGTGTATGGGTCATTGAATTTATTCTTTCCTGTAGGATGTGGTAATTCACAGGATATCAATGGCCCTTTTCTTTTACCCACGAGTGTAACGATTAAATTGGCAAATCAGTAAAACTTATTATCTGGATGTTTATACGATAATTCCCGTAAATTGCAGGTGTCTTTATGCGAAAGATACTACTTCAGAGCCAAAGGGCCAGAAAGCCAGTGCTGCCATCTTGAAAGACTGAATACCAAAGGGGATACCTATAATCGTTATACAATTACCAACTCCGGCTGTGATGTACGCTAAGGCCATTACCCAGCCACATGTCAGTGCCCATACAATGTTAAGGATGCTGAATCCTGCTCCCCGGCTATAAACAATAGTCTTTCCAAAAGGAGTGAGGGTAAGGCTGGCCATTTTGAAACATTGCCGGCCAAGGGGGATACCAATGATAGTGATGTAGAAGAGGAGCCCCAGGAGAAACCAGGCGATCGAAATTATCAATCCGCCAAGAATAATCCAAATAATATTACCGAGCAACCGCATAGGTTCTCCTTTCACTGTGTGATCTTTCATCGCTCATTTTTACAGCATAGGTGCAGTCCGTGAGCTGCGGAAGGTTTTCGACGTGTATGCCTGAAAATGATAGATATTCTCTATGCTACACAATGTTACACGAAGCTGGTCATTTCATTTTCATGAAAGGCATTGTGTTGTCACTTGGCTGACATGAATCTCACCTGGCTTTAGCTCGATGGGCTTCCGCCAGGTGAGAATTCATTTCGATTAATCATTTCGATCAATTGCTTCAATGAATCGTGGAGAATCAGGAAGTCAGATCGTACAGGGTTACTCCATCAACTGTAGTTGCTGTGAAGTGAGTTGAGACCCATTGAGCAATCTGAGATGCAGTGGATGACCCTCCATTTTGCTGGCCTCCCATGCCACTGCCTGAAGAAATATAGTAGTGGATTAATCCTTGCCTGACATAGCGCTTAAATTGTGCCAAGGTAGGATAGGCATCAGATCCATTAAATCCTCCTATAGCCATGACGGGCTTCTGGCTGGCCAACTGATAGGTAGCAGCATTCTGAGACCCAGTCGTAGCAGCTGCCCATCTGTAGGAACTGGCATTCTTGGATAACAGGGAGATGAGACGGGAGCTGACTGAATTGCTCCTGCCTCCCAGGAGACCGGAGCCTCCTGTTGCTTGACCTGAATATGCCTGCTGTTTCCTGCTCTCGCCTGAGCTGCTTCCATTGAAGAATCCTTTTCCTCCAGGCCTGCCTCCAGGTCCGATATTTCCTCCTGGGCCGCCGCCCATAGGGGAGCCGCCTTGGGAAGACGGTCCTGCAGAGACGATGGATCCTTGATGGCCGGTAGATACAGTTGCCACTGTCCAGGTGAGGGGGCCGACAAGAACTGCGGCAGAGCTGATGACCAGTGCAAGGATTCTTGCCAGACGCAGACTGATAGATGCTTGACCGTGAGTTTGGAGTAAGCCGGTAATTGCAAGAAGGACTGACCCCGTAATGGTCACGATAAGAGTCAGAGAGGCTAACCAGGAATAAGATCCGGCTGAGGAGATTATTTTCTGCGACCACAGACCGGTGATCAGTATCAGGGCAGAAGCTGTTAGTACCGACCAGCTGCTTTTTCTTTTCATCCATAATCCAGCTATGGCAATGGCTGCCAGGGTAGATATAGCGGGGCTGAGAGCAACAGTATAGTAAGCATGGAAAATCCCGGACATAAAGCTGAAAATCAGCCAGGTAACCAGGAGCCAAGTACCTGTCATTAGAACATGAGCCCGGCGTAGATCTGTCCGTTTCTCCCGGTGAGTGATGATCAGGCCTACGATGATACCGGCAAAGGCAAAAAATGCCAACCACGTAATCTGTCCTGCAAAATCGCTGGTAAATAACCTGTTCCAGCCGGTCTGCCCCCACATTCCGGCCTGGGATCCTCCTGTCCGGGAGCCCCCTGCCCCAGATCCACCAGGGACAACAGAACCAGTTTCGTTTCCTGTTAACCGGCCCAGGCCATTATAACTAAAAGTCAGCTCCAGGAAAGAATTTGACTGAGAACCCCCTATATAAGGCCGCTTATCTGCTGGAACAAGAACGGTAAGAATAACCCACCAGCCAGCACTGACAATCATGGCAATAAGAGCTAGCAAACCATCACCCAATCGGCGGATAAATTTTGTAGGGGAGGCAACTAAGAATGCCATGATCATTCCTGGCAAAACCAGGAGGACTTGGAATTGCTTAGTTAAGAAACCGAAGCCTACTAAGACACCGGATAGAACCATCCACCATGTCCGACGGCGGTTACCTTTTCTGCTGGTGTTGTACTCCAAAGACCGCATGAGGCAGGAGCTGGCAGCAATCATGAGGAAAACCAGCAGGGCGTCGGGATTATTGAAGCGGAACATGAGAGCAGTCACGGGGGTGGTAATAAATATGCCACCGGCTATGATGCCAACCCAGTTGCCCCAATATCGACGGACAGTAGCGTACAGAAGATATGTTGACCCTATCCCCAGCAAGGCTTCCGGAAGAAGAATAGAGAAAGAACTTAGCCCCAGAAGTCGGACTGACAGGCCCATCAGCCAGATGGAAGCCGGCGGCTTATCTACTGTGATGGCATTTCCCGCATCGGAAGATCCCCATAGGAAAGCAGACCAGTTTTGAGAGGCTGCCTGCGCTGCTGCAGAATAAAATTCGTTGGCGTATCCTGATGCTGTTAGATTGATGAAGAAAACGGCACAGGCAGCCACCATGAGCAGGCTCACGGCTATCCAGTCTGATCGACGGCGGTGAGGCAGGATGTAGAGGCTGGTAACTGCTGATGCCTGTGAACCGAGTGCCTGTGTGTCTGGTGCCTGCGGTGGGTCAGCGGCTGATATTTTTGTTTTTGACCCTGCGATTGCTGATGTCATGAGTTGCCTTTCTTAATTTTAATTACGCAGCGATGATTACGCAGTGAAATTTGTGAGGATAGCAGGATGATTTCTTGAGACTGTGGAATTACCCAAGAGGGATATGGGAATCAGGCTTCCGGCGAAGGGGCTGGCGTGAGTCTGCCTATAGGCATCCGCCTGATGACTGAGGATTTGCTCAGGATTGGTGCTGTTTCTGAAAGTTTTCATCCGTTTCATGCCTTGAAGGTCTTTCCAGGCTGTATCAAAGATCTTGACCGTCGTTCCCCTGTCTTCAACCCAGCGAACAGGTATTTCCTTGATTTTCCAGCCTTTATCTTGGGCCAGAAGAAGGAGTTCGGTATCGAAAAACCATTCATTGTCCACAATCAGAGGGAGCAAGTCCTGAAATCTTTGCCGCCGAATTGCCTTAAATCCGCATTGCGCATCGTGAAAACGAGCTCGGGAATATGTTCGAAGAAGAAAATTGTATGAGCGAGAAATAAACTCTCTGCGGGCAGATCGTTTAATCCAAGAACCTGCAAGAAGGCGGGAGCCAATTGCAATATCGGCTTCTCCAGATAAAAGTGGAAGAATTAAAGAGTCGATCTGTTCCAGTCCTGTAGACAGATCGACGTCCATATAGGCACAGACCTGGGACTTAGACTCTCCCCAGGCACTTTTGAGAGCGAGTCCCCGCCCTTTTTCCCTAATTCTCACTGCCCTGATACGGTCGGGGTAGCGGTGGCTGAGTTCGGAAGCAATCGACCAGGTAGTATCAGTGCTGGCATTATCTGCTATGACAATCTGCCAGCTGAAATTTGCCGGAACTCCATCTGCGATAATAGCCCCATATTCATTCACCGTTCCCGATAAATATGCTCCCAGCTGCCTGATAGAAGTCTCCAGCTCTTCCTCTTCGTTATAGACAGGAATGACAAAATCAACGTCACTATCCTGAGGGCTTCCGCAGCGGTCAATGATTTCTGCTGTGTTCTCTGTCATATTCCTTTGGTCCATGATCTTTCCTTTCAGATGGGAATCTTACAAAGAATGAAACTCTCTTTACCTTGCGATGAGATTCCAGGATGGTCATAATGAACCGATAAAATTATCGCAATTTTCTTTTTATAGTCTGGAAAAAATCTAAAAACTCAGATTTTGCTCCTGCTTAGATGGCTGGTGGATGAGGAAAAGCATACCGGAGACAAACAAATACTCCTTGATCGATACAATAAAGAGGAGCAGGCAATACGATTACGCAGTTTATTGGCTGCCGAGATTGAGTTGTCATAAACAGATTACACAGACGATAGGCGAAAGGGCGGCCATGGCAGAAACAGACAGAGATGCACGAGAAGAGGCAAAGAAGCAGGATGGGTCCAAACCGCTTGTTGCTGTTGTCATGGGGTCAGCCAGTGATTGGGAGACCATGAAGAAGGCCTGCGATATTCTGGATCAATTCCAGGTTCCTTATGTAAAACAGGTTATTTCGGCTCACAGGACCCCGGAATTAATGGCAGATTTTGCACATCAGGCTCGAAGCAGAGGCCTTCATGTGATTATTGCTGGTGCAGGTGGGGCAGCACATCTTCCTGGAATGCTGGCAGCGCAAACCACCCTGCCGGTGATAGGCGTTCCTGTGCGCTCGCACGCTTTAAGCGGCTGGGATTCCCTCCTGTCTATTGTCCAGATGCCTGGGGGAATACCAGTAGCTACCACAGCTGTGGGCAATTCCGGCGCTACCAATGCGGGGTTGCTGGCAGTCAGCATTCTGTCTACCACAGATTCACGATTGGCACAGGCTCTGGCTGATTACCGTCAAGGTTTGAAAGACATGGTGGAGGAATCCAATGCCAAGCTTGTATGATGCCACCGGTGGGAAAATTAGGTCTTTGGGCAGAGGAGCCACTATAGGCATTGTGGGCGGCGGCCAGCTGGGACGAATGATGGCCCTTTCCGCTCGCTATATGGGCCTGCGGATAGGGGTTTTAGATCCTACTGATCATTGCCCTACAGGTCAGGTTGCCGATTTTCAGATTGTGGCTGATTATAACGATCAGGCTGCAATTCGGCAATTGGCTCAGCGCAGTGACGTGCTGACCTATGAGTTTGAGAATGTGGATGCCGATGCCTTGGACCAGGTATCTGATTGTGTTCCTATTCCTCAGGGCACTAATTTGCTGAGAATTACTCAAAACCGAGTTCATGAGAAAAGTTTTATTAATAACCTGGGAATTGAAACAGCTCCCTGGCTGCCTGTTAACTCCAGGCAGGATCTGGACCAAGCCTTGCAGAAGATTGGCTTTCCCGCAGTACTGAAAACAGCCAGCGGAGGATATGACGGTCATGGGCAGATTGTTCTGAAGTCTCCTGAAGACTGCCAAAAAGTCTGGCCGGCAGACAAGTGGCCGCAGGCAATTGTGGAAGCCTTTGTTGATTTTGATTATGAAGCCTCCATCCTGGTTTCCGGAAATGGGAAGCACTATGTTACTTTTCCCCTGGTGCGCAATGAGCACAGGCATAATATTCTGCATATGACTCTGGCTCCGGCATCTGTGTCCCCATCTTTGGAAAAGAAAGCAAAGGAACTTGCCCTGGCTTTGGCTGATGGCTTCCAGCTCAGCGGTACTCTGGCTATTGAACTCTTCATTACCAAAGATCAGCGGATTTTGGTCAACGAATTGGCTCCCCGCCCTCATAATTCTGGGCATTACACTATTGAAGCATGTTCTGTCAGCCAGTATGATACTCATATCCGGGGGATTATTGGCTGGGATTTGCCCCAGCCTCGTCTGTTATCGCCTGCGGTTATGGTCAATATATTGGGACAGCACGTTGACCTTACCCAAAAGATTGCTCCCCTTCATCCTGGCTGGAATCTTCATGACTATGGAAAAGCGGAAGTAAAACATAACCGTAAGATGGGGCATATTACTGTTCTGACAGATAACCCTCAGCAGACTGCCAAGGATTTGATGGCAACTGGCTGTTGGGATGATGTAGACCGCTAGGCGGTCAGTTCTTTGCCATCATCTGAGGAGCTTTTCCTCCCCGGACAAAGAGGACAATGGTATCTGCCAGAAGGATGAAGCCGGAAACCAGGAAAAGGTAGCCCGCTGCTACATGGTCAAAAAGAAAACCGTATAGGGCCATGCCTACGGGTGAGAGAAAACTGACCACAGCATTGGACATGGCACTGACCCTGCCCTGCTTATCTTCGTCAATCTGGGTACGGATGTAGATTCCGAAGGGGAGGTTGGTGGCTGTTATGGCCATGCCTATCAGCGCAATGGAAACAGCAAAAATTATCACCAGTATTATTTGTGGAGGCGAAAGCATAAGGTCTGCTGCCATAATGACCAAGCCTATGGTTAATGCGAAACCGGCATATGAGGTCAGACGCAGGTTATTGCCCTTGAGCTTGATAATGCCGAGGAGCAGGCTGGATACTATCATTCCCAGGGCCAGGCAGGACTGAACAATCCCATAAAGACTTGTATTAATTTTCAGTTGATTGAGGAAGACGACGGGTAAGCCAACATTGATTGCTGCCAGAGCAAAATTCGCAATAATAGCGAAGATTAGAAGATTGATGAGTGCGCTATCCGAAGCCATGTATGATAGGCCTGTTTTAAACGATTCCCGCAGCGACTCTTTATGCGAACTATCTGTATCAGTTTCATTTTTCTTTGTACCCGCAACCAGATAAAAATTCAGGCAGGCTATGGCTATAAGAACAACCAGTTCTCCGCACAGCTCTATGACTGCGATAATCTCTACAGATAAGAAGCCATAAAAAACACCTCCCAAGGTCGGGTAAAGAAGTATAACGATGGTAGACATCAGCTGTTCCCATGCTATGAGAGTTTGCTGATGGTTCTCCGCTACCATATGGATAGTTGAGGCCTTGTAGGAGGTTGACTGGAAGCTGTCACACAGAGAAAGAACCACTACGGTAATTCCGATAAGAATAATTTCTCCTGGAGTAGTGAAACGGTCATGCGCGATGAGGAAAATAACCATCATCGCCACGCTGGCAGCCTGGGACAGGAGGGACACTTTTTTGTGATTGAAGGTATCAACAAAATATCCAACAGCAGGACTGAGCAGGGCGGTAATCAGCGGATTAATCAGGAGAATGACGGAAAAGGTGAAGCTTGATCCGGTGAGTTTGAGAACGTACATGCTCAGGACGAAGGAGAAGATGCTGCTGGTCAGGTTCCCAATAAGGTAACTTATGAGAGCGATTGCCAGCTGCATTCGGGATTTATTCTGCACCGTCATGATTTTTCTCCTTCATGTCGAGTATTTTTTTACTCAATAATAGGTATAGAGTTGAATTGAAAATTAATTGTTTCTCGTAATTTGAAATATTAGTAGTCTCACCGAGAAACGGATTTGCATAACCATAGTAGCCATTGCTTCGTTTCTGAGTATCTATAAATTGTAAAATATTTTCTCTTTCTTTTTCCATATGTGGTATTTCTACGATTTTGGTACAAAGAATTGCGAGACATCCGAGATTATATGTCTGACGGTAGTAGGCGGAGAGGCCGGATACTACTGAGGGGTGGAGTACAGCTGTATCAATAAGTAACTTCCATTCTTCTGTGTTATCTTTCTCGGGAGAGAGTAAAAGAAATAGAGTATTTTCTTTTGCTGAAGTATTGGGTAATTTGTAGGAGAGAAAGTTGAGCAGGTAGTCTAAGATAATTTTGTCCGTTTTGGTCAGACTACATTTTGTAAAGTCGAAAGTGTTAGGAATCGGAATTTCTTTAGAAATGCGATGTTTTAATATCTGAGCGGTAGTCACGATATCTCCGAATCAAGCAGGAACAATTTATCTATACTTATATTTTTTAAGAGAGAAGTATCAATACTTTTTGGAAGAATATTTTTTAATCTAGGGACAGCAGTAGCTAGCATAATATAGCTATCTTCGTTGAGAATATTACTGTCTGTTTCTTCTAAAACTTTTTCAGCTTGTTCTTTTAACTCAAAGCATGTCACAAGTCCAAGCTTAGATTTAGCAAATAACAAATCTAAACAGTGAATATAATCATTATTTTTTCGCAAATTAAAGAAATCAGGAGGGAGCTGAAGATTCGGATAAAAATGAGTTAATTCAACGACTTTTAGTACAAGATAATTTTCTAGAGGAATTTCATACGAGTATAAATCACCTGAGAATAAGTCACTTTTAATTAGTCGAAACTGTGCGCAGACAAACTCAATTGGTAGAATTTTTATGAGTAATTTATTGTTCGTTCTTTTTAACGAATCAATATCAAAATAATCTAAGAATTGTTGTAACAACGTTTGAAGAAGTGTCAAGCTGTCTTTAGCTAGCGTGGGGTGAAATAAAATGTACGTTTTACAGATCTGATAAACGGATTCAAGATATTCAAAAAGTTCATATTCATGATTGAACCTGAGCACTATTTCCTTTTCAACCTCTTGTGTTGTTAGCATAGGAGGCCCCCAACATCCCGAGAACTAATGAAATATGATAAGCATCTGTTTTTTTACTAAAGGTGACAGTTGGTTTAGAAAGAAACGGAACTAAACGATTATGATAAAAAAATTCGAATAATTGTTGACATAGTTCTCTCTCTCTTGGACGTAGGTGTTCTTTGATCGATGCAACACAGATAAATAATTCTGCGCATAAATCGTCATGCTTCAGTTTGAGAGCAAACACTATATCTGCCAAGATATTCTGTATCATCTTCTCAATTATTTTTTCTCCTATGAATTTGTGAATATCGGTTTTCCCAAAATCACAAGCAAAAAATATCGAATGGGTCAAATAGTAAAGATCGGCAAAGTCATAATAGTATAAGTCTGTCTGTCTGCTGGCATTACTTTCTAAGAGTGCCTCTTTAATTTTTATTGCTAGATTTTCTGGCTTTGTTTGGTTTAGAATCCATAAGTACTGGATCCTTTCATGTGGTAATAATGAATCGTATTGGCTACGTGTCAATTCTTGGTCGGGTAGTGAAGCACTATTATTATTAAATAATACGCCTTGTAATATAAGAAGTTGTTCATACAAAGAATCATCAATAGATGGCGCAAGGTGCAGATTCATAGGGTTGTTTTTCGAATAAAGTAATTTATTCGATTTATCCTGAGTCACCAATAAGTAGATAAAGAATTCACTGAGAATTTTTATATTCTCTACCTTGCCAGATTCGACAAGAGAGGAATATGAGAAGAAGGGTAGGTTACTCTGGATAATTTTACCCACCAATCCTCTCATATTAGCTAGTACTTGTTTATACGATTGCTGAGACAATGGATAACCTAAATTGTTGCCAGCCTAAAAGTCCGTTTCTTCTGTAGAGTTGGACTTTTATCTAGCATAACAATATCGTGAATAAGGGTAATCACGATGAATGATTTATTGACAATAATAAGCC
The DNA here is from genome assembly GCF_001042695.1 of Scardovia inopinata JCM 12537. Classification (NCBI taxonomy): domain Bacteria; kingdom Bacillati; phylum Actinomycetota; class Actinomycetes; order Bifidobacteriales; family Bifidobacteriaceae; genus Scardovia; species Scardovia inopinata. Next base: position 1,147,632 of record NZ_AP012334.1, on the reverse strand, counting down.
GGTTATTTGGCTCATTCAGCTCAGCATTGCTTTTCCTAACAGTAATACTCATAATTACTTCTTTCTAGTGTATTTATTTAATACACTAGAAAGAAGTATATCACTAAAAAATAAAGAAGAAAACGGCGTTTCTTTAAAAAAATAGTTTAGCGTATTTGAATTCGTGAATAAATATAGAAATATAAATAATATTTACCTTACTTCTTACAATTGAATATTGCGGGAAAGTTATGGTCTAATTTTCTATTTGGTAGTGAATAAGTAGCTGATGTGGCCTGATTCCACATAGAACAAAAACTAGTCCACATTATACGAACTTCTTTTTTTAGGTTGTAGCGTTTATGCTTGCACAATTGTTCTACTCTTTAAGAATTTGTTTGTAGCATGTAAAGAATTACGTAAAAAGGATGAGTTGCTGCTGATCGCCTAAGCCAGTGCCTTGGCTCCTATATCGTGGCGGTAGAAGAAACCGTCTGTATGGGTAGAATCGAGGATGGAGTAGAGCCGTTCCTGTGCTTCTGGAAGAGAATCTGCTGTTGTTTCTATCAGCAAAACACGGCCAGAGGAGGACAGAAGCTCACCAGCAGCGGAATTTTTTACACCAGCATAGAAAATGTGTGTAGATTCTTCAATACCTGCCTGGTTGATGGCTGATTGCAGGTCGGGTACGAGAGAACCAGTGTGGCTGTGATCAGGATAGCCGTCGGAGGCAAGAACAACGCCCAAAGTGGTGCGTTGATTGTCCTCCCAGGTGAAAACAGGCTCCTGATCGGACAGAATTGCTTCAATTCCTGCACCTAAATCAGAAGTCAGGCGGGGGAGTACAACTTCAGTTTCCGGATCTCCAAACCGGGCGTTGAATTCAATGACTTGAGGGCCGTCAGCTGTGGCAATCAGTCCGGCATAGAGAATACCGGTAAAGGGGATTCCTTCGGCGTTCATTCCCTCAACAGTGGGTTTGACAATGGTATTGATAGCAGTCTGAACAGTTTCGTTGGAAATTTGGGGGAGAGGACTGTAGGCACCCATTCCGCCGGTATTGGGACCCAGATCGCCATCGTAGGCACGTTTATGATCCTGCGAAACCGGCATGGTCCAGAAATGATTCTTGTTGACAAAGCTCATGAGGGAAAATTCCTGTCCCTGAAGGAAATCCTCCAGGACAACGCTGCTTCCGGCAGAACCAAACTTATTGTCAACAAAAATATCGGTCAGAGCTGCCCTGGCCGTGTCCTCATTCATGGCAACTGTTACTCCTTTGCCGGCTGCCAGGCCGTCAGCCTTCACCACAATAGGGGCTCCGTGACTCTTTACATATGCCAGGGCATCGGCCAGATTATCAAAGGATTCGTATTTAGCCGTGGGCACATGATGGCGGTGCATCAGCTGCTTGGCAAAAGTTTTTGAGCCTTCAATCTGAGCAGCCTGGCGGGTAGGTCCGAATGCTTTAATTCCTGCGGCGGTTAAATCATCGACCAGCCCCTCCATCAGAGGGTTCTCAGGGCCAACAAAAACCCAGTCTATGCTTTTATCTTTGACAAAATCAATGATGGCTGCATGATTTGTCTGAGCCAGCTGAATCACAGTAATGCCGTCAGCCACCATTCCAGGGTTGCCAGGCGCACAATAGACCTTACCTACAGTCTGACCCTTCAAAAGAGTATAAGCTATAGCGTGCTCACGGGCACCGGACCCAATTACCAGAACTGTATGTGCCATTTGTTCCTCTTTTTTCTGCTGAGCGTGACTGCTGCAGCTATTATATATATGCCCTGTGTATGAGTGTATCCTGTTCAAACTTTGCCCTGCGGCATTGATTCTGTGAGCATTAGCTATGGGGTACAATCAGTGCAGCTCTACCCGGTCGCCCTTTTGCCGGATGATGCTGCCTACTGTGTAATGCTTCTCATGATGTGCATCGAGAATAGATTCCACCTGGGCCACATCAGCGGGGCGGACCATAAGAACCATGCCAATACCCATGTTGAAAATATTATACATTTCCAGATGATCCACCTGGCCATAGTCTTCAATTACCTGAAAAATCGGGGGAACCGGCCAGGAGTCAATGGAGAAGGAAGCAGCCAGACCCTGGGGGATAATGCGGGGTACTTTTTCCAGGAAGGCACCGCCGGTTATATGAGCTATACCCTGCAGAAGACCCTTACCAAAGAGTGGTTTGAGGGCCTGAGCATAAATTCTGGTTGGAGTCAGTAAGACGTCCCCCAGCCTGCGGCCATCAAGCTGGTCCAGCTGGCTGTCAACGCTTAAGCCTCCGTCTTTGAACAGGGCTTTACGAACTAGGGAAAAACCGTTGGAATGAACTCCTGATGAGGGAAGGCCAATAAGAACATCACCTTCCTGAATAGTAGATCCATCAATAATCTGACTTTTCTCCACAACCCCGGTGGTAAAACCTGCCAGATCGTACTCCTCTTCGGCATACATATCGGGCATTTCTGCCGTCTCGCCTCCGACCAGGGCAGCACCAGCCTGAACGCAGCCGTTTGCAACACCTTTCACTACCTGCTCCAGCAGCTCGGGATTATTCCTTCCGCAGGCAATGTAATCAAGGAAATAAAGAGGCTCAGCGCCTTGTGCCAGAATGTCGTTGACGCACATGGCCACACAATCAATACCGATAGTGTCATGCTTGCCCATCATATGAGCTATTAAGAGCTTGGTGCCTACCCCGTCGGTTCCGGAGACTAAAACCGGTTCTTGTACCTTGAGGGCTGTCAGGTCAAAGAGACCCCCAAAGCCTCCGATACCGCCGGCACCAGGGCGGGCTGTAGCAGCAACATGCTGCTGTATGCGGCGAACAACTTCATAACCAGCCTCTACGCTGACTCCAGCTTTTTCGTATGCTTCTGGCATGAGCACCTTCCTTTTTGTATGGTAATAATGTGTATTTAATAATTTAATAATGTCTGTCTGTTGATTGGTTTGTGTCTGGCCGGCAGCAGGTGGGTCACTGAACCTGCTGGGCTTCCTGAGCTGAATTCGGATAATTATTTGTTGTAATTTCACTACTGTTGGTCAGATCAAGACTTTCATTGAATTCATTGCCATTATAGGCTGAATGCATCATGGCGTATGTGGTAATCCGCTCCCGGTCTTCGGGGCTGAGAGAAGCTAAAAACTCCCGCTGATAGTCGCCCAAGCTGGTAGGGTAGTCACCATTAAAGTAGGCAACGCACAAGCCGCCGTAGGGAGCATCTGCATGCAGCCCGATTGTTTCCACCAGGCCATCAAGGCTGAGATATGCCAAAGAATCTGCTCCAATATAATCGCAGATTTCAGGAACGGTTTTCTTGGCAGCTATTAGCTCCGATGTTCGAGAGATGTCAATCCCGTAGTAACAAGGATATTTGAGAGGAGGAGAAGCGATCCGCATATGGACCTCTTTGGCCCCTGCCTCCCGAAGGAGTTGAACAATCCGTTTGGAAGTTGTGCCCCGAACAATGGAATCGTCAACCACAATAACTCGTTTATCTTTCACCACGCCCCGCACAGCAGATAGCTTCATGCGGACTCCCTGCTCCCGCAGTTCCTGGGTTGGCTGAATAAATGTCCGGGCAACATACTGATTTTTTACCAGACCCATCTCGTTGGGCAGGCCGCTGGCTTCGGCGTAGCCGGAAGCGGCTGAGAGAGAAGAATTGGGAACAGCAATGACCATATCTGCATCTACCGGGGATTCCTGGGCCAGGCGGATACCGGCTCGTTTGCGGGCTGAATGCACATTAACCCCATAGATGTTGGAATCTGGTCGGGCAAAGTAGATGAATTCCATGGAACAGATGGCTTTTTGCGTTTTACTGGTGTAAGAGACAATCCGGTAGTCCTCATCGTTGATGATGCAGATTTCCCCAGGTTCAATATCTCGGATTAGAGTAGCACCGACGATATCGAGGGCACAGGTCTCGGATGCCAGTACATAAGCTCCATTAGTCATCTTCCCCAGGCTCAGGGGGCGAAAACCGTTGGGATCAAGGGCCCCATAAAGGGCGTTGGAGGTCATAAGCAGGTAGGCAAAACCACCGTGAACCGTGTTGAGAGCATCCCTAAGCTTGTCGAGAAAAGTCTGACGGGGAGAGCGACGGATCAAGTGCATAAGGACTTCAGTATCTGAATTCGAGTGGAAAATGGCTCCCTGATCTTCCAGATGAGTCCGTAATGTTGTGCAGTTAGTCAGATTCCCATTATGGGCCAGGGCAACGGAGCCATCATGAAAGGTGAAAAGGAAAGGCTGCACATTGTTGAGAGAACCAGTGCCTGAGGTTGCATAGCGGACATGGCCCAGAGCCCGGGTTCCCTGTAAATCCTCTATGGTTGTGTTATCCTTGAAAACATCGCTCAGCAGGCCCAATCCCCGATGGCTGCGAAGATTGCCTTCATTATTGACAACAATCCCGGCACCTTCCTGCCCTCGATGCTGAAGGGCATGAAGGCCAAAATAGGTCAGACGGGCTGCTTCCGGGTGTCCCCAGACACCAAAGAGGCCGCACTCCTCATGAATTCCTTCAAGTTCTGCTGACATCTGTCATTCCCTGCCTTATTTTTAATCTTTCGTACTGTGACCTGGTACATACTCGGACGCATACTGTGGCGCTGCTCCTTTTAATCTACTTTTAATCCAGGAAGTAATTGACTCCGCCCTGGAAAATAGGCTGCAGGGTAGTGCCGGGAACGTTCCTGAATAAATCTGTACCACTGCGCTCGCTATGTCCCATTTTACCGAAGACTCGGCCATCAGGGCTGGTTATTCCTTCTACAGCTAGAAGGGAGCCATTGGGATTTGCATCCAGAGACAGGGATGGGACCCCCTCCTGGTCTACATACTGAGTAGCAATCTGGCCAGATTTAATGAGCTGGTTGACTACTTCATCAGAAGCAACAAAGCGGCCCTCTCCATGGCTGATAGCAATGGTATGCACATCTCCCACAGTGGTCTGGCTTAGCCAGGGGCTAAGAGTTGAAGCTACCCTGGTCCGAACCAAGCGGCTTTGATGACGGCCAATGGTGTTGAAAGTCAGGGTGGGGCAGTCTGCTTTCATGGGGACAATATCTCCATAGGGCACCAGGCCCAGCTTGATTAAAGCCTGGAAACCATTGCAAATCCCCAACATCAGGCCGTCTCTGTTCTTGAGCAGATCCCGGACGGCATCGGTGACTTCGGGTGAGCGGAAGAAGGCTGTAATGAATTTAGCCGATCCGTCCGGCTCATCCCCGCCTGAAAATCCGCCTGGAATCATAATAATCTGAGACTTGCGAACTTGCTGAGCAAATTCGTGAACACTGTCAGATACGGCGGCAGGGCTCAGATTATTGACAATAAAAGTATCTGCCTGAGCGCCTGCCAGGCGGAAAGCTTTGGCACTGTCATACTCGCAGTTATTCCCAGGGAAAACGGGAATAATGACTCTGGGGCGGCCAAGCCCGTCCCAGCTCTTACTGCCGGGTTTGTCCGATGCCTGGTCGTGAGTATGGGAGACAGGAGTATAGGAGATGAGGGGAACGACCTCTCTTGCCTGATCATTTCCCGCAGCCTTATCTCTGTAAGGAAAAACGGACTCCATTCCACTTTCCCATATTTCCTGGATGAGGGATAGGTCAATGGATTCTTCTGCTGTCTTAATTTGGTAGTTGCTGCTGGTTTGTCCAACAGTTTCCACAGCAATTCCCTGGTCGGCAAAGGCCCGGAGCAAAGAAGAATCATCAACTTCCAGAAGGAAAGAACCGTATCGAGGCAGGAAGAGGCGGTCAAGATTGCTGGCAAAAGAATCATCCAAATCTAAACCGAGGCTGTTCCCCACACATTGGAGGAAGAGGGCCTGAGCAAGACCGCCAAAACCGGGGGTGCTGGCAGCCCGTACATGTCCGGCTTCCATAGCCTTGCTGACTGCTTCCATAACTTTTAGGAGATTATCCGGCTGGGGGGTTATCTCATCGGACTGATAAAGGGGAGAGAGAAGGAGAACTTGATCCCCGGCTTTTTTGAATTCGGGTGAGATAGCATTGGCTGCTTTGCCAGTGGAGACAGCAAAGCTAACCAGAGTGGGGGGAACATCCATGTTTTCAAAGGAGCCGCTCATAGAATCTTTTCCGCCAATGGCCCCCACACCTAGATCGAGTTGAGCCATTAGGGCACCTAAGAGGGCAGCTGTTGGCTTACCCCAGCGCTTGGGATCCTGACGGAGCTTTTCAAAATATTCCTGGAAAGACAGGTAAGCTTTTTCTTTTCTAAAGCCAGTGGCAACAAGTTTAGACAGAGATTCCACCACAGCTGTGTAAGCACCGGTAAATTGATTAGCCTCAGTCAGATAAGGATTGAAGCCCCAGGCCATAGCGCTGGCTGTGGTGGTTTGTCCATCCGTGGGGAATTTGGCCACCATGGCCAGGGAAGGAGTCAGCTGATTTGCACCTCCAAAAGGCATGAGTACAGTTCCTGCTCCAATGGTGGAGTCGAAGCGCTCAGACAATCCCTTATGAGAAGCTACATTAATATCGGAAGTCAGCGCTTTCAGACGGTCTTCCAGGCTGCCTGTCAGCCAGGAAGGATTAACCTGATAAGATCCCTGGCGGGGAACCTGAACCGTCTGATGTTTGGGGGAGCCGTTGGAAGAGAGGAAGCTGCGGCTCAAATCAACAATTGTCTTTCCCCGCCAGCTCATGGTCATTCTGCCTGAATCAGTAACTTCCGCTATCAGGCTTGCTTCCAGATTCTCCTGTCGGGCAATGTCAAGGAAAGTGTTCATATCCTTCGGGTCCAGGACTACTGCCATGCGTTCCTGACTCTCAGAAATAGCCAGTTCTGTGCCGTCGAGCCCCTCATATTTTTTGGGAACTGCATCCAGATTAATCCGCAGGCTGTCAGCAAGCTCGCCTACAGCAACAGATACGCCGCCTGCTCCAAAATCGTTGCAGCGTTTAATCAAACTGGCAGCATCATGACGGCGGAAAAGTCTCTGCAACTTTCGCTCAATAGGGGCATTGCCCTTCTGCACTTCAGCCCCGTCTTTCTCGATAGACTGGGAAGTGTGGGACTTAGAAGCTCCTGTTGCTCCTCCGATTCCGTCGCGGCCTGTCCGGCCTCCCAGAAGGATAACTTCATCTCCTGCCTGGGGCCGCAGACGCTGAACGTTTTTTTGGGGAGCTGCGCCAACAACAGCCCCAATCTCCATCCGTTTAGCTACATAACCGGGGTGGTAGAGTTCCTGCACCTGACCAGTTGCCAGGCCAATCTGATTGCCATAAGAGGAGAAGCCGGCAGCGGCAGTAGTGGAAATTTTGCGCTGAGGGAGTTTACCGGTCAGGGTCTTGCTTACAGGGGTCCGGGGGTCACCAGAGCCGGTAATCCTCATTGCCTGATATACATAACTGCGGCCGGAAAGGGGATCGCGGATAGCTCCGCCCACACAGGTAGCAGCACCGCCAAAAGGTTCAATTTCAGTGGGATGATTATGGGTTTCATTTTTGAACAGGAATAGCCAGTCCTGATCCTGCCCGTCAACGTCCACCGTTACTTTGACTGTGCAGGCGTTAATCTCTTCAGACTTGTCAAGGTTGGTAAGGATTCCCTGCTTTTCCAGCCACTTAGCCCCAATGGTTCCCATATCCATCAGGCAGACAGGCTTGCTGTCCCGGCCTAAAGTATGACGAATCTCCAGATAGCGGTCAAAGGCCCTGCGGACTGTGTCGTCGTCAATTGTCACCTGATCCAGTTGGGTTCCAAAGGTGGTGTGGCGGCAGTGGTCTGACCAGTAAGTGTCTATCACGCGGATTTCAGTAATCGTGGGATCCCTCTGCTCTTCCTGAAAGTAGGTTTGGCAGAAGGCCAGATCTGCCAGGTCCATAGCCAGGTCACGATCTTCGATCATCTCTTCCAGCTGCTGGGACGTCATGGCCCGGAAACCATTAATAATTTCCACCGGGGCGGGCTCAGGGACGGTCATAGTCAGGGTTTGAGGCATATCCAGCCGGGCAGGCCGTGAATCTACCGGGTTAATCACATAAGACTGAGCCGAGGAAATATCGGCAGCAGTCAGCTTGGAGCCCTGGAGTATATAAATCTGAGCTGTACGAACCAGAGGCCGCTCTCCCTGAGAGATCAGCTGTATACATTCGCTGGCAGAAGCAGCTCTCTGGTCGAACTGGCCGGGCAGGGATTCAACCGCAAAAACCCGGGGATCATGAGTATCCAGACCGGCTTCCTCCATATTTGCATACGTCAGATCAGTCTGAGGCTCGCTGAAGACAGTGGGTATACACTGCTGAAAAAGCTGTGGGGATATTCCCTCAACATCATACCGTTTCAGGACCCGCAGTCCTTCCAAATTTTTCAGCCCCAGGATAGTGCGCAGCTCTGTGAAAAGCTGGTGGGAAAGGGTATCAAATTGAGATTTTTTCTCTACATAAATGCGGTCTACCACAGCTGTCCTTTAGTTAAGTTTGAACTATCTGATTTATTTTTAGTGACGTAATTCCCCGGCAGCATTCAGCGGATGGGAAGCGTGAAGCTTTTCCAGACGATCAAGAATCTCTTCGTAAGCGGGGATAATGTTGCCCAAATCCCGCCGGAAAAGATCCTTATCCAGATGCTCTACATGTCCCTGGCTGGTTTTGGCCTTGTCCCACAGGCGGCAGGTGTCAGGAGTAATTTCATCGGCAAGGAGAATGGTGCCGTCTGAGGTCTTACCCATCTCTACCTTGAAATCAACCAGTGTGACATCAATCTCGTTGAATATCGCGGTCAAAGTGTGATTGATTTCCCTGGCCTTGGCAGCAATGATGTCCAGCTCGTCCCGGTTTGCCAGATTTAGGGCTATGGCATCATCATCATTAATAAAGGGATCGCCCAGGGCGTCATCCTTCAGGCAAAGCTCCAGAACAGGGCGGCTGAGAACAGTTCCCTCTTCAACGCCGTAACGCTTGGCAAAACTGCCGGCTGCACGGTTGCGCATGATGATTTCCAGGGGATACATATTCATCTTGCGGACCAGCTGCTCGGTAGGGCTGAGCTGAGAAATAAAATGGCTTGCAATACCGCGGTATGCAAGCTCATTAAAGATAACGGTGGTAATCTGGTTGTTCAGTCGACCTTTGCCCTCAATCTGCTCTTTCTTGGCACCGTTGCCGGCAGTTGCCTGATTCATGTATTCCACCCACAGAATGTCAGGATTATCTGTGGAGTACAACTTCTTTGCTTTGCCTTCGTAGAGCTGCGTTAACTTCTGCATGATTGCTGGTTAGCCTTTCAAATGGACGGCAGAAATAGGGGACGAATTCATCCCTGGCACCTCTCAAATTTACCTGTTGATGACTACAGGGAAGAGGCGAATAATGAACATAAAAATCTCAAAATATGGACGTCTGACAAAGACGAAAAGGGCTGCCGTCGTTCTGCTGAAACAAGAGTTATACTGGGGGAGAGCACAGGAGCTGACATGGATAATAAAAAGCATGATTTAATAGTGAGTTTTGTATATGCCATCATAGGTATGGGGGCTGACCGGGGGTACTTCTGGGTATAGCACTTTTCATCAAGCCATTTATTCAATGGGGCCTATCGTATCCTCAAAAAAGATCATAAGAAAGAGAATCTTCTATCTGTTGTGTGGCCTTGCGGGCTTCCTCTTCGGTAGGGGCATAAGCAAGGGCAACCCCCATTCTTCTGCGGCCATTGACTGAGGGCTTGCCGAAAATGCGCAAGTCGCTGTGAGGCTTTGCCAAAGCTGTACTGACACTGCTGAAAGCAACCTGCCCCTTGCCCTCAATTACCAGGGCCCTGCTGGCGCTAACCTGACCAGGATGAATAAACTCCAGGGATTCCTCGGTCACAGGAATACCCAGAATCGCCCGCGCGTGGAGGGCAAATTCACTCAGATGCTGAGAAATCATGGTGACCATGCCAGTGTCATGCGGGCGGGGAGAAACCTCGTTGAAAAGCACCTGGCCGTCACGGAGAACAAAAAGCTCGACTCCAAAAACACCCCAGCCATGTTCATGTGACCGGCTGGCTTCGGCTGCCAGTCCCTCTACCATCCGCCGGGCAATCTTGTTACCCTTGTGCAGCACTGACTCAGGAACTGCGGCCGGCTGCCAGGATTCCCGGTAATCCCCGTCTACCTGGCGATGTCCTATGGGGGAGCAGGTTACTACTCCGGCACAAGAGAAGACGGTTATTATGGTCAGCTCATAATCCAGAGGAGCCAGGGCTTCAACAATCACCCGGGAAACCTCGCCTTCGTGTGCTGCCCTTCGCCCCAGCTGGGCAGTCTGCCAGGAAGAGTCAAGATCAGCTGCTGACCGCATGATTGACTGACCATGCCCGGATGAGCTCATAATCGGCTTGACAACACAGGGATAGCCAACCGCCTGGGCTCCTGCTTTCAGCTCATCAGGGTTGCTGGCAAACCGATAGGGAGTGGTGGGCAGTCCCAGACCGTCGTGGGCCAGAGTCCTCAAGCGCTCGCGATTCATGCAGATTTGAGCAATCTTTGCGCTGGGCACTACCTGGATGCCTTCGGCAACGGCCTCGGTGAGAACATCGGTGGCTATGGCTTCTACTTCGGGAACAATAATGTCGGGCTGAACCTGATCAATAGCTTCCTTCAGAGCCTGAGGGTCGGTCATATCAAGAACAATACAATCGTGAGCCATCTGCATGGCAGGGGCGTGCTCATAAGAGTCCAGGGCACACACTCGGGCTCCCAGCCGCATGAGTTCCAAAGCTATTTCTTTGCCCAGCTCGCCTGAGCCCAGGAGCATGACCCGCACTGTATGGAGGGGGTCCTGGCGGGAGGAATGAGTTTGTGCGTAGGGGGTCCCGTACCGAAAGGCAAAGGCAGAAGCTTGTGCGGTCGCTGTCTGCCTATTCTGCTTATTCTGCTTCATACATCAATTTTGCCATTGGACTTCGTCATTACAGATTGTGTTTGGCCATTCTCTCTTTAAAAATGTCATTAACAATCCAGACTCATCTGTGATTTCTCATCTTCGCTGGGCTCTTCCTGCTTGGAGAATACCTCATATATCTCTGAGAATTCGCGGGCAATCATTCCGCAGGTTTTGCTGGTGGCGTGAGAGCGAACAAAGAAGGGGATTCGCTTCATATAATCAGGATTGACCAGATCTAAAATCCGCTTATTTGCTACATCATTAACTTCTGCCATGGGTATCCTTTCGTTCGATGAGTATGTTTTCGAAGTGTCGAGATTACTTCGAGTTATTCTTCCAGAACGATATCATAGCAAACATGGCAACGACTACTTTTGACGATGTTCTGGATGCGATTGAAAAACTAGATGCAGTGAAGCTTTCTTCACAAGGAAAAAGAAATCAGCGTGTTCGTGGAACTGCGTTTGAATATGCAGTCAGATACTTTCTCATGCATGATCCGGCATGGGCATCGACTTTTATAAATGTTTGGATGTGGGGAGATGAGGGTAACCCTCTGATTCATGGGGAATATGAAGATTTTCCCAAGAATGATACCGGTATAGATCTTGTTGCCAAAGATCGTTCAGGTGAGTTATGGGCTATTCAATGCAAGTATTACGCAGATGATCGAAAGCTTGATTTTTCAGATGTTTCTACTTTTTTTGCTTCTAGTGATACGCGTGGCATTAAGCGTGGCCATTTTATTATTGCTCATACAGGTGGAGGGCTTACACAAACACTCGAAAAAGAGGCATCTCCCCGTAACGTGGTAGTACTCGATTCGGAACAATTGAATAATGAATTCGTTGACTGGTCTGCATTTTTACCAGAATCGCATTACCATAATCTTAAAAAATTTGAACCTCGTCCTTATCAAAATGAAGCAATACAGGACTGTATTGACGGTTTTAAAACCGACGACAGGGGAAAACTTATTATGGCCTGCGGCACTGGGAAAACCTTAACTGCATTGCGTCTTGCAGAGGAATTAAGGGAAGAAAGAGATAATGAATATTCCGAATCAAAGAATAGTCCTTTCAGAGTGCTGTTCTTAGCTCCGTCAATCGCGCTAGTTTCACAAACTTTTAATTATTGGACGCATCAGAGCAAAGAGCAAATTTCAAGTTTTGTGGTGTGTTCAGACACAACTGCTAATAAAAGAGATAATGATGAATGGGACGGGAGTGTTCTTGATGTCCCATTTCCAACAACGACTGACCCTCGACTTTTGGCTGATCATATTAAAATAGGAGAGCAATCTACCGGCCTGTCTGTAGTTTTTTCAACATATCAATCGATTGATACAATCATCGCTGCTCAGGCGCAAGAAGGACTTCCAGAGTTTGACCTCGTCATTTGTGATGAAGCCCATCGGACAGCAGGTGTTGCTGATAACGTTGGTGTTAAATCAGCGTTTGTGAAGGTGCATGATAATAGTCTTGTTCATGCTAAAAAGCGCTTGTATATGACTGCAACTCCTAGAGTTTATACACAAGCTGCGCAGACTAAGGCAGTTAAAAATGACTTCACTACCTTTTCTATGGACGATGAAGATACATTTGGGAGGGAATTCCATCGTCTGAAGTTCGGCGATGCAGTAGCTAAAGGAATTCTTACTGATTACCGGGTGCTGGTGCTTGGAATTGCTGAATCTCAAGGAACTAACTTTGCAAAGAGAATACAAGAAACACAAACATTCCAGGAACAAATTGATTCGATTGAACAGCTCGAAAGAAGATCGCGTGCTAAAGATAAGGCAGAAAAAGCAGCTCAGGATAAGCTAAAAATTCGAACACAGGCAGAATCTCTTTCCGCGAAAGTTCTTGGTGCTTGGAACGGTTTGATGACTAAGGGGATTCATCGTCAGGAACAGCAGGACATTGATATTGATACGGGGCTTGGAGAACAGGTTCAATTTGCTATCTTAAACGATAATGATGTGGATTCTCATTCTGGTTTAACTTCATCAATCGAGCATATGCATACTGCCGTTGCTTTTACGAGGACTATTCACGATTCGAAAATACTGGCAGATGGTTTTAGCGATGTAATTTCTGAATATATTCAACAATCTGAAAAGCAAGGCGCTTCACTGGAGGGAACAATTATTCCGAAGGTTGAGCATGTAGATGGTTCTATGCCGACCAAGGAACGTCGAAAACTGCTAAATTGGCTAGCTGATCGGCAGGAAGATCCAGATGGATGCCGTATACTCAGCAACGCAAAATGCTTAACTGAGGGGGTAGATCTTCCTCTGCTGGATGCAGTTATTTTCTTCCAGCCCCGGGCCTCGCAGGTTGATATAGTACAGGCGGTAGGGCGTGTAATGCGAAAAGCAGAGAATAAGCATTATGGTTATATTATTCTCCCTGTTGTTATCCCTGATGGCTCAACTCCGGATGCGATTTTATCCACTTCAGATTTTCATACGGTGTGGGATATCTTACAGTCGTTAAGGTCTCATGATGAACGGTTGGACGCTCGTATCAATGCTCTGAGTTTACATAGGAAATCAGTGAAGCGGCGCTATTCAACTAGATCGAACCAGTTTATTGATCAGGATAGCGGCAATGACTCTCTGCTGAATGATCAAAACACCAGTGAACAAGGCGAATTTGATTTTGGAGGTGAGATATCCGAACAGTTCCAAGCACAGCTTGTGCGTAAATGCGGAGATACAACTTATTGGGAGGATTGGGCAGACTCAATTTCTGAAATCGCTATTAAAACAAGTAATATTATTAATGAGCAGATACGGACTGACAAACAGATATCGCAAGAGTTCGATTCATTTTTGCATGGGTTACGAGATACTCTGAATCCTAATATAACCAAGGATGATGCTGTGGGCATGCTGTCCCAGCATATCCTTACTTCTCCTATATTCGATGCTCTCTTCTCGCATGAAAAAGATTCTTCGGGCAAGTCCTTTATTGAGAATAATCCTGTTTCGCAGGCGCTAATGCCGATTACTGAATTGTTACGTCCTAAGATCAAGGCTGCGGATCCCAATGACGATCTTCGCCAACTGTATTCTCAAGTACGAACATCTGCTCAAGCGGTGAGGAATGATGAAGCTGCTCGTCAAACTCTGGTGCGAAATCTTTATGAGTCTTTTTTCCGTACTGCTTTCAAATCAGATGCTGATAAGCTTGGAATTGTTTATACTCCGTTAGAAATCGTCAATTATATTCTTCATTTGGTTGATAACAAACTCACTGAGCATTTTGGTAAGCATCTTGAAGATGATAGAGTGACTATTCTCGATCCGTTCACAGGTACAGGAACATTCATTGTTGAACTTATTAGGTCAGGTCTTATTTCGCCGAATAAGTTACAGCGAAAGTATCGTTCTGAAATATTTGCTAATGAAATAATGCTTCTAGCCTACTACATTGCTATGGTAAATATTGAATCAGAATACTATGCAGTGCAGTTTGATAATTATTCCAAGATCAAAGAGGTGGGGAGTAAAGATAACATCCAACCTCCTGTTTATGAGCCATTTAGTGGTGGAGTTCTGACCGATACTTTCCAAATGACAGAGGACAGTAACAGTATTGATGAATCAGTATTCACCCGGAATAGTGCCCGAGTTATTGAACAGAATAAAAAGCCTATTACAGTGATAATGGGGAACCCTCCCTATTCTGCTGGTCAAAAATCAGCAAATGATAATAATTCAAATGATCACTATGAGAATTTGGATAAACGTATTGCACAAACATACGCTGCTAATACTAAGGCAGTAAATAAAAATGCATTATATGACTCATATATCCGGGCATTTCGGTGGGCTTCAGATCGAATTCTTAGCCGTAACATAAGAGCAGACACTGCAATATCAGGTAAAGGGATCATTTGTTTTGTAAGCGGCGGAGGCTGGCTTGATGGAACTGCCTTTGACGGCTTTAGAAAATCATTGGTTGCAGAGTTTAGTGATATTTATGTATTGAATTTGATGGGAAATAAAGAGTTTCGTCGGTTGCCCAAAGAGGAACTCAAACGGCAGGGTGATAATGTCTTCGGTTCGCAATCGAAGACTCCTATTACCATCACTCTATTAGTTTGTGATCCTGAAGCAGAGCACCAGGGTGTGATTCATTACCATGATATTGGAGATTACCTCAAGCGGTCAGAGAAACTCTCTACGCTTTCAGACATGGTGAAAGAGAACCAGACTGATTGGAAGATTATTATTCCTGATTCTCATGGAGATTGGCTGAATCAGAGAGATGATGCGTTCCAAGGGTTTATACCGCTTGGATTGAAGAGTGTTCATGGTGCCGCTGGAATTTTTTCAGTGTATTCAAACGGCATAAAAACTGGCAGGGACAGCTTTAGCTATGGTTTTGGAAGGCAAACTATTGAGAATCGTACAAAGAAATCAATTGATTGGTACGAGCAAAATCGTATTTTCTGGCATTCAACTTTAAATAAACGGGAAATTGATCCGAAAGATTTTGTTGAATACGATCCTAAGGTTCTAAGTTGGGATCGTGAATTGTTGAATCGGCTTCGAAGAGGTATCAAAATAAAATACTCTGATAAGTTTCTTGTGCAGAGCATGTATCGTCCATTTACAAAGGAATGGCTATATTATGACCCCAGACTTATCGAGATGATGTACAGGAGTGCGATTTTATTCCCATTAAAATTGGTGAGCGAAGCGAACTCCTCTAATCTTGAAGATGATGTACAGGAGTGCGAGAGGATGTACAGGAGTGCTTCCCCCTCCCTCATTGATGATTCTCAGTTTATCAATCGATGCATTGTAACGACGGGGGTAGGAAATAGTGGGTTTTCATGCCTGATGACCCAGACATTAGCAGATCTAAATTCGATGACTGCCGGAGGACAGTGTTTCCCACTGTACTGGTACGAAGAGATTGATAAAGAAAAATCAGACTTGAAAGATGAGCTAGAGCTGGACTTTTCGGAAGCATCACTCAAAAACGGTGATGTCCGCTTCACAACAGCAGATGGCACTACTTTTATTAGACATGATGCAATAACAGATCAGACGCTTGAGGTATTTCGTCAAGTTTACCCTGATGTTTCTGCTTTACATTCAGATAATGTTTCTAAAGCGAAAGAGCAAATTTTTTATTATATTTATGGCATCCTCCATAATAACGAATATCGTCAGCGTTTTACTTATAACCTGAGGAAAGAATTAGCTAGGATCCCTCTGGCAAAAGATTTTTCTACTTTCCAACGCATAGGGAGAGAACTTGCTGAGTTGCATATCAACTATGAATCTTTAGAAGGATATGTTGGGGAAGACCGTATTTCCGAAGAATGGATTAATTCGTCAGCTTACGAGAGCTTATTTTCTAAAGATCCAGAAGAGCTTTATCACATTGATAGACTTACCTTCGGTAAGGTCCCTAAGACCGCTGAAAATCTTAAGGGTGATGATAGGACTACTATTATTATCAATAATTATCTTGTTCTTCATGGTATTCCCGATACAATATATGATTATAAAATTTCTGGAAAATCACCTATTGAATGGGTTATGGATCAATATCGAGTCAAAACAGATAAAAAGAGTGGGATTAAAAAAGATCCAAACGAATGGATAACTGAAACAAAAAATCCAAGGTATGTGGTTGATCTCCTGGAATCGTTGGTTACATTAACTCTAGAAACTCAGAGAATAGTAAACTCTCTTCCTGCTTTGGAAGAATTAGACAAACCGATTAATTGGCCGACTTCGTGGACAAAATAAGGTACTGATACTAGACCAACACATAATATATCTGCATTTTGTATCTTTGTATAACCTATCTACAGAGAAGAACAATATGTCATGAAGCTATTTGAGCTCTCAAGCCTGGTAGAATATTCAGGTATAGGAGCTCTTTCATTCGCCAGCAGAGTAATTTGATAATGCTTTTCTTAGGCAGGCGTGTCCGGTCCGGGCTGTCTTTTACATTGGAAAAGCCTTAAGTAAGCAATAAGCAAATAAGGAACTGATTATGCACGAATTATCATCAGCACGAGAGATCATGACCTGTCTGACCTGTCAGATGGTCTGTATCTGCGCCGAGTGATACTTCACGTCCCCTTGCTACAGTCACAAAAGTCATAAAGAATTCTTCTTCCAAGTCGCTGTGTTATATATATTGATTATATTATAGATATTTATATTTTAGATATAGCGACAGTGAAGAATATATTCAGTTTGACTATTTTATACAAAAGCAGAGTAGTCGCTTTTGCTATCACTATCCAGCAGTTTTCACTAGAGACGGACTCTCAAGGTGGACTCCGCAAGAGATAACAGCAAGTACATGATTTGTTACAGGCATTACTGTGACATTGATGTAACAATGCAGGCGACTAATTGGGTGCAGGCAAGTACGCTCAGGCGATATCAATCAGACAGGATCGGTATAAATCTGATAATGGTAGCACTGCAATGCATATGTGACAATGCATAATTAACAAATAGCAAACACAATTATCATAATTACTGTCTTTATCAAGAGTGCCATCGATAAAACTCACAAGTATACGAATAAATCTATACGAATAAAATTTTACGAATAGAAGGAACTCATTCATGCAAGTATTTATAATTGTTCTTGTAGCGGCGGCTATCCTGGCTGCCCTTATCTTTCTCCACCATAAGCATGTTGGCTTCACCAGGCTGGTCTTTTTGAGCCTGGTAGTGGGTATCATCTTTGGAGTAACCCTTCAACTGCTATATGGAACCAAAAGCGAAATCCTGACCGATGCTATAGACTGGATTAATATTGTTGGAAATGGATATATTTCACTTCTACAAATGGTGATTATTCCGCTGATTTTTGTTTCCCTCGTGGGAGCCTTCACCAAATTGAAAGTAGCAGAAAATTTGCGTCGAATGGCTGCTACCACTGTGGGACTTTTGCTGGGAACAACTGCGATTGCAGCACTGGTTGGAATTGCGTCCGTTCTCATTTTCCGTCTGAACGGAGCTAAGTTTTTGTCGGGGGCGGCAGCTTCTTCCACTGCCTTGGATTCCATTAAAGAGCATCAGGCTGATTTAAAGGGTTTGACTTTGCCCCAACAGATTGTCAGTTTTTTGCCGAATAATATTTTTGCAGATTTCGCTGGTTCACGGGCAAGCAGCACTATTGCTGTAGTTATTTTCTCCCTCCTGATAGGAGTGGCCTTCCTCAGGGTCAAACAACAGTTCCCACAGGAAGCTGCAACCTTCGCCCGCGGGATTGAGGCGCTGGACAGGATTGTCAACCGGTTGGTCAAGATGATTCTGGCCCTGACTCCTTATGGCATTTTTGCTTTAATTACCAAGGCTGCTGCAACCGATAGTTTTGCTGACATGGCTAAACTGGCCGTCTTTATTGTAGCTGCTTATGCCGGAGTTTTGGTTATGTTCCTGATCCATACCATCATTCTGCTTATCGCCCGAATTAATCCAGTCACTTACTATAAGAAGGCCTGGCCTGCTTTGATTTTCGCCTTCACCTCGAGGAGCAGCGCCGGGACCCTGCCTCTGAACGTCCGTATCCAGAACGAATCCATGGGTATCAGCTCTACTGTTGCTAACTTTGCAGCCAGCCTGGGGCTGACTATTGGACAGAACGGCTGCGCCGGACTTTATCCGGCCATGGTGGCAGCTATCATTGCCCCCACCGTAGGAATCAATGTGTTCTCGCCGCAGTTCATTCTGTCTCTGATTGCCGTGGTGACCATCTCTTCCTTTGGGGTAGCCGGAGTGGGAGGCGGTGCCACCTTTACCACTCTTATGGTTTTGGGAACCCTGAACCTGCCTGTGGGCATTCTGGGCGTCCTCATTGCTATTGATCCTATTGTGGATATGGCTCGGACTGCTTTGAATGTGAATGACAGCATTTTGACTGGTCTGATCACCGCCAAATCTATGGGTGAAGTGGATATGCATAAATTTGCAGACCGGGCGGCAGTCGTTTCTAGGGAGCTGTAGGACAGCTGTCTCACCTGCCTTTCCACATATACACCGATCTGGAAGTTAAATCCGAGAGGGGCCTGCCCAGGTGCTATCATGGGCAGCAACAGTACAATTGATATGCAATTGATATGCAATTGATACTGGGAGTGTAGTCTTAAAGAAGAGCATATGCACTAGGAATGCATAAGTGAGGAGACTATCATGAATAATAACTGTGCAGGCCTTTCTATTTTTCACTATGATTCTCCCCTGGGCAGGATGACCGGAACGGTTGAAGGAGAATATCTGACCGGCTTGTGGTTTGACGGGCAAAGGCATTATCCTCCCCAGCTGGGAAATGAAACTGGAGGAGACAGTACGGCTCCTGCTTCGCGGACTATTTCTTCGGTGAAACACTGGCTTGATCTGTATTTTTCTGGTCGCGATCCTGGTTTTGTTCCTCCTACCAAGGCTGAAGGGACTGCTTTTCGACAGTCTGTATGGAAGATTTTGACAACAATCCCTTACGGACAGACCATGACTTATGGGCATATTGCAGCAGAGCTTTCTCGTCAGGAGGGAGGTAAGAAACAATCAGCACGAGCCGTTGGAGGAGCAGTCGGTCATAATCCGATTTCTCTGATTGTTCCCTGCCATCGGGTAATTGGATCTGATGGCAGTCTGACCGGATACGCAGGCGGACTTGACAAGAAGGTTGCCCTTTTAGAGCTGGAGGGGATCCTCTGTGACAATTAAACAATTAAAATAGAACATAGCATAACATAGCATATTTATGCGGATTTTCTATTTTCCCAAAAACCAATAAGAAGACCTATACAGGCTGAGATAGCTATCTCCAGAGGTATTCTCCAATATGCGTTGGAGTGTGATTGTGTTATATCTATAACGCTCATAAGCAGTCCATAAAGAGCCCACTGGATAACTATGCTGGGAATAGGTCTGTTAATATATTTGCTGGTGGAATTTTCCTGAGAGTGTTGATTGAACACATTATCAAGCAGGCAGGAGAGCATTCGTTGTATTGCCAGGCCAACAAGGAAAACGAAGAACAGAATTTTATCGTGAAAAGCAAAGGCAAGAATTACCCCAAAAAAACTGCCCTCAAGTAGTCCTATAAGGCCTGCGGTCACAATATCCATAAGCATAAGGACAGCCGTCCCTCCATCTGAAGTTACTATATTAAGATATTAAGTCAAGAAGAAGGGGGTGGCTGACGCGGCTCGAACGCGCGACCTCCTGAACCACAATCAGGTGCTCTACCAACTGAGCTACAGCCACCATATGCAAGGGTTCCATACCCGTGCAACAGATGAAAACTATACACGACTTAGTGGACGCCGCGCCGGGGTATGTCGGAATGGTCGAGCAAGCCGGGCTAGCGGGGGAAACCAGAAGAACTGTGAGTCAGGTTGAAATCTGCCATTGCTTCCCTTTCCATGGACAGGAACTTTGCGGTGCATTCTTTCAGGGAGTAGCGCTCTGCTGCGGCTGCTGCATATCTTTTGCCCCACAGGTTCAGCATGTGGGGATGCTCAAACCACCAATCCAATTGATCGGCGAGTATGTGAGCATTTCCCGCTGGGAAGAGCGACCTGGAGGTGAGAGCAAAACTTCCAGCTGCGCTCAGGGGAGAGGAAGCAATGACAGGGACCAGTCCGCAGGCCATGGCTTCGAGGACGCTGACTCCCTCAATATCAGCGATGGAAGGATGAACCAGCAGGTCTGCCTGCTGGTAAAAACGCGGCATGCTTTCATGAGGGTAAAAGTTGAAAGAGATGGGGCAATCAGGAATATCAGCGGCCATCCGGGTTAGACGTCTGCGCAGGGGTCCATCACCAGCTATGACGACTGCCATGTCTCGCCGGTGACGGCAGAGAGACACAGCCTTCAGCAGGGTAGCATGGTCTTTTTCTGCTGACAGGCGGCCAGCTGCGGCAATCAGGAAGGTGGGTGAGCCCCGGTGGAGTGGCCCACCGGCAGGTGAGTTATCAGGAAAGGAGTCATTAGCCGAAGACTCGGCAGATGCAGGATGAAAAATCTCCTGATAGCCATTGGAAATAATATGAAACTGGTTGCAATACCCGTGTCTGTGCAAGAGACGGGCTTCTGCCTGAGAAGGAACATGAAGATACCTGATGCCCCGATAAAAATACCGGTTCATTATTCCATAGGTCAGGTTTTCCAGGCCGGGTAAATGGCGAAGAGGCCCCAGAGCGTATGTAATGTTTTCAGGTTGGATGTGGAAGCCGGCGGTAACTGGAAGAGAGTGGGACCAGGCATAATCCCTCGCAGCCCTCCCAAAAATGAAAGGCTCGTAAATATGAACAATATCTGCTCCTGCGAAGGCGCGATAGAAGAGGGCTTTATTGGGTTTTGCCAGACACTCCTGCTGCTGATGGGCTAAGGCTGTGGCAACAGGCAGGTGGAGTTCTTCTGCTCTGTAGGAAGGCTCTGGGGCCTGAACCCCCACCAACCGGACCTGATGGCCCAACCGGGTTAATTCGGCAGCAAGCTGGTTTGCTGAATTAGCTGTTCCGTTGCTTAAGTTGCTCAAAGAATCGATGACCAGGGCAATGGTTAGGTATTTCTTACCCGGATATGTTTGTTTACTGTCTGTTTTTCTGCTCACCGTTCTATCGCACCATCCTTTTACTGGTTTTACAGGTGACTGTGATTTATCCCAGAAGTTTATTGACCCTGCGGTCGTAAGTCATCAATCCGTTAGTTTCTTCTTCTATATCAGATAGCTGGGTATAAATATAGCCGGAAAGCCCTTGACTCTCTAAGGATTGAATCGTGTTGAGGAACTGTTTGACAGCTGTCCTGTAGGTTGCTCCAGACTGGTAGGAGGCATAGCCGTAGGATTGATGAAAACTGCTGTGACCGGGAACAGGGTATGTCAGCCCGCCGCATTCAGAGATAAGAGACGCCCGCTTCCTGCCGAATCTGGGAACGGTCAGGGGGCGAAAATAATTATGTACACTGATAAAATCTCCGCAGTCCTGGTCATACCAGCCGCTGGTGGCATCAATCAGCCGGGTTGGGTCCAGTCTGCCAACCATCGCTGTGGCTTTTCTGGCCTCAAACTGACCCCAGGCTTCGTTGAAGAGCCCCCAGGTCACAATGCAGGGGTGGTTGGACAGGCTCCTGACAACTGTCTGACAGGTTTCGGTCCATTCCCGGCGAAAATCGCGGTTTCTTGCCCCTAAAGCTGCATACAAGCGGGGATTGTTGTCAGGAAGATGATTCCAGGAAAATTGGAAGAAGGTAGGAATTCGGCTGCTGGTCCAGACATTATAGGGGCTGTCTCCGCCACTGACCATATCCTGCCATACTAAGATTCCCATAGTGTCGCACAGATAATACCAGCGGTCGCATTCCACTTTAATATGCTTGCGGAGCATATTAAATCCCATATCTTTTGCAGTTTGAATATCATGTATGAGAGCCTGGTCACTGGGGGCCGTCATCAGGCTCTCGGGCCAATACCCTTGATCCAGAAGACCTTTGAGAAAATATGGCTTATGATTAAGACAAAAACGGACCTGCCCCTGTGAATCTTTATTCAGGCTGATTGTCCGGAAGGCACAGTAACTCGATACGGAATCTGTGTAGTGAAACGGGCTTTTCTGCTCTTGTTTTGCTGGGTCTTCTGGCTGAGATGGTGCCTCTGCTTGGCTGATTCTCTGGTAAGAGACTGAATCTAAGGTGATTTCCAGGTGATAGCAGTAGGGATCATCGGGAGACCACAAGCGGGGGTGTGGATGGGGGAGATTAAGCTCAAGATTAGCGGGAATTGTGGCTGCCTGTGGGTTGAGAGACAGGGTTTTTCTAGCAAGTGGCTGATCCTGAGCGGTCAATAGAACTAGTGACAAAGACAAAGAAGTATGATTATGCACATGATTATGCGCATTTTTATTTGGTTTCGTGTTGATGATTGCTGCTCTTACAGTCAGTTTTCTTTCATCGGGGTTGGGAAGAATTTTTAAAGATCGAATGTATGCAGGGGGTACAATTTCCAGCCAGACAGTCTGCCAGATTCCGCTTTGTGCACTATACCAAATATCGCTGGGATTGAGCCTTTGCTTACCCCTGAGTTGATGCCCCTGATCGCTGGGATCAACGACAGCCAGGGTGAGGGTTAGGGGTTTGCTTTTCTTGGTTGTCTTACTGGCAGCTGCGAGGGAAAGAGCTTCGGTGATGTCGCAGCTGAAGGCCGTGTAACCTCCTCGGTGCTGTGCAACAAGTTTGGTTCCTACCCAACAGGCGCAAGAATAATCAACTGCCTGAAAATGAAGGATGCAGCGTTTCCCTCCCGACAGGTCACAGTCAGGCAGCTGCCTCTGGTACCAGAGTATTTCATCAGGCTTAAGGAGATGATGAGCCTCAGAAGCCGGGGCCTCCGGGCTGAAGGGAACTCGGATGCGATGGCAGAACCGTTTAGCCTCCGGAAGTGGGGGAATAGAATTTTTCTGTCGTAGGTAGGGCTTATTGGTTTTCTGTATATAATAAGTCCACCATCCGTTGAGGCATATCCACTCTTTTCGGATCATCTGAGGTCGGGGATAAGAATCGGTTTCTATAGGCCAGGGAGTAGTTAAATCGGCCATAATACCACGATCGTGCTTACGGGGAGCACTGGATAAAACTCGTCTCACGTCCAGCATGCAGACCTCCTTGTTGCCTCTGCCTTGTATAATATAACTGTAGCATTTGTTGCTTATGTAATTTTTTACAAGTAAAGATGCACAAATGAGACTGAATGTAAATACAGAAGATCATAGAAAGGTTCAAATCATATGATTTCTTCCACCGTAAAAACTGCCACTTCTTCCAAGACCCCGACGTCGAGACTGACCCGAACTATCCTGGCCTTGATTATGGCGTTTGCAGCTTTTTTCAGCCTTTCAGCTTGCACCAGTCCCAGTCTCTGGTTTAAGTCTGATGATCAGAAGATCGATATGGTAGTTAACTCTAAGCAGGTCAAACAAGAAGTGGCCAAGTTTAATTCTTCCAAGAGCTCCGTAGGATCGGTTGCTGTTACTCATAAGGGCAAGACCATTATTTATACCCTCAAGCTGAAGAACCAAGGCTATACGGATGCTGATTTGAAAAAGGCTATGAGTGGGCGTACTGACACCATGTTTGAAGCTATGCATAGCTCCATGTCCCAAATTATTCAGGAATGCAAGGATCAGGTTGGCGTTGACGGTGTCAAAGTGAGGGTTGATGTTTATGCGGAACATGGAACTTTGATTGCTTCCCGAACCTTTGATAATTAATACGGGAATCGCGGTCAGTATGCATATCAATATGCATATTAGTAGGCATAAGTGATTCTTTACTGGAATCGTTTACTGGATTTTTATTCTACCGGTGATCAGCCTAGGGCTGGTCGCCGGTTTCTGCGATGTGGAGGGAGTTCTGCGATGTGGAGGGGAGAATAAAAATTAGTCAGGCTAGAAGGGTAGAATGTTTCTATATGTGAATCACGACAGGCAGCGACCCGGCAGAGGCCAGGCGGTGACCAGTCACGTTCATCAGGAGATGAGTTATGCCTTCTACCAATGGGCAGGAAACAGAATCAAAAACAACAAGTGTCCAGGAACTCCTATCAGAAAACTCAGGGGCAGGGAAAAAGAAAAAATGGTGGATCCCCGTCATCATTATTGTTCTTGTTCTGGCTGTCATCGGTGCGTTTCTGGTCTGGAGCCGCCAAAGATCGGGGCAGACAGGTCAGGAACAGGGAAAAGCGGATAGCGTTACCATCGGCCTCCAACTGGCCCCCACGAATTTGGATATACGAACCCAGTCGGGCAGTAGTTTGGATCAGCTTCTCATTGGCAATGTGTATGAAGGCCTGGTTTCCCGTACTTCTGCGAATAAAATTCAACCCGGCCTGGCCCGATCGTGGACAATATCACAGGATGGGAAAACCTATACCTTCCATCTGAATAAGAAAATGAAGTTTTCTAATGGGCACGTCCTGGACTCTTCCGACGTGGTCTGGTCTATCAGAAGCATGATGAAAGGGAAATATCAGGGATATTCTCTTCTATCTAATTACCAGTCTGTTTCTGCACCGAACCCTCAAACTGTGGTTATCAAACTCAAAGCTCCATACTCCTTACTGTTGTGGAACCTTTCTGGCCGCGCAGGCCTGGTCTTCGATAAAGATGCTTCCTACCAGCCAAAGATTCAGGCTGTGGGATCCGGGCCTTACCTGGTTTCCTCCTACAGACCAGGAACCTCGGTAACCTTGAAAGCCAACAAAAAATATTGGGGCAGTAGGCGTGCAAAAACAAGCACTGTCCGTATTCGTTATTATGCAGACGTCAATGCTGGCTATAATGCGCTCAAAAGCGGTCAGGTAGATGTTCTCGCTCCCCTGGATGACAAACTTGCCCCATCGGTTTCAGCCGATTCTCGTTTTACTGTTTCTGTGGGAGATGATACCGATAAGTATGTGCTGGCTTTCAATAATAAGAAAGCGCCGCTGACCAATAAAAAAGTCCGGCAGGCAATTAGATACGCCATTGATCACGAGGCGATTATTAAATCTCGGGGAAACTATGATCTCCCTCTGGGAGGGCCTATCACCAAACTGGATCCAGGGCATCAAGATCTGACTGGCTTGTACCCTCACAACCTTACTCAAGCTCGAAAACTCATGAAGGAAGCCGGTTATGGGAAGGATAAGAAAATAACCCTGTCGTTGGAATACGCCACGATTTATCCTGCTCAGATTGGGGATCAGCTCAAATCACAGCTATCTCAGATAGGAATTAATCTGACCGTCAACCGGGTTGACTTCAACACGTGGCTGACTGATGTTTACCAGAAACGCGCATACGATTTGTCCCTGGTGGACCATAATGAAAGTCATGATTTTTATCAGTGGGCTAACCCTGACTATTACTATGGCTATAACAATCCTCGCGTACAGACTCTCTACAAACAGGCTCTGGCCTCAAAGTCTGATTCAGAAAGGGATTCCAAGTTGGCTCAGGCAGCGAAGATTGTCAGTCAGGATGCTGCTGCTGACTGGCTTTTCAATTACCGAGTGGTAACAGCTAGTCGCAAAGGGGTTTCTGGTTTTCCGATTACGTTAAACCAATCCTATCTACCTTTGTGGAATCTGACAGCTTCTCGTCAATAGCTTTTCGTCAATAAGGATATGCCAGGATTACACTATGCCACATCTGCATAAATCGGGATTCGGTAAGCCAAGATTCGGTAGGCTGGGAGGCAGAAGAGCCGTAGCCATCATCCGTCGGCTTGCTTTTTTCCTTCTCGCTTTCCTGCTCTTATCGATTCTGATTTTTCTTCTGTTGAGAGTACTCCCAGGCGATCAGGCCCTCTTGGTAGCTGGTATTAATTCGACCCCGGCTGAGGTTGCTGCCGCCAGGAAGCGGTTGGGCTTAGATCAACCGTATATCCAGCAGTATGGGCACTGGTTGCTGGGTATATTCCAAGGAAACTGGGGTACCTCCACCCTGACAGGGGAAGCAGTGGCGTCACAGATTGCTCAGCGGTCGCAGATCACCTTTCCTCTGATTATTCTCAGCTTGATTATTGCCCTGGCCTTAGGCCTGCCCCTGGGAATTTCTTCTGCTTCATCCCAGCACCCGGCGGTTCAAAATGCATACAGAATTGTGGCTATCGTGGCTGCTGCTATTCCGGCCTTATGGCTGGGCCTGCTCCTGATAATGCTTCTGGGGAAGGGGATAGGGCTGATTGGTTTGTTTCCTGTTTCTGGTTTTCCTGACCAGGGTTGGGCTCAGCCAGGACAGGCCTTGCTGAGTTTGATCCTGCCGGCAGCCAGTGTAGGGATTATAACCGCTGCCTCCATTCTTCGGTATACTCGGTCTGGTTTGCTGGAATTAGCTGAGTCCGACTATGTTGCTTTGAGCATGGCAGCAGGAATGACCAGAAAAGAGGCTATTCGAAAAACTGCCCTGCGCTTGATTTTGCCTCAGTTGATCAGTGTCTTTGGGATGACATTTGCCAGTATGGTCACAGGGGTTTTGGTTGTCGAACAGCTTTTTGCCCTGCCCGGCCTGTCAGGAATGCTGATGAGGGATATACAGAATAGGGATCTCCTGGCAGCTCAGAGTGAGATTATGCTTTTGGCCGCTCTCTTCTTCCTGGTTGGTTTGATTGTTGACATTGTGCATTCGCTCCTGGATCCCAGACTCGTTCTGGAAGCTGCTGAAGGGGAGGGGCTGCGATGAGTTTGAAAAAAAAGCACCAGCCTGCGGGCCAGCTTATAAACCAGCCTGCGGATAAGACTCCTGCTCTTAGCCCTGCTGCAAGATCGAGCCCTGTCCGTACTGTCCTTTCCTCCCTGTGGTCAACGGCCAGCGGCTGGTTCTGCAACATTATCCTGATCATCTGGCTTTTAGCCGCTTTGCTTTCCCTGCTGTGGACCCCCTATCCTCTACTGAGACAGGAAAAGAATCATATCCTACAACCCCCGTCCGCAAGTCATCTTATGGGGACTGACGCAGCAGGGGCAGATATTCTCAGCTGGCTGCTCAAAGGAAGCGGTACCGAGCTGTTGATAGTTCTCCTGGTTACTGCGGTGACTTTTCTTTTAGGGTGTGCAGGAACGGCTTTGACTGTCAGCTCCCGTTCCTGGGTCAGCCAGGTGTCAGTGGTGGTCATCGATACACTCATGGCTGTTCCTACCATTGTTATTGCTATGATTGTGGCCGTTCCTCTGGGTAAGTCCGTAGCTATTGTCATTGTTGCCTGTTCCCTGGCTTACTCTTTTACCATCATGAGGATTGTCCGCCCCCAGGCCAGACTGGCTGCCCGATCTGATTACGTTCGGGCTGCCCGATGGGCAGGTGCTGGAGATTGGGAAGTTTTTCGACGCCATATTCTGCCCAGCATTGCTCCTATGATGACCGTTCAGTTGTCTGAATGCGCTGGAACTGCCGTTTTGGCTGAGATTGGTCTTACTTACTTGGGAATAGGCCTCCCTGCTGATATCCCTTCGTGGGGGCATTCCCTGGCAGCCTCCTCCCAACTGATCGGAGTGTATCCCCTGACTGTCATCTGGTCTGGCTTGTGCGCAACTCTGGCTGTAGCAGCACTTATCCTTTGTGGCGATCAGCTGAGAGAATGCCTGGATCCGGTCACTAACCCCCGGTTACGTTCTGCGGTGGAGGCTCAATCATGACTATTCAGATAAGCGATCTTTCAATATATATTGGAAGCAGGGCGGTTGTCAGCAACCTGTCCATGACTGTGCAAGACGGAGAAAGAGTAGGACTGATTGGTGCCTCAGGGTCAGGGAAATCCATGATTATCAAGGCTGTTTTAGGACTGCTCCCTCTTCATGCCAGGGTCCAGGGGTCAATCACAGTGGATGGGGCAGAGCTGGTAGGACTGCCGGACTCTCAGTGTGCGAAACTTCGTGGACCGTATATGGCTATGATCTTTCAGAACCCTGCTCAGGCTCTGAATCCGGTAGCAACCATTGAAAATAATGTCCTCCTCCCCCTTGCGGCCAGGGGGAAGCTATCGGGCTTATCCAAGGGAAAAAAGAAGAACCTAGCTGCCAAGGCCCTGGAATCAGTCGGCTTGAACCCATCCTTAGCAGACAGGTACCCTCATGAATTATCCGGCGGGCAGGCCCAGCGGGCTGCTATCGCTGAAGCCATGATGGATAATCCCCGTTTTATTGCTGCCGATGAGCCCACCACAGCTGTTGATACGATTACTCAGAAGCGTATTCTTGATTTACTGATGAGCAAGGTGGAAAATTCAGGAGCCTCCCTCTTATTTGTTACCCATGATTTTTCCGTCCTATCCCGCATTGCCCAGCGGTGTTATGTTATTGACCAGGGAACTCTTGTCGATCAGGGAACCATTACCGATCTGCTGTCCGGACACTCTTCAGACACCGGTCAGAATGAACAAGATTCCCGGCACCCGATGACCCGGAAACTGGTTGAATCTGCGAAGGAGCTCGCCCTATGACCGACAGTCAGCCATTGTTCTCTATCGCCTCTGAAAATCAGGACATAAAGCCGGCACAGCAGGCGCAGCAGCCGCAGCCTCTTCTGGAAGCCCAGAAGATCAGCAAAACTTTTCCTTCTTTTCCTGAACCGGTAAGAGCTGTTGATTCTCTGTCTTTCTCTCTGGAAAAGGGCCGGTCTCTAGCCCTGGTAGGGGAATCGGGTTCAGGGAAAACGACTGCGATTCAGATCTGCCTGGGTATGCTGGCCCCCGATTCAGGTCAAGTTCTGTGGAAGGGGAAGGATATTGTCAGCGGATCCGGTTTGTCTCTGTTGAAGAAAGGAACGGGTCTCGTTTTTCAAAATCCTTACTCTTCCCTGAACCCCCGGTGGGCTGGGGCAGACATTATTGCTGAACCCTTGCGCCTTTCCGGAATCAAAGACAAAAAAATCCTTGTGGAGAAATCCTCGCATGCTTTGGAAATGGTGGGCCTGGAGTCTGAAGTTTTTCTCAGACGATACCCTCAGGATATGTCGGGAGGTCAGGCTCAGAGAGTTGCCATGGCCAGAGCTCTGGTCACGAATCCTGAACTGTTGGTCGCAGACGAACCTCTCAGTGCTGTCGATGTGAGCGGAAGAGTCCGGATTGTATCTGCTTTTCAGGATTTGCGCACCAGGGGGATGAGCCTGCTCATTGTTCTTCACGATTTGGGGATTGCCCGGCTTCTGGCTGATAATATTATGGTTATGCATCAGGGGAAGATAGTGGAATACGGACCTGCTGGGGAAGTTTTGAAGAATCCTCGCGAAGATTACACTCGCAGGCTTATGGAAGCAGCGGCCTGGGATATATACTGAACAGGAGTACCTATAGAGTGGTGCATATGTGGCGCCGCTTGGTCATGAAAGGACCATAATATGAGTCTATCAGCAGTTCAGTGGGGGGACTTGGAATCGCCTCAGGCAAGAGAAAACTATCAGGCCGCCCTATATCAATATCCTGCTCAGGCGATAGTAGATCTGGCTGCATTGAGAGACAATATGCGTCATTTGACCGATCTGGCTGATGAGGCTGCAAAATCTGGAAAAAATCCGGCACAAGGCCCGGCCCAGGTGATGGGCGTAGTCAAGGCCGATGCTTATGGGCACGGGCTCATTCCTACTGCTTTAGCTGCCCTTGCAGGAGGCGCGACTTGGCTGGGGACAGCCCAGTCCAGGGAAGCTCTTTTACTGAGGAAGCTGGGGATTGGCCCTGACCGGGCTCGGATTCTTACCTGGCTCTACAACGGAAAATATGACCCTTTTGACAAACTGATAGGTCATGATATTGATATTGCCCTGGGCTCTGTGCAGGGGATTGAAGCTGTTGCGGCCGCTGCGCGGACAGCAGGAAAGAAAGCCCGTGTGCATATTAAGGTTGATACGGGTTTTGGACGCAATGGTTTTACTCCTGAAGAATTTGAAGAAGCTCTGAATCTCCTGAAAGAAAAAGTTCACGAAAATCTTTTGGATGTCGTGGGGGTGTGGAGCCATCTTGCTGTGGCTGATAATCCTGCCGACCCTGAATGCCGGGCAGCAACAGAGGAACAAATCGCCAGTTTCTCCCGTTTTGTTGACCGGATGGATAATGCAGGACTTCATCCTTCTCTTCGCCATCTGGCAAACACTGCTGCCACTTTGACCCGGCCACAGATTCATTATGAGCTGGTTAGGCCTGGCGTTGGCTTGTATGGATATGAGCCAGATCCGGCCATGGGAACTGCATCAGACTGGGGGTTAAAACCAGCCATGACTGTTCAGGCCCAGCTGGGAACAGTTAAAAATCTCCCTGCTGGTCACTCAATTTCTTATGGGCGAACCTATATGACTACACAGGCAACCAGCACAGCTGATTTGCCGGTTGGGTATGCTGATGGAATTCATCGGTCTGCTTCTGGTTTTAACAGGGCTGGTTCCTTGGGGGTGGACCATCCAGGGGCCCCTGTTCGCATTATGACTTCCCAGGGGCCAAAGATTGTCCATATCAGCGGACGAGTCTGCATGGACCAGTGCATTCTCGATTTGCAGGGATTCGCCTCTGATTTGGGGGTCTGCGAAGGTGATACTGTGGAACTCTTCGGCCCGGGCAGGGGAGAGCAGTTTGGGGAGCCGACAGCTGATGATTGGGCACGAGCTGCCGGCACTATCAGCTATGAAATTTTTACCTGTCTGCGTAACCGGATTCCCCGCTTATACCTGCATGCGCATGATGTATTGCCGCCGTCGGACTGTGCTCTTCTTGATCAGTCTTGTTTGCTTTGAGCTGTTTTGTTCTTCTTGTGAGTGCGAAATAGGCTGAGTCTGCTAAAGTTCCAACTATGACGGCTCTGGAAAACCATGGAAATCTTGGGAATTCAGCCTCTGATCAGGCTGACTATGATGCCGAGTCTGCTCTTCGCCATGAGGGTTATAGCAATCATGATGAGGAACGCTGGGTCAATGAACCGGAGAAATCCCGATCCAGAACCGAATTTGAACGTGACCGGGCCAGGATTGTGCATTCTTCTGCCCTGCGCCGGCTGGGGGCTAAAACCCAGGTTCTGGTAGCAGGAACGGATGATTTTGCCAGAACCCGTCTGACTCATACCTTGGAAGTAGCCCAGGTTGGGCGGCAAATGGCTAAAATGTTCGGCTGCGATCCCGACCTGGTTGACTGTGCCTGCCTCTGCCACGACCTGGGGCATCCTCCTTTTGGTCACAACGGAGAAAAGGCTCTAGCCCACATAGCCCAAGAAATCGGTGGATTTGAAGGGAATGCCCAGACTTTCCGCCTCCTGACCCGGCTGGAACCTAAAATATTTCACCCCAATGGCACTAGCGCCGGAGTTAATCTGACCCGGGCGGCTCTGGATGCAGCCACCAAATATCCCTGGACTCGGGAGGAAGGGGCCCACCATCCTGATGGCCCCAGGGGAAACAAGTTTTGTGTCTATCCTGACGACCTTCCTGCTTTCCGCTGGCTCAAGCAGGGGGCTCCTGCCTGGGTAAAGCCCATGGAATGCCAGATTATGGATTTATCCGATGATATTGCCTACAGTGTGCACGATGTGGAAGACGCAATTGTTTCCGGTTATTTTAAGCCTCTTGCCCTCAGGGATACCCGTGTAGTGGATGAGATTATTGAGGTTACCCGGCGTTGGTATGGCCAGCGGTGGGATCCTGACCTGCTTCTCGACGCTTTGAACAGGCTGAGAGCTCAGAAGGTTTTTCCCGAGTATTTCACCGGTTCCCGGCAATCGCTGGCAACCTTGAAAAATATGACCAGCCGCCTAATCGGCCATTTCACAGGCTCGGCAGAAAAGGCGACCCGACAACAGTTTGATTCCGGTAATCTGACCCGCTACAGCGCTCATGTGGTTGTTCCGTCAGATACTTGGTATGAGATCACCCTCCTCAAGGGAATTTCAGCCTACTTCGTTATGGAGCCCAGAGAGCACGAGGATTTTCATCAGGAGCAGCTGACCATTGTGAAAGATCTGGTTTCGCTTATGATGGAGAATTCGCCCACAATCAGCGAAGCTATGGAACCAGTCTTCGCTGAAGACTGGTATAGGGCATCCACTGATGGCGAAAGACTGAGGGTAGCCATTGATCAGGTAGCAAGTCTGACAGACGGATCTGCTTTGGCTATGCATTCCATACTCTGTTAGCTGATCCTGCCCCTTCACCTGGTGCAGTGATAGAATAAAACTCCCATGTTGTTCCTCTCATATCGTGAGAGGAAATACTATGAGTTTACAGGGAAAGGACAATCATGCCTGGCTATATTACCAAGGAAAGTGTTGAGGCTGTCCGCTCAGCAGCTGACCTGTATGATATTGTCAGTGCTGATGTAACCCTTAAACCCAGCGGAGCCGGCTCATTTGTAGGACTCTGCCCCTTCCATGAGGAAAAAACCGGAAGCTTTAATATCCGTCCCTCCCTGGGAAGCTGGCACTGCTTCGGCTGCGGTTTGGGCGGCGATGTTTTTGCCTATGTGGAGCAGAAAGAGAACGTTGATTTTGCTCAGGCTGTGGAACTTCTGGCCGATAAATACCACATTGAGCTCAAATATGAGGATTCTGGCTCTTCTTCCAAGAAAAGACAGGGATCGACCCGATCCCGGCTTTTGGAAGTGTGTGAGCAAACCCAAAAATTCTTTGCCTCGCAACTGTCTGCAGACGAAGCCTTGCCTGCCCGGAAACTTTTAGCCGGAAGAAATTTTACTCAGGCGGATTGTGAACGCTTTGGCTGCGGATATGCCCCCCAAGGGTGGGACACGTTGGTTCGGCATCTGGCTTCTTTAGGCTATACCCAACAGGAAATGATTGATGCAGGTGTTGCCCGGCAAGGGCAGAATCAGAGTGTGTACGACTATTTCCGCGGGCGGGCTACCTGGCCCATCAGGGATTCTACCGGTCGGACTCTGGGCTTCGGCGCTCGCCGCCTGTATGACGATGACCGGATTGCGGCCAAGTACATTAATACTCCTGACACTGTCCTCTACCATAAAAATCAGGTTTTGTATGGAATTGACATTGCCAAGCCCCATATTGTGGATAAACGCCAGGTCGTCATTGTGGAGGGATATACCGATGTGATGGCCTGCCATCTGGCTGGGGTAGACGTGGCTGTGGCCACTTGCGGCACGGCTTTTGGACAGGAGCATGCCAAAATAATACGCCGCTTTATTTCTGACGATTCTTTAGGCGCCGTTCAGCTGGTGGGGCCGACCAGGGGGTCTAAGGTCATTTTTACTTTTGATGGGGATGCTGCCGGGCAAAAGGCTGCAATTCACGCCTTTGGGCTCGATGGCGCTTTTTTGACGCAGACTTTTGTTGCTGTTGCTAGGGAGAACTTGGATCCCTGCGATCTACGAATTCAGTATGGGGATGCTGCCGTCAGAAGTTTAATTGCTGATTGTAAGCCTTTGTACGATTTTGTGATTCAGGCAGCTATTCGCTCTTTTGATGCCCAATACACTACCGGTCAGGTGGGAGCAATGAAGGCTGTTGCCCCCATTATTGCCCGTATACGCGATGCTTCTTTGGTCAATGCATATACCAGGAAATATGCCGGTCAAATTGGTGTTGATATTAAAACCCTTCACCAGGAAGTACAGACTGCCCGTCGCCGGATGCGGATACCAACTATTGACGCTTACGCTCCGCGCCGGCGGGCAGAGGAGGATCCTCGGTACAGTTCTCAAAACCAGGACCTTGATTATTCCCGACCGTCAAACCGCCGACAGTTAGATCACAACAATGCCGTTAATCAGGACTATTACAGGATTGATGATACTGTTTTTATAACTGAGCAGCAATTTTTTGGAATTCTTATCCAATCGCCTCTTGCTGTGAGCTCTGCTGGGAACGCGGATTTATTCCAGCGCTTATCCGAACGCTGTTTTATGACTCCTGTTTTCAAATCACTTTTCGCCGGTCTACAGGCTGCCGGAGGATTACCTGATGAACAGACTCCTCAGGGATTGTGGATCCATAATCTTACTAAAGCTTCTGGTCCAATTTTGGAACCTGTCATTAATGAGCTTGCCGTTCTTCCCCTGCCTTTGTCTGCAAAAAACAGGTCCTCTGACCGCCACAACTCTGGTGCCGACGCTGCTGGGAATCAGGCAACAGGTGGAGTGCAGACCCGGCAGCCTACCGAAGCTGAAATCAAGTTTGCTCAGCAACTTTTAACCCGACTGCTTGATGCTGATGCTATGAGGGCTGTGGGTCGGCTGAAGCACCGGATGGCCCGGCTACCTGAGGGGGAGGAGAAGATCGCCATCCTGAATAAGGTGGTGACGATTGAGTCCTGGCGTAAGGAGCTGATGGCTCAAGCTTATGGGAATACTGATTATTAAGGTATGGATTATTAAATTATTAAATGGTATATCTTTATATCTTTCGCAGAACGGTAACTACTTTTCCCATAATAGTGGCATAAGTACCGTCGATCGGCGAATACTCAGGGTTGTGGGGCATGAGCCACAAGTGACCGCTTTTATCCTTTCGGAAAGTTTTGACCGTAGCTTCGTCATCTAAGAGGGCAGCAACAATATCGCCGTTTTCAGCGGTATGCTGTTCTCGGACAACAACAAAGTCCCCGTCACAGATAGCTGCATCGATCATGGAATCACCGTGAACTTCCAGCATGAAAAGATTGCCATCCCCAGTGAGTCTTTGTGGCAGCCTCATCACATCGTCAATGTGCTGTTCTGCAGTAATAGGGGTCCCAGCAGCTATGCGGCCAACCAGGGGGACGTCGGTTGACTGTACAATGGATTCGCTCTGACTGGTTGGAAATGGATAAATTTCTGCTCTTCCATAGGTCCCTGAATCTGTTTCATGATCCTGATCTTTTTCCTGCGCCTGGGGAGAAGCATCTGTAATGGACTCTTCCTCAAGGTGAGTGATGAGTTCTATGGCCCTGCCCTTGTTGGCTCCCAGACGGATAAATCCTTTTTTCTCTAGCACATTCAGTTGATGCTTCACCGATGAGGTGCTTTTAAGACCAACAAGCTGAGCTATTTCTCTGAAAGATGGGATATAACCTTTTGTAGTGCTGTACTCCTCAATAGCTTGAAGAATTTGCAGCTGACGGACGCTGATGTCCATCTGAGCTGCCCGGTCAGCAAGATTGGCAAGATTGGATCGAGGATCGTGCTGGGGTGAAAAAGGCACTGTAGTCATGGCAAATCCTTAGGTTTGTTGCTTTTACTTTTAGTATAGCGTGAATTCTTTGTAAAAGCAAACAGATGTTCGAAAAGAGTGTTGACATAGTCGAACACATGTGCGATAATAAGAACAGATGTTCGAATATAGATGATTGTGGAGGTGGGATCACCATGATGAATGCAGTTGCGCACCAAGGCAGAAAGAGCCATGTGAAACTAAGTGGACTGGGAAGGGCTTTAGTCGGTCTTTTTCTTTCCTTGATTATTGGATTGGGTTTTGGACTGGGAAGGGCAGCTGCTGCCCAGGATCATGCTCAGGATGATACGCACCCTCTGGAGGTCTACAGTTATGTGGTGGGGCCAGGAGATTCCTTGTGGAAGTATGCACAGATGAATGCTCCTCAAGGTGAAGATCTCAACGATTATATTTTCTACTTGATGAAACTCAACCATCTGAACTCTACTACTCTGACGGTGGGGCAGAGGATTGTTGTACCCAAACAGGGCTAAATTGCGGACTTATTGCAGGGGTTAGAGCTTTTATCTGCTCTGTGAAGGTGGCCTTGAGGTGGCTTTTCTGACTTTTCCTCTTTTCGCTCAAAAAGAAAGGAATCAGAACTGTAAAAAATAGGTAGACCATGCACTATGGTATGTAGCTATGCATTGCCCATTTTGTCAAAATCCACATACCCGGGTTCTTGATACCAGAGTCAGCGAAGATGGATATTCCATTCGTCGTCGGCGTGAATGTCTCAAGTGCCATAAGAGGTTTACAACACAAGAAGCTGTTGTTTTGTCCATTGTCAAACGATCCGGTGTCACTGAGCCATTTGATCGCAAAAAAGTCATCTCGGGAGTAAGCCGAGCTTGCCGGGGTCGTAACATCTCAGACGAGGATCTGAACAGGCTTGGCCAAAGGGTCGAGGAAAACCTGAGGTCCCGCGGTCGGGCTGAGATCAAGTCCGAGGAAGTAGGCAAGGCCATCCTGCAGCCCTTGAGAGATTTGGACGTGGTTGCTTATCTTCGGTTTGCTAGTGTTTACCGGCATTTTGATTCTCTGGAAGACTATCAAAATGAGATTGATTCTATTCGTCGGGAAACTCACCCTCAGGAGGGTCAGCCCGAGGATGGGGAAACCAATTAGCCAGGTTAGCCAGATTAGCCAGGTTTTTGTAACCATGCTTGTGTAATCATCAATTTGTAATCATCAATCTTTTTAATCCATTTCCTAGGGGAAGCTCCGAATACCAACGAATACAAAGTCGGCGCTTCCCCTTTTTCTCTAGTGAGATACTTTTACCTGTATCGAGACTTTTCTGCTGTGTGCTGTTCTGCCTGGCACTGCTGTTCTGCTTAACGCTGTCAGTACTCTCATCACAAGAGATTACAGACTGATTAAAGCCTGGTCTTCCTCAGTCTGAATAATGACCAGCTTTTGAGTTGGTCTGGTCATAGCGACATAAAGATCAGAAGCCGCGACTAACCTAGCTGAAGCATTCTCCATGATGAGCCCAGGGTTGGCCAAGATAACAGCATCAAATTCCAGACCCTTCACATCAACCGGGCTGTACACGCTTAGCTGGGCATCCCATTGAGGTTGCGAGGTTAATCGGTTGAACTCTTCACTGGCCAGGAGGGGACTGGTCCTCAAAGCAAGACGCAGGGATTTGTCAACCTCATCTTTGATCTGCTGATCACAGATGACAGCCACCCGACCGCTACCGTCGGAAGAAACAAACCGGCGTACTGCCTCCAGAGATTGATCATTCACGGCCTGAAAGAAGGCTTCGGGCAGTGAAGGAAAGGGGCTGTCAGCTTTTCTCAAGGGAGTCTGATTGGGAACCAGGATCCGACTGACTGAATCAGGAACATGCCGGGCTGCACTAACCGTAGAAACATGCAGGCCTTCGTCGTGGGCAAAGCGGGAAGAGAGGGTGCAGACTTCTTCCGGATTGCGATAATCAATCGTCAGCTCATCAAGCTGCCATCCCTCTTTGCCAAACAAAGGATCCATTGTTCTGGCCCAATAACGGGTTCCTGCCAATGCTGACGTCTGAGCAACATCTCCCACAATGGTAAAAGAACGAGAAGGGCAACGGCGGATCAGCATACGCCAGTCCATAGCAGTTAATTCCTGCGCTTCATCTACCACAATATGACCGTAAGTCCATTGCCGGTCATTGCCAGCCCGGGAAGCGAGAGTGCTTTCATCGCCGCCGGACATTGAATCTACCAGGTCAGAAGCAGAAACTAGAGAAGGATCAACTCCTGCAATCTGCATAGATTGCCGGGCATATTCTTCTTCCCTTTTGCGGGACAGGTCTGCGGCATTTGTCTCCGCCTTCTGGCGGGGATCGGGGCCCAAAAGTTCCATGGCCTCATCCAGGAGAGGAATATCTGACCGCGTGAAGGGGGCATCCTTTGGCCGGGTAAGCTGCTTGATGTCGTCTTCGCTCAGCCAGGGGGCGAACTGCCGCATTCTGTGAGGCTTGGAGAACATATCCTGGATCATCCATTCAGCAGGCATAGGCAACCAGGCAATATTCAGGGTTTTGCGGACAGCATTATTCATTCGTAGAGTTGCCCGAACATTGTCAAGTTCATCTTCAGCAGGCAGATAATCCAGCTGATTTTTGTAGCGATTGGTCATCAAAGAGAGCATGGAATTAATAAAAACTTCCCTGGCCTGGTTGTGGGGCTTGTGGCTGCTGCGGGCATTTCGCTGAGCCTGTTCGATGTCGCTAGCCACCATGGGGACCTTAATGCCGTTGACCGGTATTAAGGGTAGCTGGCTGGGAATGCGAACTCGGGCTGCTACGGCATTTTTGATCATAGAAGCCATACGTTTGTTCCCTTTGAGGGCAGCAGCGTAAGGGTTGTCATCTACCAGGGCGTTAGTACCGGGGATCAGATCCCCAATCGTGCGACTGACTACTCCTGTTTCCCCCAATGAGGGGAGAACTTGATCAATGTAATGAAGAAAAGTCGGGCTCGGGCCAATAATAAGAACCCCTGACCGCTGCAAACTCTTTCGGTGAGTGTAAAGCAGGTAGGCTGCCCTGTGCAGGGCAACAGCTGTTTTGCCAGTTCCCGGACCGCCCTGAACTACCACAGCCTTGGCCAGGTCAGAACGGATGATTTTATCCTGCTCAGCCTGAATGGTGGCAACAATATCGGTCATCTTTCCCGTTCTTCTGCTGGACAGGGAAGCCAGAAGGGCTCCTTCGCCGGTGAGGGTGCCGCTTTGGCTGGCCTTGGATACTTGATCGGAATGGATATCCAGGACTTCATCTTCCAAAGCTACGACTGTGCGTAGATGCAGGGTGATGTGCCGGCGGGCAACAATAGATCCGTGATTCTCCGGAGTGGCCTCATAGAAAGGTCTTGCCGCCTCGGCTCTCCAGTCGGTCAGGATGGGATCATGATTCTGATCCATCAGACCGATGCGGCCGATATGGCGCTGGTTTCCAGAAGCATCATCTAAACGGCCAAACACCAGCCTGTCTTCGACTGCTCTCAACTGCATCAGCCGATCCTCATACATGGTTGCAAAAGAGTCGCGTTCTGACCGTTGAGTGGGAGAGCCATGCCCTCCCCTGGCGCGAACGGATTGCAGGCGTCCCTTGATTTGGGTGCGTAAACTGTCGAGCCTCTTGTAGGCCCGATCTACAAGTTTTTGTTCCTCACGAATCTGATGAGAATAGTCGGTCACCGGCCTGATCCCCTTAGTACAAAATCCTAAAAAAGCAGAAGATACTTTACTCTCTTGGCCCTACAAATTTCTCTGATTTCTCTGAGCGTGAGTGGAGCACAGGTAAGGCTGGCAGAGGAGGGCGAGGAAAGAAAGGTAAGCAGGGAAGAAGTAATCAAGGTGTGAAGAAAGAGGCTGGGGGATAATTTTTTTCGGCTTTTTTCGTGTTAGTGGGTAAAAGTGGAGATTTGTGGGGTAAAGTGGTGAATATCTGGAGGTGATTATATGCGCGAAAAAAACGACAGCGGCCGCGGGGGTGCGGACGCTTCTTCTGATTTTTCTGCCTCTACGAACTCAGCCTCTGAAAATTCTGTATCACCTGCCGGTACTGATTCCCTTCTCCCTCCTCTTCTCCTGGGAACGTACACCCCCAAAATTGATGCCAAAGGAAGAGTGGCTCTGCCGGCTAAATTCCGGCAGCAGCTAGGTTCGGGCTGTGTCTTGGCTCGCGGTCAGGAACGATGCATTTATTTGCTTCCTTTTGCGGAATTTCGCAGAATTGCTGCCCAGATTCAAAGAACTTCCCTGAGCAACAAGGCAGCCCGCAGCTATCTCCGTGTGTTTCTCTCTGGTGCCGTTGACCAGGAACCGGACAAGCAGGGTCGGGTTACTTTGCCCTCCATGCTGCGTGACTATGCCCATATCAGTAAAGATATTGTGGTTATTGGTGTGGGGACCAGGGCAGAAATTTGGAATAAAGCCGACTGGGATACTTATTTGGATCAACAGGAAGATGGGTACAGCGATATAGCTGATGACGTGCTTCCGGAGGTGGCTTTCTGATGACAGATATTGCCTCCATCCATACCCCTGTGCTTTTAGACGAATGCTGCCAACTGGTTTGTGGCGGATTAGATCAGGCTGCAGCTGACCGGACTCCTGTGATTGTGGATTGCACCCTGGGCCTGGCTGGTCATGCCAGTGCTTTTCTGGCTAGGGCTTCCCGGGCAAGGCTGATTGGAATTGATCGCGATCGGGAGGCCTTGGATCTGGCAACTGACAGGATGAAAAATCTGGGTTTTGCCGACAGATTTATTCCCCTCCATGCTGCTTTTGATGATTTTTCTTCCCTGATGGAAAATCAGGGCCTTGACACCGTTGATGCCGTTTTTATGGATTTAGGCCTGTCCAGTTTGCAGATTGATGAAAGCGACCGTGGATTTTCCTACAGCCACGATGCCCCACTGGATATGAGGATGGATACTGATCAGACTGTGACTGCTCAAGATATCCTTCGCGAATCAAGCAAGGAGGAGCTGACCAGGATTTTCCGTCACTATGGTCAGGAGCGGTACAGCAGACAGATTGCCTCCGCCCTGGTTCGGCAGAGGGATAAGGGCCATCCGGTAGAAACTACTGGACAACTGGTTCAGCTAGTTGATCGGGTCGTGCCTAAATCTCATCGTTCGGGAGGAAACCCCGCCAAGCGCGTTTTTCAGGCTCTGCGCATTCAGGTAAACGGGGAACTGGACAAATTGGCAGCAACTTTACCCCAGATAGCCCTGCACCTATCTCTGGGCGGTCGCCTGGTGGTGGAGTCCTACCATTCCCTGGAAGATAAGATTGTCAAATCCTTTATGGCTCAGGGTCTGCAGGCGAATCTTCCTCCTGGTCTTCCTGTTATTCCTGATGATGCTCAACCTTTCTTCACCGATTTGACCCATGGGGCCATAAAGGCAGATCAGGATGAAGCAGAGCATAATTCCCGTTCAACTTCAGTCAGACTCAGGGCAGTATCTCTTTCCCGCCCCCTTCCGGATACGGTTCGAAAACGTTTTCATGATCAGATTCCTTCGAATTATCGATAAACCCGGTTTGAGAAATCTGAAGATAGCAGCCGGCAGCAAAACATACGCAGATAGTAAAAACCAGCACAGATACAGAACAGAAAATAAGGAGTAAAATATGGCCTCCCCAGCCCGCAAACCGCGCACGGTCCGCACCTCGCACCCTCAGACGTATTCTGAGGCTCCTTCTCGACCTCAGCTGAGGGTTATTTCCCATTCGGCATCTGCCGCAGATAGGGGGACGTCTGCCAGCAGGAGTCAGTCCAGGCTCAGGCGTTATATGAATGCCCGAATTGCTCAGGTTGCCCTGGCCCTGACTATTATCGTCTTTTGTGCTGTGGGAGTGCTGGGACTGAGAGTTCAGCTTGTGGAGAATGCCTTCACCCTGTCTCGAATGGAGCAGAATATTTCTGTCCTCACCCAGGACGTTGAGCAGGAACAGGCTCAGCTGGAAAAACTTCAAGCCAGTTTGCCCGATAAGGCACAGAAGTTGGGCATGACAACATCGGACAACTCGATTACAGTTGATATGAAGGGAACAGGAGAATAGTAAAATCATCCTGATTGGAAAGTCGAGGTCACCGTGAAAGAGCGCCTACAAGGTTTGATTAAAACCTTGCACACAGGGTCCAGCGACCCAGCATACAGCAAGACTTTCCGCAGAAGGACTCTGGGATTAACCTTCCTCATTATTGTTCTCGTTGTCATTCTTATTATTCGTTTGACTGTTGTTCAGCTGATTCAGGGCCCTGCTACAGCACAGCAGGCGGCAGCTTTTCGCACAGTGGATTCCACTGTTCAGGCTATTCGCGGTAATATTACTGACACCAACGGAGTCGTCCTGGCCCAGAGCGAGCAGCGCTATACTATCTATGCAGATCAAAAGGGTGCCAGAAACTTCCAGCCCATCGCCTGTAAAGGAACTAATGAATCTTCCTGCCATGCAATAAACGGGCATAATGTTCCAGGGTCCGGACCTGCTGCGGTGGCAAAAATCCTTGCTCCTGTGTTGGGTATGAATACTATGGAGCTTGGCGCCAAGCTGGCTGGGAATAACTCCTACATCGTTCTCAAAAAAAATGTAGCACCTGCAGTTAAACGAGCCATTGACAAACTTAATCTGTCCGGTGTGATTGGTTCAGAGCTGACGGTGAGAAGATCCTATTCCAGCGGCAGCGTAGCCGGGGCATTCATTGGCGGAGTAGATTCCAAGGGGATCGGGGTCTCAGGGATTGAAGCTATGATGAACTCTTCCTTAAACGGGAGCAATGGCAAACAGGTATATCAGCGTGCCGGCAGCGGTCAAAGGATCCCCGGTACTGAAACAGTAATCCAAGGTGCCAAAAATGGGGGGACAGTTCGGCTGACAATTGACAGGGATGTCCAGTGGTATCTGGAAAAAAATCTCAAGTCCCGCAGAAAAGAAATGGGGGCCATGTGGGGCGTGGCCTGTGTGCAGGAAGTCTCAACTGGGAAGATCCTGGCCATAGCAGATACCAATTCTTATCAAGCTGGAAGTTCTCAGGCTATTTTGAAGGGCTCTATGGCCATGAATTCTACCTTTGAGCCAGGGTCCATAGGCAAACTGATTTCGTCAGCCGGTCTCTTACAGCTGGGAATTCATAAGGGGTCAGATCGGTTTGCTGTCCCAGGAACTCTTTTTCTGAACGGGCAGCGGTATAAGGATGTGGAAAGTCACGGTACGGAGCATTTGACCCTGGCTGGGATTCTGAATGAATCTTCCAATGTCGGTATGATCATGGCTTCCACTAAGTATACGGCTGCCGACCGTTATGCTTACCTGAAAAAGTTTGGCATTGGGCAAAGTCTGGGAATTGCTTATCCCGGTATTTCCAATGGGCTTCTCTATCCTGATTCGCAGTGGAACACCAGGACCAAGGAAACTGTTCTCTTCGGTCAGGGGTATACAGTCAACATCCTGCAGTTGTCCAATGTGGTAGCAACCTTGGCAC
The DNA here is from genome assembly GCF_001042695.1 of Scardovia inopinata JCM 12537. Lineage (NCBI taxonomy): Bacteria > Bacillati > Actinomycetota > Actinomycetes > Bifidobacteriales > Bifidobacteriaceae > Scardovia > Scardovia inopinata. The sequence continues at coordinate 1,104,570 of NZ_AP012334.1, read as the reverse complement.
ATGGAGGTGTGCGGGTAGGCCAGTCCATTATTGAGAAATCCACAGACAAAGACGGGAAAGACACGACTCCTACTCCCGCTGCCAGCACCAGGGTGGTAAGCAAGGGGACAGCAGCAGACATGATGGATATGATGGAATCCGTCATGGATGAGGAATACAAGAACGTGATTAAGGTCAAGGGGTACAGGTTGGCCGGAAAAACAGGAACGGCTGAAGTCGCTGACAGCTCTGGTGCCCTCACCAGGATCGTAGGCGATACCTCCGTGGTTATCCCGGCTGATAACCCCCGCTATGTTATTACTGTTATGTTTATGAATCCTTCCGAGCATGGCGGTATCGCAACCGGCCCAGTAATCAATGCCATTGGTGAATTCCTTATGCAGAAGTATAAGATTCCCCAGTCAACCCCTCGCAAGAGTGCTATAAGTACTACATGGTAAAGAATGCCTGCCTGCATTCACAGATAGGAGATTGTTATGAGCTTCCTGACTGAGGCGACGTCAGAACACTTCACTGTCAGTGACCTGATTCGCAGGTTTGGTGTAAGTACCGACTTCCCTTATGGCAAAGATATTACTGTTACCTCCCTGTCTGATTCACTGGAAAAAGTTTCCCCCGGCACCCTCTATCTGGGAACTGATCAGGGCCCTCTAGAGCAGATTAAAGAAGCTGAAAGTAAAGGAGCTTACAGCATACTTTTCCCCACTTCGGTTAAAGAAAAACTCCAGCAGGCTTCTGCTTCCTCCTCTTCCTCCTCCTCAGTCTCTACTATTCCCCTGCTTTTTGGAGACCTGGGTCCGGCACAGCTGGGATATCTGGCCTTTCTCCTTGCCGGGCGGCCTACTGACACCTTGGCAACGTTTGCTGTTGTCGGCCAGAAGGCCTCTTATGCTGCTGATTCCCTGGCTCAACTCCTGCACTTGCTGGGCAACCCCATTGGGGTTATTGACTCCAGAAAGTCTTTCTCACTGGAGAGGGAGTTGGACTGTACTTATCCTCTGGGTCCTCTGGAAACCCAGATGATTTTGTCCCAAATGCTGGAAGATGGGGTAAATACGGTCATTCTTACCATCAACAGCAGTACTTTTAATCCTGGAGCCTTAAGCCATGTGGGAATTGATGTCTGTGGACACACTCAGTCTTTTATTGCTTCCGATCTTCAGCCACATACCACACAAACAGAAAGGACTGCACAAACTGATCAGATTAACTCTTCTGATCTGACCTCTGATCCATCGTCTGGCAAAAGAGATGGAAAAATGGGGGAAGAAAAAACAGGGGGGGATTCTGGCAGGGACCATTCCGCTGAATTTGCTGAGGCTGAAGACAACCATCAACCCAGCCGCCCACAAGAGAGGCACTGGTCTCGGTGGATCCCTAATTATCACAAGGGGGAGGGGCATTCATCCCGGCACGATCTCACATCCAGGCTCAGGCAGGAGCTTGCTTCTTTTGGGGCTCGTATTGATGATGATACGCATTGTGTACTTCCCACTGATGCCTCTCGGCAAGTCGCCCGTAGCGTGTTGGATTCCATCCCTGCTGATCAGGAATATGAAGTTTACCTGAGTGCTGCCATGGCAATGAGCGCTGGGGTCCGCAAAAATAATGTTCGCAGCGCCTTGCTCTTGGCGCAGGAAATCAACAAACGTCAGGAGAATAATTAATGATTGCCCTGTCAGTCTTCCAGGCAGCTCAGATACTTTCTGCCACTCTTGTATCCAGTCCGTCCGATTCATCGCAGGCAGGAGACAGAAGCGACAGTTCAACCAAGATTACTTCTGTTGTTACCGATTCCCGTCAGGTGTCTGAAGGGAGCCTTTTTGTTGCCATCAAGGGAGAGCGGGTAGATGGGCATGATTATGTGAATCAGGCTGCCCGGGCTGGGGCTTGCGCAGCTCTGGTGGAGCACCCTGTAGAGGGGGCAGTCCTTCCTCAGCTGGTGGTGACCGATACGATCGGATCTTTGGGCAGACTTGCCCGATACAACATCAGCCGCCGCCGTCAAATTGCCCTGGCAGAAGGGAAAGATTTTACTGTAGTGGGCATTACCGGTTCTGTGGGTAAAACAACTACCAAGGATTTGGTCAAAGATCTTCTGCAGACCGCGGGAACAACCATTGCTCCTGTGGGATCTTTCAACAATGAAATTGGTCTTCCCCTCACCGCTGTGAAGGTAGATGAAACTACCCGCTACTTTGTTGCCGAAATGGGCGCGTCTGCGGCGGGGGAGATCGCTTACCTGACCAGGCTGGTTCCTCCCGATATAGCTGTGGAGCTTAAGGTTGGCGCAGCTCACCTGGGCGGTTTTGGATCAGTTGATGGGATCCGTCAGGCAAAAAGCGAGCTTGTTCAGGCTCTGACTTCCCAGGGAATTGCTGTGCTCAATGCTCAGGATCCCAATATTCGTCTGATGACTGGATCTACCCACGCGTCCACTTTGGTATGGTTTTCCGATGGCAGGATTGATCCCCAAAATTTGCCCGGTGACTCTCGAAAACAGATTTTTATTTATGCGACCGATACCCGTCAGGATCAGGAGGATCACCCTTCTTTTACCCTTCACCTGCCTGATCTTCCCGGCATTCCCGTTACGTTAGGCTTGTCAGGAGTTCATAATGTGATGAATGCCTTGGCGGCAGTCAGCGTTGCCTATTGCCTTGGTGTTCGTCCGCAGACTATTGCTTCTGTGCTGTTTAATCACAAGGCTATGAGCCCGCACCGTATGGCGGTCAGTCTGGTTACGCTCACAGCAGGGGAGAGTTTTACTTTGATTGATGATTCTTTTAATGCTAATCCAGACTCTATGAAGGCCGGCCTGGATGCTTTGAGCGGCTGGAAATCTGCTGAATCTGGCAATGAACCGGTAAAGATTGCCGTTCTGGGATCCATGTTGGAATTGGGACCTCGGGAAGAAGATCTTCACCATTCTCTGGGAGCATATGCGGCCCAGTCTGCTGATTATGTGGTAACAGTGGGCAGCGAAACAGACGACCATCTGGATACTTTGGCATCAGCACTTTGTCAGGGGGCTTGCCAGAGGGCGGAGCAATCGCCTGTTCGCCTGCTGAAGGCCTATGAGGAGCATTCAGCCGGGCAGGCAGCAACACGGGTAGCTCAGCTGGCCAGGCAAAATCCGGGAAGTGTGGTTCTTCTCAAAGGCTCTCATGCCTCCGGCCTGCAAACATTAGCGAATATGTGGTCACAGTCAGACAAGATCAACGGGGAAGTGGAATCATGATAGCCCTTATTATTGGCCTAATCGTTTCTCTGATTGTTATTTTTACTGGCACTCCCATTATGATGCGGATTGTGGAACGGCTCCATTACGGTCAATATATTCGCCAGGATGGGCCGCAAAGCCACCTGGTTAAGAGGGGAACACCCACCATGGGAGGGGTGGTCATTAACCTCGCTATCCTTCTGGGCTGGTTCTCTTCAGCCCTCTACCGCTTCCTTGCCTTTGGCACCTCTTTCTCTATCCCTGCGCTCCTGGTTCTTTTTGCTATGCTTTCCATGGGAGCCCTTGGCTTCATTGATGACTTTGCCAAAGTGTCCAAGAAACAAAACGAAGGCTTGAGCGTGAGGGCCAAATTCATTGGTCAGTTTATTTTCGCTACTATTTATGCCGTCTTATCTCTGATGACGACATCGCCTGGCACCGGGCCAGCCGCCCATCCCGGCATTTCCTTCAGCGAAAATCTGATTATTGATTTTCAGAGTCTGGGCAAGATTGCTGCAACTATTCTGTTTGTTATCTGGGTTAACTTGCTGATGACCGCCTGGACCAATGCTTTCAATCTGACCGATGGTCTGGATGGACTCTGTGCCGGCAGTTCCATGGTGGCTTTTTTGGGATATGGTCTCATTGCTTTCTGGCAGAGTTATCACAGGGCTGGTTTCCACCTGGCTGGCATTGGTCGTCTGGCTTTTCATCAGGGTGGAATGGCCTATACAGTGGCAGATCCTCAGGATTTGGCTATTATTGCCGTCTGCGCCGTAGCCGCCTGCTTTGGTTTCCTCTGGTATAACACCAATCCAGCCCAAATATTCATGGGCGACACCGGCTCCCTTGCCCTGGGAGGCCTGTTTGCTGCCTTGTCTATCGCCACTCATACAGAAGTCTTGGCTATCATCATTGGCGGCCTCTTTGTGGTTGAAACTTTGTCGGATGTCATTCAAGTAGGCTGCTTTAAGGCCACCCACAAGAGAGTCTTTAAGATGGCTCCTATTCATCATCATTTTGAACTCCTGGGGTGGCCGGAAAACAAGGTAGTCGTTCGCTTTTGGATGGTAGAGATGATCTTTGTTATTCTGGGGGTTATTATTTTTTACGGTGATTGGGTTTTTGCTTCAGGTCTTCTTTAGGGTTGACAGAAGTTTTGTCGAGATTGTGACACAGGGAATTCAGATATGATGGCTGATAAACGTACTAGGCAGATTCACAGGATTATAGCTGACAGTCTCTCTGGCAGGACAACGATTATGATTGCTGGTCTTGGCCTTGGAGGTTCCAGTGTGGAGGCTATCCTCAAACAGAGATCAGCTCAGATAGTTACCGTAGACGACAAAAAAGCAGCCTCATACACCTTTGCCCAGGTTATGGCTGATGATTTTGACTGGGAGCCAGTTTCCCTGGTGGTGACGTCTCCTGGATTTTCTCCCCACAGCGACTTTCTGACCAGGGTCGCTGCCCGAGGGATTCCTATCATTTCGGAGGTGGAGTTCGCCTGGCAGATCAGGGCTCGCAACCCGATATCCGGCCAACCCGCGGCCTGGATTGGAATTACCGGTACCAACGGAAAAACATCTACGACTGAAATGACTGCAGAAATTCTGCAGGCTGCATCGTTGGCAGCCCCTGCCGTGGGCAATATCGGGGTTCCTGTCTCCCAGGCTGCTGTCGATGAAAATAATCAGGCCCTGGTTGTAGAACTCAGCTCCTTTCAGCTCCACTATACGTACAGCCTGCAGCTGGAGGCGGCAGCCATAACTAATCTGGCAGATGATCATCTGGATTGGCATGGTGGTTTTGAAAATTATGTAGCTGATAAGGCGAGAGTGTACCAACATGTTAAAAAAGCTCTGGTCTATAATGCCGATGATCCCCGGGTAAGCCAGCTTGCCCGGCAAGCCCGGCAGGCTCAGCTTGCTCAACCTGCTCAGCTTGCTCAGCAGGCGCAATCTGATTCTACCTGTCTTCAGGTTGGATTTACTCTCGGGCAGCCGGCTGACGGCCAGGTGGGAATTGATCAGGGGTGGATTGTATCCCGCACCCCTCTTATTCCTCAGGGCCGCCTGGCAGCTCTAACTGATTTTCCGCATCTGACCGAACCTGATGGGACTGTCTATCCCCATCTGCTGGCTGATGCCCTCTGTGCCCTCTGCCTGTCAGCCGGTTATGGTGTTCCGGCCCAGACAGCCCTGTCTGCCCTTCAAGGTTTTGCACCAGGAGGGCATAGGATACAAAAGGTGGCAGTCTATCACAAGCACTCTGCCAACCCTGATTCTGCGAATTCCCCATCTTCCGGTGACATCCGATTCATTGACGATTCCAAGGCTACGAATGCCCATGCTGCCGCAGCATCCCTGAGCAGTTTTCCCGATCAATCCGTGATTTGGATTGCCGGAGGCCTGTCTAAAGGTGCACATTTTGATGATCTGGTAGCCAAACAAAAAAAGGTTATCAAGGCTGCAGTGATTATTGGGCAGGATCAGTCGCAGATTCTTCATTCCTTACACAGTCAGGCACCGGATATTCCCTATACCTGTATTGATCCTGGTCACAAGAACTCCATTATGAAAGAAGCTGTGGCTGCTGCTGTTTCCTACGCCCAACCGGGCAACGTGGTCTTACTGGCTCCAGCCTGTGCATCGATGGATCAATTTGCTTCCTATGCTGACCGCGGGGATCAGTTTGCCTCCTGCGCTCAAACTTGGGTCGCCCACCAGCAGGAGGTTGAGAATTTCCATGACCAGGACTGACAATCGCAGAAAAAAGTCATCTGATTCCCAGCTCAAAGGTCTAGACAGGGCTGTGGCCATAGTCACGCAGGGTTCCCGCCTGGAAGATGAGAATCTGGGAAGAAAGGCCAAGGGCAGAAACAAAACCAGTGACAGGGTCAGAGGGAACGTGAGCGGTGGAAACGGTAATTCTCCAACCGCAGGTCGGGCGAATTATTCTGGCTGGAGAAATATTTTTAACCCTGTTTTCTGCTACCACGGCATGATTTTTGTTGTGATTGCTCTTACTTTTTTGGGCATTATCATGGTATTTTCCAGTTCCAGCGTCAGTTTGGTTGCGGCTGGTCTCTCCGCATTCAGAGATGCTGGCAAACAGATTATTTTTGCCCTCATTGGACTGGTAATTGGGTTGGGCATAGTGGGTCTTTCCGGCTGGTCAGTTAATCTGATCCGCAACCTGAGCCTGATAATTCTTCTTTTCTCCTGGGGCCTGCAACTGCTGACTTTGACCAAACTGGGAGTAACAATCAACGGCAACCGCGGCTGGCTGTCCATCGCGGGAGTCCAGTTCCAACCTGCTGAAATCATGAAGCTGGCCTTGTGCTTGTGGATGCCTCTTACGGTTACCTTGGCGTCAAGGAAATCCCAGAATCAGGAAGGATCGAGAAAGAAAGCTCTTTCTTACTGGATTCCGGTACTCACTTTGGCTATCTCTTTTATTCTCGTTTTGGCTGGTAAAGATTTAGGAACCTGTCTGGTAATTGCCGCTATCGGGATTGTTGCCCTCTATGTGGGAGGATTCCCCTTGGGCTGGCTTTTTGCTGGTCTGCTTGTGGCAGGAGGAGCAGTTGGATATTTTGCCGTCTTCGGTAGTGAGAACCGTCGGGCTCGTTTTTTGGCTACTTACAGTGGCTGTTTAGGCGGTCCCAGCCAGCTGGGCTGTTATCAGATTGTCCACGGAAAGTATGCTCTGGCCTCGGGAGGTTTGATGGGAGTAGGGCTTGGTGCTTCCCGGGAAAAGTGGAATTATCTGCCCGAGGCCAAGAATGATTTCATTTTTGCTGTGATCGGAGAAGAACTAGGGTATGTGGGGGCTGTTTTAGTTATTCTTCTTTTCCTGATTCTCATCTGGTGCATGATCAATATTGCCCTGCGCAGCACGGATCCGTATGCTCAAACGGTAATCCTCTGCGTTGCTGGCTGGATTGGCTTTCAAACCTTTATCAACATTGGGGTAGTTACTTCTCTTTTACCGGTCATCGGTTTGCCGCTTCCCTTTATTTCCGCCGGAGGTAGTGCTCTGATCATTACCCTGGCTGCAGCTGGCATAGTGATTGGTCTTTCCCGGCGTCAGCCGGAAATTCGGGCAACACTCAAAAAACAGTAACCTAAAACTGACTCAGAAGCGAACAGGTCCAGGCAATACTAGGTCTGGGCAGGATCAAGACCGGGGATGGCAAGGATACAGGATCTACAAGGTTTACAGGGTCTGAGGTATGCTCAAATCATGACACAACCCTTGAGTATTGTTCTTGCTGGCGGCGGAACTGCCGGTCATGTTAATCCTATGCTAAGCATCGCAGATCAGTTATCTATCCTGGATCCATCGGTAAAACTGACTGTTATAGGCACGTCGGTGGGGCTGGAAGCCCGCCTGGTTCCAGCTGCCGGCCTGGAACTGGAGACAATAGCCAAGGTCCCCTTTCCCCGGAAAATTAACGCTGATGCTGTACAGTTCCCAATCCGCTGGGCTAGAGAGCAGCGCAGGGTCAGACAGATTCTTCAGGAGCATCAGGCCAATTTGGTGGTGGGAGTAGGAGGTTACGCTTCTGCCCCTGCCTATTCTATGGCTCATAAGATGAAGCTGCCCTTAGTTATTCATGAACAGAATGCCCGAGCTGGTATGGCCAACAAGTTGGGGGCCAGATGGGCTGATTTTGTAGGAACAGTGTATGAAAATACGGGGCTGAAAGGAGGTGCTCATACCGTTATTGAGCGGGTAGGCCTTCCTTTGAGAAAGGAAATTTCTGACATGGCTGCCAGGCTGGGAGAAAACCGGCAGGCTGCTCAGGCAGAAGCGCGGCGGGAATTGGGATTGAAAGCAGACAAGCCTGTTGTTCTGGTGACAGGCGGATCTTTAGGGGCTCTGAGTCTGAACAAGGCTGTGGCTTCTGCCAGTACTGACCTGCTGAAGAAGGCCCAGATTATCCATCTGACCGGCCGGGGAAAGCTCGATCAGGTTGCGGCCCAGGTCTGTGAGCAAAATGGCAGTCGAGCCCTTTCGTCACTGTCAATGACTGAGACTTTTGAGGGAGACTACCATGCTTTGGAATACTGGGAGCGGATGGATTTAGCCATGTGTGCCTCAGATTTGGTGATATGCCGGTCAGGGGCAGGAACGGTAGCAGAGATCTCTGCCTTGGGTTTGCCAGCTGTCTATGTTCCTCTTCCCATCGGGAACGGAGAACAGAGGCTGAACGCCCAGCCGCTTGCTGCAGCTGGAGGCGGCCTTATAGTGGCCGATAAAGATTTCACCAGTCGATGGGTGAAAGATCATATCCCCGCCCTCTTATCCCATCCTGACAAACTGGCTGCCATGTCCCGGGCTGCCTGGAATTATGGGGTTCGGGATGCAGCAACTGTGATGGCCCGGCACATATTAGACCTTGCACTGGCATAAGCAATTGTCAGTCTGTACAATAGAGAAAGACCCAGGATGCGAGGAGTTATGACAGATTCACCTTTGACTTCACCTAGAGTATTAGATCCCACCAGTCAGCCTATAAATTATGCAGATTTTAGTCTGGATCAGTTGGGGGCCACACATTTTATTGGCATTGGCGGTGCTGGCATGAGTGTTTTGGCTGAGATACTACTGAAAAGGGGAGTCCCCGTTTCTGGTTCGGACAGGCAGGCCAGCGCCAAAACTGACCGCTTACAGGCCCTGGGGGCCACTATTTACCTGGATCAGAAAGGACAAAACCTTCAGGGTGCCCAGACGGTTGTCTGGTCCAGCGCCATTAAGTCGGATAATCCGGAGATTCAAGAAGCCAGCAGACGTGGCCTGCGAATTCTGCATAGAAGTGATATCCTTGCCCTGCTTATGGCTCATTCTCGGTCAGTGACGGTAGCGGGTGCTCATGGAAAAACTACGACCAGCGCCATGATTGCTCAGATTCTTCAGTCAGCTTCTTCATCGGACCTGCATGACCCCAGCTTTGCCATTGGCGGATCTATCAGGACCGACCAGGGGACAGTAGATGGAGGTCATGCAGGTGGGGGTACAGTCTTCGTTGCCGAAGCAGATGAGTCTGACGGAAGCTTTGAAAAATATCATCCCTCCATAGCTGTTATCACCAATGTGGAGCCCGATCATCTGGATCATTATGGCTCTGCTGCCGCCTTTCAACAAGCATTTGTGGACCATGCTCATCATGCCCTGGACCATGTTATTCTCTGTGGAGACGATCCGGGGGCTTTGGCTGTGTTGAAATCTCTCAACCAGGAAGCACTCCACCATGCAGTGGTGTATACAACTCAGGAAGATTTCAGCCTAGCCGGTCTGCCGGCCACCCTGGTCAGGATTGAGCAGGAAGAAACTGCTGAAGCCCAAGTTGAGTCAGGGCAACAAGATCAGGCTGCTGAAAGTTTTAGTCTGCTCCTGCCTGCCAGTCTTCTGGCTCAGTCTGAAGGAGGGCCATCTCAGGATGTTCTTCCCGGCAGGTACCCGGTTAAACTGCGGGTCCCGGGGCTTCATAATGCCAGGAATGCAGCAGCTGCTATTATCTGTTCTATCCTTTTAGGCATGAATCCTCACCAGGCCTGCCAGGCTGCCTATACTTTTTACGGAGCTAAGCGGCGTTTTGAGATTCGTGGAGTGGAACGGGCCGTGACGGTTGTCGATGATTATGCCCATCATCCTACTGAAATTGTAGCTCTTCTGAAAGCTGCCCGCCGTCGCTTCCCTCAGTCGAAAATCCGAGTCATCTTCCAGCCCCACCTGTACTCTCGAACTTTTTATTTTGCCCAGCAGTTTGCTGATGCACTTAGTCTTGCCGACGATGTGATGGTCACCGGTATTTTCCCGGCACGGGAAAAGCAGGAAGACTGGCCTCAGGTATCTGCCGATACTATCGTTTCTCTTATGAAGAAAGAGAATGGACCTGAATTTTCAGCCAGCATTGACGATATGAATCAGGCAGGCCGCCTTATGGCTTCACACTGCGGGCCTGGGGATGTGGTCATTACTGTGGGGGCTGGTTCCATTACGTCCGTTGCAGATGTGGTCCTTTCCGAATTGAAAAAACAGGCGATGTGAGCGGGGACTAGCATATGCCTCATCTTTTTGGACATTCTCATCAGTCAGACTCTGGGAATAAGACGGATTCCGGTCAGCAGTCCGGTTCCCCTTTTCGCTCAAACAGGAAGGTCAGATCTGTTGGCAGTACAGGTGGCCGCTTTACTGATGCCCGTAAACTCTCTTCCCGCCAGGAGAACCAGCCTGATCCGGCCGGTAAACCTGATGTACGGCCCAAAATCATTAGTTTTAGTCAGCGTCAGCAGGAACAGAAGCGGGTTCGCAGCAGACTGATTATTTGGCGAGTCCTTGTGTTTATTGGTATTCTTGCTGTGCTCGCTGCGACTGTCTGGTCTCTTTTCTTTTCTCCTCTGCTGGCTTTGCGCGCTGAATCCATTCAGGTCCGTGGCAGCAACGAGTGGGTGACTGAGCAGCAGGTGGCCGCGATTGCCAGCCAGCAGAAAGGCCGCTCTCTTCTTCTGATCGATTCTCAATCAATCAATGAACAGGTGGCAGCCATCCCCGGTGCTCGAGGTGCTACAGTCAGCAGGAATTTTCCTCATGGGATTACTGTGACTGTCAGTGCTTCCAAACCCGCTGCCATTCTTTGCAACAGTGCCCATGCAACTGAAGCAGTAGATTCACAGGGGAGGGTAATGACCGGCCAGAAGGCTTCAACAGCAGGAATTCCCCTTATCAATGTTTCCGATTTTTCTTCCGCACTGAAAAATAATGCAGTCAAGCAGGCTCTGAAAGTTCTTGCTGCCCTTCCTGACGATATGCGGTCACAAATTACGTCGGTAACAGCAAGGACCCAGGATTCTGTGATCACTGTTCTTCGCTCCGGCTTCACTGTTATGTGGGGAAATTCATCCCAGATGAGTTTCAAAATAGCCATTGTTCAGCGGACTATGGCTAAACTGACAGAAGAAAAGAGTGATAACAGGGTCATTGATGTATCTGCCCCGGATTATCCCATAGCAAAAAAATCGTTGGGAACGAAGTAAGTTGTGAGGCGATGTTGTACGGTAAGTTGTACAGCGAGGTTGTGCAGTGAGGTTGTGCCGCAACCAGGCATATCAGGTTGGACTTTACAAGAGCGAATATATCTGATAGCCTGTATAGGCTGCCTGCAGTGACTACTGTGAGTTGTTCTTGATGCAGCCACCTTGTGTGAAAAGTGAATATGGGGCCGATTGGTTTCGACGGTGATCTGTTCGTTGCTGGGAAGCGTGCCGAGAACGCAGGGGTCCACTCGTTAATGTCCTCCTGCAAGAATTAAGTGCTAAATCTAATCGCACTGAGTTCGCTCTTGCTGCCTAAGCTTCGCGCTAGGAACTAAACAGCGAGTTTGCGACTCCGCCCACCTCTTCTCGTCTTTGGAAGGGAGCTGGACGTCATTAAGAAGACTTGCCTGAAACGTTGAGACTCAAGGCGTTTGAGGGACTATTATTGCGTCTATGCCCGCCGCACGTTGTTTGCGACTGTGCTGGGGCAGACAGATAGCCATCAGGCCAGCAAACTACGCACGTAGAAGACAGTGAGTACGGTTACCGGACCCGGGTTCAATCCCCGGCGGCTCCACGATGACAACACCCCAGGAGTAGGAACACATCTCCTGGGGCGGTGTCATACAGGTCACAATGGTTGGGCGGCTTCTATGGGTGACTTCTATGGGACTAACGAGTTTTGGGTAGGCCCGGAAGGGCAGATAGAAAAGCGTTGTGGGACTACTTAATACCTAGAGCTTATAGCTGCCGCAAATTTTGCCAGGACACATAATCAAGAATAGTCTGCGGGTATTCTGGCCAGGTATCGTTTTGAGTGCAGACATATGCCGCAGCGTTGACTGCTCGTTGATGGGCATCGGACAGGGAAGACCCCTTGAGAAGTTCAGCAGCCAAAGTCCCACTGAACACATCCCCGGCACCAACAGTCCGCATTTCCTTAACTCGCGGGGTATGAATCAGTGAGATCTCTCCATTTCGCCCAGCCACGAAAGACATATCCCTTCCAGCAGTAATAGTCACGCAGATCAGACTGGGGAAATGATCAAAAAGCCATTTGCAGGCTGCTTCATTGTCTCCCTCTATGGAAAAGAGAGCTCTCAGGAAGGAGAATTCACTTGCATTCATCTTCACATGAGTGCTGACCTTGAGCAGACTGGTAATTAAATCCGGTGTATAATAATCTCCCCGCAGGTTGAGATCAAAAAATCGCATGGCCTTTTGCGGCAAGGCTTCTAAAAGGGTAAAAAGGGATTGGCGGGACTGCTCGCTGCGGCAGGCCAGGGTTCCAAAAGTGATGGCATCAACTGTAGCCGCTTTTTCTACCATAGCAGTAGTTGCAGTAATATGATCCCAGGCAACGTTTTCGGCAATAGAGTACGAAGCTGTTCCATCGTCGCTCAAAGTGACTCCCGCAGTCCCCGTAGGGTAATCGCTGCGTTCAAAAAGGTAGGGGACACCTGTTCTGCGGATGGTTTCTTCCAACTCATCACCCAGCTCATCCTTACCTACCGCGCTGATAGATAGGGCATCCACCCCGTTGCGTGAGGCGTGATAGGCAAAATTTGTGGGAGCGCCTCCGGCGATCTTGCTCTCGGGAAGCAGATCCCAGAGCACTTCTCCGAAGCTGATCAGAAGAGGCTTGTGGCCTTGTATGCGATCAGGATGTCCGGTTGACAAACCCCCGTCCGTCGTCGTATCTGATTGGCTGGTAGTGTGCTCTTGCGGATCTGCCATAGCGCTCCTTACTGGGCTTTATAGCCTTTACTTATTATTTTCTGATTGAAGACTGCCGTGCAGCACTATCTGCCATCCAGGCTTCCACATCGTCAATCTGCTTGGGAATATCAATGCTTAACCATTCAGGGCCGTGTTCAGTCATGAGAACATCATCTTCAATTCTGATTCCTACTCCACGGAATTCGGGGGGAACCAGCATATCGTTGTCCTTGAAATAAAGGCCGGGCTCAATGGTGAAAATCATTCCTGGACGCAGGGGAGCTCCCTGATAGTCATCAAAGCGTGCCTGGGAGCAATCATGAACATCCAGACCCAGGTGATGGGCTACGCCGCAGGCGTGCCAGCGACGGTGCTGCTGGCCCTGAGGACTGAGGGATTCCTCCACGCTGACTGGGAGAATTCCCCATTTATGCAGGGCCTGGGCCAAAACCCTCATGCATTCCTTGTGAATCACTGAATAGGTGGCTCCAGGCTTGGCAGCCTCAAATCCAGCCTGCTGGGCGTCGAGAACAACCTGATACATTTCCCTTTGCAGGTCATTGAATTTGCCGTTGGTGGGGAAGGTGCGGGTAATATCCGCCGTGTAGAGGCTGTCTACCTCAACTCCGGCATCAATCAAAAGAAGGTCTCCCGATTCAATCTTTCCGGTATTGCGCATCCAGTGAAGGGTGGGGGCATGAGCGCCAGACGCGACAATAGTTCCATAGCCTTCTGCATTGCCCTCTTCTCGGGCATTGGCGTTGAACTCACCCTCAAGAATTCGCTCTCCTCTGTCTTTGCCTAATGCAGAAGGCAGCGCAGCCAGCATGCGGGTGAAACCGTCCTTGGAAGCAGCAATAGCCTTCCGCATTTCGTTGATTTCATAGGAATCTTTAATCATTCGCTGGAGGGAGGTTGCCTGATAAAAAGCATCATCCTTTTCAGATATGTCAGCAGCATCATCAAAACCGCCAGCAGTCCGAACCTTGTCTGCTTCTTGGGTAATATCGGCATCCACGTTGCGGATTACCCTCACATCAACGTGACCGTCACCGGTTCCCACATTGGCGGCCAAATCGTGATCGAAATCAGCAATATCTGCTGTAGGAATTCCGGTCATGATAGCCAGTTCTTTCAAACCAGGACGGGCTCCCACCCAATACTCACCGTAAGCAGCAGACCTATAGTAGTCGCTTGTAGTTTGGTCGCTGCGGGGATGGGCATACAGGGTAGCCTGGTGAGTTTCGCTCTGTGCAGGTGAACCATCTCCAGCCGCAGTTCCGGCTTCTACAGGTTCCAGGACCAGAACAGCACCAGCCTCGTAATCCTGGCCCAGGCCAGTGTAATAAGCAAAGGCTGAATCAGGGCGGAAGGCATAATCGCAGTCATCATTGCGGACTTTATGCTGGCCTGCAGGAATAATCAGCCGTTGCCCGGGGAACTTTTTCCCCAAAGCTGAACGGCGGGCAGGAGTAAAGGCTGCGGATTCCAGGGGTTTTACCTGATTCTTTTCTTCCCCCCAGCCCGAAAGCATGAATTTTTCGAATGTTGTGGATTCAGGACGAAGAGTGCGATTGTGACTGCGCTTGGTCTGCTGGGATTCAGCTGCCAGAGTCGTTTCATCCGGATGCTGCTGACCTTCATTTTTCTGATTTTCAGCCATATAATCTCCTTAAAAAATGTACTAGCTGTTTTATGCTTTTATCTTAGGCGGGACTGACGATAAACAAGTCCCCTTATTGGCTTAAACTCAAGGATTATGTCACAGGAGTTTCCACAAGATTTCAGCAGAACAATTGATCAGGTGTACAGGGAAATCATGTCTCGCTCGCCTGAGCATGATTTCGACCCATCACTTGACCGTATGAAGATGGTTCTGGACTTTATGGGTCATCCTGAGAAATCTTTCCGTGTAGTTCATATCACAGGAACAAATGGCAAGGGGTCAACCGCCAAGATGGCTGAATCCATCTGCCGTGCGTATGGGCTTCGAACCGGGCTTTATACTTCTCCTCATGTGCAGTCAATAACCGAGCGCATTGCTATTGATGGTCAGCGGGTCAGTGATGAGCAGTTTGCAGACCTGTATGTCCAGGTCAAAGATTTTATTGATATGGTTGATGCTGCAAGCCTTGCTGACAGCGGCCCCCGCATGAGCTTTTTTGAGGTCCTGACCACTATGGCAATCTGGGCTTTTGCTGACGCTCCAGTGGATGTTGCCATTATGGAAGTAGGCATGGGGGGTCGCTGGGATGCCACTAATGTGGTGACTGCAGATGCGGCGGTTATTGGTCCGGTTGATCTGGATCATACCCAGTGGCTGGGGAGTACAGTGGAGGATATTGCCCGGGAGAAGGTCGGCATTATCAAGCCTGGCTCTCTGGTGGTTGTCGGCCCTCAAACCCATGAATCCGTTCTGTCTATTATTGACGACCAGGCTTCAGAAATAGGTGCCAGGGCGGTTCTGCATGACGGGCAGGAGATCCAGGTTCTTTCCCGAGTTCCTGCGGTCGGCGGGCAGATGGCTACCCTACAGACCAGCCAGGGGACATACCAGGATCTTCCTATTTCCCTGTTTGGTTCTCATCAGGCTCATAATGCCCTGGCTGCTTTGTCAGCAGCAGAGGCTGTTATTCCTGTGAGTGGTCAGCTGAATAATGATATAGTTTCCCAGGCTTTGCAGACGGTAAAAGTTCCAGGTAGATTGGAAATTATTCGTTCTTCCCCAACCATCATTCTGGATGGAGGTCATAATGTACAGGCAGTCAGCGCTGTCAGAGAGGCTTTGGAAGAGAACTTCGATTTTAAGCAGATCGTAGGTGTGGTTTCCATGATGAAAGATAAGGATGTGGAAGCTGTCCTGGGAATAATGGAGCCGGTACTGGACAAAATCATTGTAACTGAGAATTCGTGGACACAGAGAGTTATGTCGGTAGATCAGCTGGAAAAGATTGCTCAGGATGTGTTCGGACCCGACAGGGTCATACGTCAGGATTCCCTGCCCGACGCTATACAGACCGCTGTCAATTTGGTAGATGTGGATGATGATCTGGGTGTAGGTTATGGGCACGGGATTGTAATCTTTGGCAGTTTTGTTACTGTGGGAGATGCCCGGACTCTCCTGGAGGAAAAGCCCAATCAGGAGTTGGCTAAAACAGTGGAACAGCGTGCCAGGGATTTGACTGCCAACCAGGAAGACAGGTCTCAGACGGCTGTTTCTGTTGGCCTTACGGCTTCTGCAGGAAGTCAAGAGCCGGGGCAGGGTGATAATATCAGGCAGGGTGCTGATAGCGATGATACCAGTGGCGATGATGATGACACCTTATCTGCCGTGTCTCGGTATCTGCAGGAAGTCTTGCACGATGGTCTGACGGACGGGGATAAATAGCGGATGTATGTCAAAGAGCTGACCCTACGAGGTTTCAAATCGTTTGCCAACGCCACGACCCTGCGCTTTGAGCCAGGAATCACAGCGGTTGTAGGACCTAATGGGTCTGGTAAGTCCAATATTGTGGACGCCCTGGCCTGGGTTATGGGGGAGCAGGGGGCAAAGACTCTGAGGGGAACCTCCATGGAGGATGTAATTTTTGCAGGTACTTCTTCCCGATCTCCCTTGGGGCGTGCCCAGGTTTCCCTGACCATTGACAACTCCGATGGGACTTTGGATATCGATTATTCAGAAGTCACTATCAGCCGGACGATCTTCCGCAATGGAGGGTCCGAATATGCCATTAATGGTTCCCCTGTCCGCCTTCTGGATGTTCAGGAGCTCTTAAGCGATACTGGCCTGGGCTCTCATATGCATGTGGTGGTAGGCCAGGGGAGACTTGATTCCATTCTGAGGGCAACCCCGGCTGATAACCGGGCTTTCATTGAAGAAGCGGCAGGGATTCTTAAACATCGCAAGCGTAAGGAACGTGCTCTGCGCAAACTTCAGGGGACTCAGGAAAATTTAGACAGAGTGGACGATCTTCTTCAGGAGATCCACAGGCAGCTGGGCCCTCTTCGCCGGCAAGCCCGTGTGTCCCGCCGGGCAGACAGCATTCAGATCAGTCTCAGAGATGCCATGAGCCGCCTCTATGCCGATGATGCCCTTCAGATTACCCACAGCAGAGACAGCCTCCGCCATGATCTGGCTGCAATTCGCGCTCAGTTGGCTGAACAGCAGCAGGAACTGGCTGAAATAAAGATTCGTATTGAGCATCTGGAAGACTTAGCCAGCAAATCCAGTCCTGCCATTGATTCCATCAACCGTACCTGGCAGGCTATGTCTCAAATTGAGGAGCGGTTCAAATCTTTGTCAGCTTTGGCAGCAGAACGATCCCGATCCTGGTTGTCTCAGATTGTCCCAATTGGCTCGGAAGACCCCGAAATCCTTCTGAAAAGGGCTGAAGAACTGAATGAACAGGCAGAGGAAGAGAAAAAACTGAGCGAGGATTCCCGTCTGACTTTGGATAAGCAGACCGAGGTGAGAGCAGCAAGAGAGAAGCAACTGGCTTCCCTGCGGCAGATGATCACCCAGCTGCGCAAGAGTGCCCAGGAGAAAGATGCCCATATAGCCAGTATCAGAGAAATGCTGGCCAGGCAGGAAGGGCAGAAACAAGCTCTTGCCTCCCGACGCAAGGATTTGGATAACCAGCGCGAAGCTTTTGCTAAGCAGCTCCAGCAGGCTCAAGACCATATGGCTTCCCTGGATGAGCAGACTGACCAGGACGATAATTCTGCGGAAACTAACCTTCAGGAGATTAGGCAGAAGGTTGATCAGGCCAGGACACGGTTGGATCGCAGTAAGGAAGAGCACAGGCAGGTGGAATCCAGGATTATTTCCTTGAAAGCCAAGGCTGACGCTTTGACCGATACCCTCAAGTCCCGCGGCAGTACTGCTGACTTGGAACACCACCAGGATCTGCCTGTTTTAGGTCGTTTGTCCCAGTATATTCACATAGATCAGGGCTGGGAAGAAGCGGTGTCCAGAGCTTTGGGGCCCTTTGCCAGCGCCATCGTAGTTCCTGATTACCCTGCTGTTTCCCAGACACTGACTGCGGCCAGGAAAGAAGGTATGGGCAGGACTGTTGTTCTTTCTGCCCGGGAAGGGGAAGACAGGGACAGTCACAGAGAAGCAGCTGAACAGGACAGTAAATTCGCTGTTCCTGGTCTTCTGCCTGCTGTGCAGGTTATTCATCCCAATCCTTCTTGTCCAGATCGAACAGTGGCTCAGGGGGTTCTCTCTTCTTTGGCGGTTCTGCTCAGCGATGTAGCTCTTGCTCCTACCCTTGACCAGGCTCAGCAGGCGCTTGAGCTGGCGGAGGTTAAGAGAGATCGGCCACATTCCTGGCCTTTCCAGGTAGCTACTGCCGATGGAGAATTGGTGACTTCCCTGGGCGGGGTAGGCGGTTCTACTAAGTCTCCCAGTGATTTGAGCCTGGCTGCCCGGGCAGAGAGGGCCTTGGCTGAGTGTGCTTCCTTTGAGGAGCGTCTGACTGACCTTGATGCCCATATCACGCAGGAAGATCAAAATTACAGGGATCTGCGTCAGCAGGAAGAACAGGCCAAAACTGTCCTGATTCGTACAAAGGAACGGCGTCAGCAGGCTCGCAGAGATAAGGCGGAAACAGGTCAGTCTATTGACAGCATTAAGCAGAGGATTTCTCAGCTGAGGGATCGTACCCGGTCATTAGATGCTGAAGAAGAGTCCTACGATCAGACTCTTGATGATCTTCGAGGCCAGCTGCAGGCTGTCAGCCAGGCTGATCAGTCTGGTGTATCGACGGATGACCTTGCTGAGCGCGAAAGACAGATGGAAACCCTTTTGTCCCAGGAGAGGGAGAAGGAAGTTGCTGCCAAGATTGCTTGGACTGAAGCTAACCGTAAATATCAGTCCTATCTGAGACAGGCCTCCCTCCTGACCGATAATGCCCGCCAGGCTAAAATCCGCCGGGAGCGGATTGAAAAGGAGAACGCAACCCGCAGGGAGGAGGCGGGTAAGGCCGAACTTCTGGGGCTCCAGGCTCAGGCCGCGGCTCAGGCTTTGCTGGTGCATATAAACCGGGTTTCCCATCGTCGGCAGGATTTGCAGAAAGAGGCTTCCAGCCATGACAGTGAGTTAACCGCTCTTAGATCTCATCGCAACAGTCTGGAACCGGTTGTGGATGATCTGCGCAAGAAAGAACATGATCTGGATGTTCATCGGGAGCGGGTGGCTGCTCAGTATGGACAGATTTCACAGAAGGCGCTGGACGATTTGGGTTTGAGCCTGGAAGAACTTATGCAGTCGTACAATCCTTCTCTCCCCGTTCCTCTTTTAGATGATTCGGGACGACCCATCCCCCTGGAGTCAGGTGACCGGGACGCCACTGGCAGTGATGACCCTGAAGAGGATTCTGACCAGGACAATGGGGAAGGAAGGCTGCAAGAATCGCAGCAGGATTCTCAGCAGGTGGACTTGTCTGATGCTCAGGCTCTGCGCTCTCATTTTAAGACGGTGGATTATGACCGGCAGGAGCAGGAAAAGAGGTTGGCTAAAGCCCGGAGGGATCTGGCCGCCTTGGGGAAGATCAATCCTTTGGCTACAGAGGAGTACGATGCTCTGGAGACCCGGCACCGTTATTTGAATCAGCAGCGCAAAGATGTGGCCTCGTCCCGGGATGATCTTCTTAAGCTAATTTCTGACCTGGATTCCACCATGATTACCGTTTTTAAGGAAGCTTTTGACGACACTGCCGCTGCTTTTGAGAAGGTGTTTGGAACCCTCTTCCCGGGAGGAAAGGGCAGGCTGGTTCTGGAGAATCCGGATGATTTGCTGACAACTGGCGTGATTGTTGAGGCCAGCCCGGCCGGCAAGAGGGTTAAGCAGCTGACTCTCCTGTCCGGAGGGGAGAGGTCATTAACAGCCTTGGCCCTGCTTTTTGCTATCTTCACTGCCAGACCCAGTCCTTTTTACATCCTGGATGAGGTTGAAGCAGCCTTGGATGACATTAATCTGACCCGTCTTCTGGACGCCCTCAATGCCTTGCGTCTGCGGTCTCAGTTGATTATTATTACCCATCAGCAAAGAACGATGAGTATTGCCGATGCCCTTTATGGCGTTACCATGCGGTCGGACGGGGTGACGGCTGTGGTCTCCCAGAAGCTTAAACAGGGAACTATGCCTTTACAGGAAAAGTGAGTCTTTTTGCGCTCGGCTCTTGCCTGAGTCTAATTCTGGCTTGAGTCTAATTCTGGCCATCTGGCTTTTTTAATCTTTGCCTCTGCGGCCGCGCAGCTTTTGCAATCCTGACAGGATAGAGAAGGCAATCTTGTGTATGGGGAAATCGCGTTCCGGACTCACGGCTGTGGTCTCCGTAGTAAACTTGGTCTTGAATTCGTTGAGCCCTTTAAGGCTGGGGGAGAAATCGCTGCCAATCCCCATGAGATCATAGCGGGTAATTCCCCTGCGGGACAAGAGGCAGCATTCTTCAAAGAGCAGCCGGTCGGTTACATGCATTTTACGGGTCTGGGACATCATTGCTGCATAATAGCGCACTGCTCGGTTTCCATTAATGGTTACCAGTGACCAGGCAATAACTTTGCCGTCCAAGCGGGCTGCATACACCCGGCAGTGATTGGGCCCCAGAGCAGAAATCATGGTGGAGTAGTCACTCATTGGTGCTGGTTCGAAACCATCCCTCTGTCCCGTATCTTCTAAAACTGCATAGTAGTCAGAAAAATCCCTGCTTGCCTGCTCGGTCTCATCGGCACAGATTGCCGGGCACTCCCGCAGAGACTTGCGTACATCCCGCCGCCCCCGCCTTTTCATCCTGGACAGAATATCGTCACTGCTTCCTGTGGTGTCAATAACAACAGTCTGATCATACGGTATGCTGGACAGGACAGGCCTGCTTTGCCTCAAGTCACAGCGGGAAGCCATGCGAATAAAAACAGCATCAGAGGCCTCAGAACGAGTGTAAGCCAGGAGGGCATCTGCCAGATTCGATTCCGTGGAGGCACTGGCTTGTTTGTTCTGATCCAGGTAAACCGGTCCGTGTGCTGCCCGCAGGAAATGATAGCCGTGGGTCGAATAGCGGATGAGACTGAGCACAGCTATGGGACGGGTTTTATTATATACAGCCAGAAAACGCCAGGGTTTACGGTCCTGAATAGTGGCTTGATATCTTGCCCAGAGTGGGGTCTGTTCAATGGGGACAGAAACCTCAGCGGCGGAAATTAGCTTCTTATATTCCTGTTCAGACACTGTCCTGACAAGAAACATACTCATAGCTTCCCCTTTTGCTGTTTATATGAGCCTTGTAGTTTTGCACTTATGTATGATGGCGGCTGCTATCAGCCACCTGTGCAGTTATAGCAGAAGCACCTGAAGAAGAATTAATCCGAACTGGTGTTTTTCTGTGCATCATTCCTTTGATTCCATTTGCTGTGGAGACGCATCGCTGTCTTCCACAGGCCTGCAAGGGGTTTGAGGGGATGGTCAAAGGTTCCTATCCACCAGGTGGGTTCCGACACCCAGAGCAGTTTAAAGTCGCTGATGCCATCATTGAGAAGGCCATTGAGATCATACAGACGGGTGCCCCTGTCTTTGGCAGCGCAGATTGCTGTCCATTTGAGGGCATAGTTGGCCCTGAGCTTCTTTCCTTGATCGCTGACCGCTCCCCAGAGTTCAAAAGCAGTATCACCACTGGTGGCATTCCAGAGGAAAGCCTGAATTTTTCCTTCAGCTTCAGCCACAAATACCTGGTTAATTCCATCCAGGACAGACCAGGCTTGGTTGTAAAACTCGTCCGAATGGAGGGCAAAACCATCATTGTTTGCTGTGTGATGGTAAAGGTTAAGAATGTCAGGTAGATCTTCCCTGCGGGCAGGTCGGCAGACAACGCCTTCTCTGGTTGCTTTACGAATATACTGCCGGGCTTTCTTGGAATGAATGCTGTGCATAATTTCATCCTGGCTGCCGGTCAGGGGGATTGTGGCCGTTTTCGCTATCAGGACGGTAGGGGCATTCGACCAGGATGCAGACAGATTTTTTCCTAAGTCAGCTTTGGTGACAGCAGGATCAATTTTCAGACTGACAGCCCTGGTATTTTTTTTACACCAGGCAGCGCAGACATCAGCAATATCAGCTAGGTGAGTTCCTGGAGCAGCCAGAGGGCCGCGGGGAATATAACACATGGCAGTGAAAGGCCAGGGCAGACTGCGGACCAGAATCTGAGCTCCGCCTACCGTTTTGCCTGAATCATCGGTAATAATAATCCGATGAGCATCCCACGGGCCGGTCTGGGTTTTCAGCTGTCCCCATTGCCACGATTGAAGAGGATGGCCGCTGAGCACCTCCCAAGCCTGCTGCCACTTTTCCTTACTGTTTGTTTCTGTTGCCGTAAACACGTGTCCTCCCATCATCTGCGATGATATCCTGCTGTCGCCTGGTGCAGAAGCTTTTCCTGATAATTCCGGGATGGGCTGGCCTAACCGGATATATCTGGATATCTCCAAAATCCTGTCTAAAATCCTGTTGCAGTCGGCTTAGGATAATAGGCATGGAATTTGCGATAGTGGCTTATTCCTGATTCCCAATGATACAGCCTACGCTTGAAAGACCTATCCTTGGGGTTGATAAGAGGGTCGACTGTCCGATGGGAGCGGATCAGGGAATTTACCTGGTTCAGGAGGGCAGGATCCTGAATATATTTCTTTAAGAGTCTGTGGGGAATAAGACAGTAGAGAATTTCCCCGCTGGCTACGCGGGTCTGTCCGTCTGAACTCTGTATCGGGCTCTGCCCCTGGTCTGCTTCCTGGCTGACTTGCAGGAGGTCATCGGTCATTTCTTTCATGGGGTTAATGCCGGCCCCCAGACAGTAGAAGCTGTTACGGCCAATTCGGGGATTGACCTCCAGGAAATAGAAGCGGCCGCTGTGGGGATCCTGTTTTACATCAAAATTGGCGAAGCCGTGGTAATCAACAGATTCAAGCAGGCGCTTGGCTGGCTGAAGAATGTGGCTGATAGGGGTGGTTATCATGGCGCAGGGATTGCCCAGGGTGGCAGGATGGTGTTCTTCCAACAAGACTCGTGCCGAGGCCATGAATGATACGGATCCCTTTTTGTTTACATAGGCAGTGATGGAATACATCTGGGTATCGTCGCCTTCAATCAGCTGCTGGGCAATGAACTTCCCTCTGAATCCTGCCTTTCGCAGGGTAGACCACAGGTGCTCCAATTCTTCCTGTGAGGAGATTCTATACACCTTCTTTCTTCCCTCAAACATCAACTGTTCGTATTCGGCACTTTGGGCCGGCTTGGCTACCAGGGGGAAGGCCAGTTCCTGAGGAAGGGGCTGCGGTTTCCAGTCTGGCTGATCGCTGGCTGAAAAATCTTGATAAAAAGATAGGGGGGTGTCAATTCCTACCTGATGGGCGAGATTCTCAAACGATTCCTTGTCGTTGAGTTTTTCAATCGTCTCCAGGCTGGGAATTGGAATCTGATACCACGTTTCCAGTTTCTGCCGGTTGCGGGCCAGGACCTGAATACGCCATTCGGTGTTGGCCATAAGAATCAAAATCCTGCTGGGATCCTCCTGTTTGAGCTGCTGGCCCAGGCTGGCCAGATCATTCACCAGAGGCTTTTCTTCAGCAGCACCAGGGCAGTAGTGACGGCGGGCAATGGCTGTGTCCCTGATAGGCAGGGGATTGTAAGCGGTCACAAGGATAGGTTTTACCCCATACGCATCATTGAACTCCCGTGCCAGGGCATAAGCACCCACATCACCGCCTAAAATCACGGGAAGAAAATTAATCATAAAGGAGTCCTTTCATAATCCTGTCGTCACCCTGGTAGACAACATGCTTGTTCAGATGTTTAATCCACCGTTCATTTCCCTTACCAATGGCTGCAATCACCGTCGTTTTTCCCTGCCTGGCATGCTCTTTTCCATCTCGAAAGGCTTCTTGTAGAGCCTGGGAACGGCTGAGAATAATTCCATGTTCCACCTGTGGGTTGCTGACTGCTTGATCCATCTGCTGGCAGATATCTATGATGGGTTCAGTATCGGTATCTTCCTCGGTAAAAATAAAGCGAGAAATCCTGTTTTGGGCAGCTTCAACAATTTCCTGACGCCGGTCATAAGCCTTGTTCCCCGCAGAACCGGTAACCAGAATAATGCGGGGGTTCAGCCGGCCGTATGCCTGATCGATATAATCCAGGAGGACTGAGGCACTGACACCATTGTGGGCATAATCAACAATTCCTACTAAAGATTTATCTGGGGAAGAGAAGATCTCCATTCGACCGGCAATCGTGACTTTTTCCATAGCCTGGAGGGCTTGCTGCACATGGGGGTTGGTTAGATCCAGGCCGCAGGCAGATATCAGGGCCAGGGCTGCTGCCGCATTAGCCCCGTTGAAATCTCCGGGAATGCTCAGGCTGAATCTCCCCAGGTCTTTCCCTTTCAGCCTGGCCTGAAACTGTGGAGATTCGCCCTTATCTTCCCTTATCGAGGTCACGGTCAGATCTGCAGTTCTGTCAGCGTTGCTGTTTTCCAGGCGGAAAGTAGTTACCGGAATCCCCCTGAGGCCAGCGTCTTGCGTAACCAGACTGGAATGAACCATGTCAGCGTTGAGGACCAGGGCAGAGGAGTTAAGAGCAATCTGACGCTTGCAGTAGAAATAATCTTCAAAAGACGGGTGTTCGATGGGACTTATATGGTCGGGAGAAATATTAAGGAAAGCCCCCAGAGCAAAAGTCAGGCCATAAACCCGGTCAACCTTATATGCCTGTGAGGAAACCTCCATAATCAGGTATTTCATTCCTTGACTGACTGCCTGCCGCATCATCCTGAAGAGATCCAGGGATTCGGGGGTCGTCAGGTCAGATTCAACAAAAGTATGGCCATCAAGGCAATTATCCACGGAAGACAGGAGGGCAGCTTTTCCTCCTGTATAGGCATTGAGAATGGCATGGGTGAAATAGGCTGTAGTTGTTTTTCCTTTAGTTCCCGTTATGCCAATTACAGTGATCTCTTTGGCTGGATACCGGTAAAATGCGGAACTGAGCAGGGACATGGCTTTTTTGATATCGGTAACGATTATTCCTATAGCCCGGGTTACCTGACTGTAGTCATTTTCTGCCACATAACAGGGCAGACCATCCTGATCTGCCTTATCCAGATAAGAGCTGTGGAAACGGCCCTTGCAAAAGAGGAGGGTATGATCATCAACCTGACGGGTATCATAAGAAATACGGGTAAAAGTCATGCCTGCCGTTTCGGCCGGCCATATCTCAGGAGTATCTGTCCAACTGTCTTGGTGAATTAATTCTTTCAGCAGACCGTGCTGCCTGAGTATGGTGCAGGCTGTGCTTAGGGTCAGACTGCCCGGAACATAGTCAGAGGGGCTGGGAGCAGGTGAATGTGTCATATCATCCTCAAAAAGTGGTAAAACCGTGAAAATCAGTGCATTTTTGGGCACTTCTTACTGTATTTCATCGCGCAGACGACAAAGTCTTTTCTTTTACTCCTGAGAGGCAGGTTTATGCTAGGCTTGATGGTAGAAATCTCGCCGGAAATGAGGATACGATGATAGGTCATACGCAGTCACTCCAGAAAGTTTTGGCACAATATACACACACACGCATAGGGGACTGGTACCTGGTTTTCAAGGCCCGGTATGGGATGGAAGTGGTCTTTGAAGCTCTGAAAAGCGTTCAGGGATCGGGACAGGTTCTCACTCAGACCTTTACCTGCATCACCGCTGTAGATCCCATCATTCAGGCTGGTCTTACTCCGGTCTATGCCGATATTGATCCCAAGAGCCTGAGTTTGGCCAATCCTTTGCCTGTCAACAAGCAAACAAGGGCTGTAGTCCGCCAGCATACCTTTGGGATT